>DATHBT010000352.1:0-19669 GCA_035295985.1 Pyrinomonadaceae bacterium | reverse complement strand
GAGCGCGTCAGCCTCATCGCGCACTCCTACGGAACCGTCCTGGCACAGGCGGCCGTCCGGCGGCACGGCAAGCACATCGACCGCGTCGCGTTCGCCGCGACCGAAGGCCCGGACAACCTGGTCAACTTGCCGGGCGTGTGGGACACGCTCATCAAGACCCTCTCGTATTTCGCCGGAGAAGACGCCGCGGTCAACAAGTTCGTCCCCGACATGGAGGCCCTCTACCGGCGGGTGCTGGGCAAGCTGGAGCGAAACCCCTTGCCGCTCACCGTCACCGACGCGCAGACCAAGCGCCCGGTGCAAATCCGCGTCGGCAAAATCGGCTTGCAGTGGCTGGTGCGTCACGGCATGAGCGACGCCAGAAACTACGCGCGGCTCCCGGCACTACTCCACACCATCGACCAGGGCGACTATTCGCTCCTGGCGCGCTACATGGAGCCCCTGTACAACGGCTTCCAGGGGAGGTCGCCGATGGCGAACGCGGTGGATTGTTCCGTCGGATGGTCGGCGGAACGGCTCGCCCAGGCGCGGCGGGAGACGCCGCGGGCGTTGTTCGACGACGTCAACCTTCAGCGCACCGCGGAGATTTGTAAGGCCGTCGGAGTGCCGGGAAGCGGCTCGCCGCAACCGGGCCGCCTTTGGAGCGCGCTCCCCGCCCTCTTCGTCAGCGGCACGCTGGACACGAACACGCCGCCCTTTCAGGCCGAGGAGGTGCGTTGGGGCTTCCCCGACAGCGCGCACCTGATCGTGGAGAACGGCGGGCACGAGACGCTGCCGGATGCGGAAGTGCAAGCGGTCGTCGTGGATTTCTTCAAAGGGCGGGACGTGAGGGGGCGCACCGTTTCGTTCCCGCGCCCGCGCTTCCTCTCCCCTGAAGAAGCGAGGGCGCAGCCGGCCGGCCGCCGCTGAATATGCCGCCGCGCGACGCCGCGCCAGAACGTCTCCCGAAAGTGGCTGCCGGAATCTAAAGGCCGAAAGCCCTTTGGAATATCTGGAAGATAGGAAGTAGTATCCACCCGCGGCGTCTATCACGAGTCCTTCCCGGCGCGCCGTGCGGGGCAGCGAAATCTAACAACGGCATGCACTCAACGCCCCGCCGCGAGGGCGCTCGTGCGCGTTGCGTTCGGATGACGCCGGCCGTCAGGCACTCCCCGCAAGTTATAACATTCGGTTAAAATCCCTTCCTCGTGCGGCGTCTTTACCCGGCGCAGCGCCATCAGGTCTGATGAGGAGTACCCGGTGAAACGAATCCCCATTATTGCCGTGATGATGGCGGCGATCCTGCCTTCCGCCGCCGCGCAAGTCCGCATCGATGCGAAGAAGGGTGCGACGGCAATCCCGAAAGTTTGTGAATCAGTAGTGCCGGCCTCGATCGGAGGCGAAGTCGATACCGCCGCCCTGGCGAAAGAGGCCGTCTGTAGAGGCGCCGGCGACATGATGGCGGAGTACACCTACGTGTTGAAGTCATCGAGCCGCGAGAAGAACAAGCAGGGGCGCGTTAAAAAGGAAGAGACGACGACCTACGAGGTGTACATCCCGATGTTGAGAAGCGGCGCGCGCGCCGTGGGCGTACTGATCGTCACGAACCGTAACGGCGTGCCTGTGCCGCCGGAGGAGTTGGAGAGGGAGCGCCTGCGCGCCGGCAAGCGCCTGGAGGCGGAGGAAGCCAAGATTGCGCGCCACGCGGGCGAGCAGGCCGAGTCGAGTCCAGGCCGCACGTCCGGAATGTTTCCGCTCGGTGAGTATCCCCGAATAAGGATCAAACGCGGCCTGTCCGGCGTCAGCGCGGCGGACGTGGCGCTCGTCCTGCAAACTTTTCTGGAGACGTGTGATTTGGCGCCGGCAGGGCGCGAGCAGATTAACGGGCGCGAAACGCTGGTCTTCAGTTTCGCCCCGCGCCCCGGCACACTGTTCGACAACACCGAGAAATACATCAGGCTACTCAGGGGCACGATCTGGATTGATGCGAAAGACAGAATCGTGACGAAGCTCGCCGGCTGGCCCTCGACCCTTCAGGACGCGAAGGTCACGGGCGCCACAACGTCGCCGGGCGAAACCCCTCCGGCCGTCTTCATCGAAATGACGCGCCTGCCCGAGGGCGTCTGGCTGCCGGGTGTGGTACGCCTCAACGGGGCGGACTACCCGAAGCTTTTCGACGGCGTCGCCGGCGACACGACTTTAACCTACGGCGAATACAAACGCTTTACCACGGAAACGAAGGACGCGCAGATCGAAAAAACCGGAGCCCCGCTATAAAGCGGGGCCTTCCGTCAGGTGGCTTATCTTTATCTTGTGCCGGTAAGAATTAAGAGGGGGTATGTATGCGCTCCGTTCTTGTAGTCTTTCTCGCGCTGGCATCCGTCGCCGGTTCGGCGCTCTCCGCCCAGGGTCGATCAACAGCTCAAACTAAAACACCGGGAGCGGACTCGGATGCGCTGGCTGTGCAAAAAGCGGTGGATGCTTAAGATCGAGCAGGCGGGGCAGCCCGTTTGCACGGCGTAGGCGGCGACTAACGGCGGCATGCGCCCGACCGCGAAATAAGCCGGCTTTTATTGAGAACTCGTGTGGCTTGCGGTTGTGTGCGCGGCGGGCGGTGCCGGCGTCGCGCCGCTTAGAAGGTGATGAGCGCGTCGATGCACCAGATACGTGAGGAGTTTGATCGGATCGCGCTGCTGACCGAGCGGCACAGGGGCGGGGCGGGCGACGTTTATCATGACTATCTCATGCGCCACCTCCCGGCCCGCCCTGAAAAGGTGTTGGAGATAGGCTGCGGGTCGGGGGCGTTTACGCGGCTCCTGGCTTCGCGCGCGGGCAGCGTCACGGCCCTCGATCTTTCGCCGCAGATGATCCGCCTCGCGGAAGCGCAGTCGGGCGGCTGCGAAAACATCGAATACCTGCTCGGCGATTGTATGCAGCTTCCCTTCCCCGCCGAAGGGTACGATTGCATCGTGTCAATCGCCACACTGCATCACCTCCCGCCGACGCGGGCGCTGCCGAAGATGAAGGGCGCGCTCAAACCGGGCGGGGTGCTCGTCATCCACGATCTGATCGCGGACGCGGGGGTAGTTGACAGGTGCATGAGCGCGCTGGCGTACCCGGTGAGCATGTTGAGGCTGTTCCGGGAGACGGGTCGGGCGCGGATGCCGCGTGAGGTCAGAGAGGCCTGGGCCGAGCACGGCAGGAACGAGTCCTACTTAACCCTGGCCGGGGTGAGGGAAATGTGCAGGACGTACCTGCCCGCGGCAGAGGTTAAGCGCCACCTGCTGTGGCGTTACACGGTCGTCTGGCGTAAGCCCGCCGCGGCATAACAACTCGTCCGCCCCGGCCCCGCCTTAGTACCTCTTCCGTCGTTGTGTAATAGCTTCGGGCTGCGCGCCGCCCGCTTGGCGCGCGTTTAGCGACCGTCGCGGCTCGCGGACGTTCTTAACGGCATGCTCGCCTGATGGATGATCGAACGTCGCACGTTCCTGACTGCGCTGCCGGGCACGAGGATGAACTACGTCGTCGATGAGATGGGGGCGGAAGACTGGGGGCGAGTGCGCTCGATCTACCTTGAGGGCATCGCCACGGGCCACGCCACTTTTGAGACGGACGCGCCGACGTGGGAGGCTTGGGACGCCGCCCATCTCAAGCGGCCCCGGCTGGTGGCGCGCGCCGGGGATGAGGTTCTGGGTTGGGCGGCTTTGAGTCCGGTCTCGGGCAGGCGCGTGTACGGCGGCGTCGCGGAGGTGAGCGTGTACGTCGGCGAAAGAGGGAGGGGGCGGGGCGTCGGGCGCGCCCTGCTCGAAGCCCTCATAGTCGAGTCCGAGCGCGGCGGAATTTGGACGCTTCAGGCGGGGATATTCCCGGAGAACACCGCGAGCGTGAAGTTACACCTCCGTTGCGGCTTCCGCGAGGTCGGCCGGCGCGAGCGGATCGGGAAGCTGAACGGCGTCTGGCGGGACACGCTGCTGCTGGAACGCCGCAGTAAGACCGTGGGATCATCCTGACGGCGCGGAGACTAACGACTCACCCGCCCGAAGCCCCGGTAGCATTACCTCCCTCACGCCCCTCGGGTTTATCTTGTACGGCACTCGGCCGGCGCAGGTGACGCCGTGCGTGCTGCCCCCGCCCTTGTGGCTACCAAAGAATCAACCTGTTCGCGGCGGCCGGGGTTAACCCTCGCGCTCTGCGGGGCGTCTTAAGCGGCGGCATTCTCACGTCGCGAAAGCAGCCCGACACCCCTGCCGTCTGTGAAAGGATAAAGACTAATGAGACATCACTTCGGCCCGGCCGCGCGGATACTGGCCCTCACCGCCTGCGTGTCAGCCATTTCATTGCCGTTCGATGCCGCCGCCCAGCGGCCGAGAAGGGGCACGCCCGCGCGAAGACCTCAGAAGCACGCGCCGGCGGTTCATTTCGACTCCGGCAGCAGCGCGTTGAAAATACCGCTTGAGATTGACAACAACATCATCCTGATGCGCGTCGGCGTCAACGACTCGCAGCCGCTGCGATTCATCTTCGACACGGGCGCGTCGCACACCGTCATCAGCTCCCGGCGGGCGGCGGAGCTGGGGTTGAAGACGCGGGGCGGGGCCAGGGGCAGCGGCACGGGCGGCGCGATTGAAACCTCCCTCATCGAGGGCGTTTCGCTGAGCGTTCAGGGCGCGCGCGTTTCCGATCAGTTGATCGCCTCAATGCCGTTCCCCGTGATTCCGGGCTTCGAGTTCGACGGGACAATCGGCTACGACTTCATCAACCAGTTCGTCGTCGAGATCGACTACCAGAACAAGCTCATGAACCTGTACGATCCGCGCGCCTACGCTTACGACGGCAGGGGCGAAGTCATCCGGCTCTTACTCGCGGGGCGGAGAACGCCGCTCGTCCGCACGCAGATCATCCTGGAAGGGCGCGCGCCCCTCGAAGCCAGGCTGGAGGTGGACACGGGCGCTGACGGCACGTTCCTCGTCAACAGCCCGTTCGTCAGAAAGCACGGGCTGCTCGCGGCCATGCGGGAGACGAGAGAGGGCGGCGCGTCGGGGGCGGGCGGCGAACAGCGGCTCCGCGTGGGGCGCGTCAAGGCCGTGCGCCTGGGGCGGCTGGTCATTAACAACCCGCCGCTCAGCCTCTCGCTCGACGCCGAAGGCGCGGGCGCGAGCGTGGAGAACGACGGACTCGTCGGCGGCGAGGTGTTCCGCCGGTTCAAGGTGATACTGGATTACTCCCGCGGGAGTATGATTCTCGAACCGAACAGTGATTTCGACGATCCTTTCGAGGCCGATCCGGGCGGCCTCGACTGAGCGGCGACGCCCGGCGTCGGCCCGCCCGGCCACGCGGATGACAGGGACGGGAATCGAGATGGAATACAGGCCGATAACTCCTGAGGATTACGAGCCGGTTCGCCGGTTCCTATCGGAGGCTGGCTGGCAGCACCGCGTCGCAGACCCGGAGAAGTTCGCCAGGATGATGGGGAACACCAACAGGGCCGTCGTCGCCGTCGAGGGCGCACGCGTCGTCGGGTTCGCCAGGGCGCTGTGCGACGAGGTCTCGAACGGTTACATCTCCATGGTCGCCGTGGCCGCCGACATGCGCAGGCGCGGGATCGGACGGGAACTCGTGCGGCAACTCGTCGGGGACGACCGCGGGATAACTTGGGTGTTGCGCGCTGGCCGCGGGAGCGACGGGTTCTGGGAAAGAATGGGCTTCCAGCCTTCCGGGGTGGCGATGGAGAGGGTGCGATCTTGAAGCAAAAGACAATCTGACGAACGGGCCAGCCCGACGCGCCGGCCGCGCGGCTCTCATAACGATCCGTTTCCCGAAGCCTATGTGTTACACGCTGCGCGCCGGTTAGCTCCGGCGCGATTTTGATTTAGGGGGCTGCCGGGTTTGCGCGCGGGTTAGTCAACGGGCGGCGGGCGGGTATAATCTCCGGCATCCAGAGCTAGATAAGTTCCGCACCCGAAAGGAAGGCCGATGACACTAAGACAGTCGCTCGTCCGTCTCGCAATTTTGCCGTCCATGCTGACTCTTTCGCTGCTGGCCGCGGGGTGCGCGTCCGGCGGGGGGAACGCGAACACGACCAACGCGGGCGCGACCAACAGCGCCGCGACCAATAGCGCCGCGACGAACGCCGCCAACGCGAACGCCGCGGCGACCAACCAGGGCGCCAGCGCGCCGGCCGGACAGAACGCCGCCGCGAAGCTCAACCTGAACACGGCCACGCGCGAGGAGTTCATCGCAAAAGTTCCGGGCCTCGGCGACCGCATGGCGCACGAGTTCGAGGAATACAGGCCGTACCGCAACATCCAGCAGTTCCGCCGCGAGATGGCGAAGTACGTTGACGCGGCCAAGATCGCCGAGTACGAGCGCTACGTCTTCGTGCCCATCGACGAGAACGAGTCGGACGCGGCGACGCTGCGACAGATTCCCGGCCTCGACGAGAAGGAAGCGGCCGAACTCGTGTCGGGCCGCCCATACGCCTCGCGCGAAGCCTTCATCACGAAACTCTCCGGGATGGTGTCCGCGGAAGAGCTGGCCGCGGCGCGCTCCTACCTGATCAGCCGTTGAGACCCGAAGTAGTTCTTACGCGCCTGCGGCGCTTCCTGCTCGCGCTCTCGGTCGTGCTGCTGGCCGGGGCCGTGGCCGAGCTGTGGTTCGTCGAGCACACGGAAGACCCGATCCAGTTGATCCCGTTCGTGCTGAGCGGGCTGGGCGGGGCCGCGGTCATAGTCGCGCTGCTTCGACCCAATCGCGCGTCGCTGTGGGCGCTCCGCCTGGTCATGCTGCTGGTCGTGTTGGGGAGCCTGCTGGGCGTTTATCTGCACGTCGAGAGCAACTACGGGCTTGAGCGCGAGCTGTACCCCGACAGGCCGGCGGGACAGTTGCTGCTCGGCGCGCTCGGCGGCGCGAACCCGCTGCTCGCGCCGGGCGTCCTCGCCGTGGCCGCCGTACTCGCGCTCGCGGCCACCTACCAGCACCCGGCCATCGCGAAGCGCGGCGGGGCGCAGCCGCTCGGAAAAGGTGAAGGCGTGATCGGAAGACGAGGCGAGGCCGGCAAACGCGACGGGGCGGCGGCCGGGAACGAAGTGGAGGCGGCGGGCGAGACGACCGCTGCGGCGACAGTCGGCGGCGACGCCGCCGAGGCCCGGCCGGTCGGGGCCGACACGCAGGTCAGGGTCGAAGGCGACGCGCACCCCGCAGACGAAGCCGACGGCTAACTCACGGCCGCCCGTCCGCGATCCGGATCGTTAAAGCGCGCGCCTCAGATTTCTGGAGCATACGGGCGCGAGACTTCAGTTGCTCACGGCCTTACACATCCTGCTCGGCGCGCTCGGCGGCGGCGCGTTTGTACTGGCGGCACGCGCGCTGGGGCGGCGCAGGGAGCTGCCGATCTACGCCGCGGGCCTCGTCGCCGCCGCGCTGATCTACGTCGTGTTCGCCTTAGCCGGCGGCGCGCCGGGCGCGTGGCTGGCGGTCGAGTTCGCCGGCCTCGTCGTGTTCACGCTCTTCGCGCTGCCGGGGCTGAAGTCGTCAACCATGCCGCCGGGCATCGGCTGGGCGGCTCACGCACTCTGGGACTTACTGCTGCACGCGGACGCTGTAGTGCACGCGGGCGCGGGCGCGAACGCGCACTTCGTCCCCGACTGGTACAGGCTCATCTGCGCCGGCTTCGACTTCGCGCTCGCCGCCTACCTCATCGCACTCTCACGCCGCCCGGCCGCACCCGCCGAGCCGCGTTGAAGCGGCCGTGACCGACCGATGCTGACAAACGCGCTCCGAGTTTCGCTAGCCCTCATCGCCCTCGACGCCGCCTGCTTCACGGCTCCCGCCCGCGCACAGAAAAACCCCCCGCGCCTCCGACCCCACAGCCGTCAAAACTCTTCCCGACCGCTCTGGCCCGGCTCGCGCTTCACCGAAGCTGATCGGGAGCGCGCGGTCACGCGCGGCCTGCGCTTCATCTACCAGACCGCGCTCGACGAGTCGAACTTCGTAGAGTACGGCAGCGACTATTTGTGGTGCTTCTACACCGTCTCGGCGAGCGTCGGCGACGCGCGCACGAGGCGCGAGGCGCGGAGGATGGGCGTCGAGCGCGCGCGCCACTGGCGGCGCACCCACCGCGAACTGCCCTTCGGCGCGGACGCGCAAACCATCGCCGACTTCACCTTCGGCCACGACGCCGCCGCGAGCCTCGGCCTGCCCGACCCTAAACTCGCGTCGGAACTCCGACGCGCCGCCGCCCGGTTCGGCGCGCGCGACTTCCTCCACTTCGATCCCGCACGAGAGCCTCCGCCTTCGGACGTTCCCGAAGAGTGTCGTTTCGACCACACCCCGAACGAGCGCGGCGCGAAGACCTGCCGGCGCTGCGGCCGCGGGCTTCGGATGCGGACGCGGCAGGACGTCTGGTACGACGCGCTCATCACCGCTTACACGGGCGAGCGCGCGGGCGTGCGGCTCGGCGCGCGTTACGGTGAAGTCTTCCGCTGGCTCCCGGCGCTGCGCCCGTATCGCGCCCCCCGGGGCCCGGACGACGCGGAGTTCTACGACACGGCCTACGCGCTGACGCACGTCGTTTACACCTTGAACGACTACGGCCAGCATAGCCTCTCGCCGCGCTGGCTGCCCCGCGAGTTCGAGTTTCTGCGCGCGAACCTGCGCGAGGCCGTCCGCCTGCGCGACGCGGACATGCTCGGCGAGTTCGTCGATTCCCTTCGCGCCTTCGGCCTCACCGAGCGCGACCCGGAGATTCGCGAGGGCGTTGAATACCTGCTCGCCAACCAGAACGCGGACGGTAGCTGGGGCGCGACCGACGAGCGAGACATCTACCTGCGCTACCACCCGACGTGGGGCGGCGTCGCCGCGCTCAGCCGCTACCCGTTCGCGCGCGGCATCAGCCCGCGCTTCGCCCGCGTCGCAAACCTTCCCGGCGTCCGGGAGTAGGTGTAAACTTGCGGCCGCCTTCCCGGAAAGGAGCGACGCGCTATGCCCCCGCCGACGAAAAAGACTCAGACAAGCTCTCGACCCGAGGCCCGAAAGAAAGCGACGAAGTCACGGAGGAACTCCCCGGCCGCGCCCGAGGCGGGATCGGAGTCTCCGGTCAAACGCTTCCGCGTTAAGCTGGAGCGGCACGGGCACGGCGAGGCGGCCTTCTTCCGCGTCCCCTTCGACGTGCAGAAAGTTTTCGGCACGCGCGCGCGCGTCGCGGTGAAGGGTGCGATCAACGGCTTCCCCTTCCGCAGCTCCGTCTTCCCCGAGGGCGATGGTACGCACTACATGGTCGTCAACCGCGAGGTGCGCGAGGGCGCGGGCGTCAAAGGCGGCGACACAGTCTCAATCGTGATGGGGCGCGACGGAGAGCCGCGCACCGTCGAGCCGCCCGCCGACTTCCTGCGCGCGCTGCGGGCGAACGAGGCCGCCCGCGAGGCGTGGGAGCGGCTGAGCTACACGCACCGCAAGGAGCACGCCCGCGCCGTCGAAGAGGCGAAGCGGCCCGAGACGCGCGCACGCCGCATCGAGAAGTCGATCTCAATGCTGGCCGCCGGGAAGAAGGAGTTTTATTAGAAGGCGGTGAGCGGCGAAGCACCGAAGGTGCGTCATGAGACAGCTTGGGGCGCAGCCCCGAGATCGCAGTAGGTAAAAATGATCGAAGCCCCACCGGGGCGGAATAAGTCTTCGACGAGCTATTCCGCCCCGGTGGGGCTTCACCGTTTTTTAACGCCCCTGATCTTGGGGCTGCGCCCCAAGCTATTGCATTCCGCACCTTCGGTGCTTTGTCGGCCTTCTGCTTTCCGCCTTCTGCTTACCGCTTACCGCTCACTTCTTCGTCGCCGCCGAGCGCGTTCATGATCTCGGTGAACTGTTCGATCTGCTCGCGGGTGCGTTCGAGCGCGCGGCGGCTGTCGAGGTAGGCCGCCCAGTGGGGCGTCGCGGTCAGTGCTTCGAGCACGTCGGAGCCTAACGCCCGCGCCATCAGCGCGACGAGGTCGCCCGTGACGCGCGTGTGTTCGAGCAGCGACTCGATGATCGAGTAGGCGAGCCGCGCCTGCGCGCCGTCGAGGTCGCGCGCCCCGGCAGGTGTCTCAGGCGCGGGCGTCTCTTCGCTCATCCGAACTTCAAAGCCTCACCTTCAACCTATCACTTCGCAGTCTCTTCGTCGGCCGCCGCCTCGTGCCAACTGCCGCGCACGAGCGGGAGAGCGGCGACGGTCGCGCGCCCCGCCGCCGCCTCGCCCTCGCCCGCGACGACGAGGTGCGTGCCCGGCTCCAGGAAGTCGTACTTGACGTAGCCGAGCGCGACCTGCCGGCCGAGCCGCGGCGAGTGGGCGACCGAGGTGATGCGGCCCGCGTCGCGCGCGCCGTCGGCGGTCTTAAGCCGTGCGCCGGGCCGCGCCGCCGCGCCTTCGTCGTCGAGCAGCAGGCCGGTCAACTTCTTCGCGACGTGGCCGCGCCAGTGGATGCGCGCGATGATCTCCTGCCCGACGTAGCAGCCCTTCGTGTAGCTGACCGCCTCGTCGAGGTTCGCCTCGGTCACGACGTTCGACTCGTCAGCGTCCGCGCCGTAACGCGCGACGCCCGACTCGATCCGCAGGACTTCCAGGACATCCCACCCCGCGGGCCGCGCGCCCGCAGCGACGAGCATCTCCCACACCTCATCCGCGGACTCCGCGCCGCAGATCACGTCGAACCCGTCCTCGCCCGTATGAGTCGCGCGCAAGACCGTGAGCGACCCTCCGTCGCGCCGGGCGACGACGGCTGCGCGCCCGCGCCCCGCCCGCGCCGCGTCTTCGCCGAGAGCGCGCGAGACGATGTCGGCCGCCCCCCCGCCCTGCACGGAGAGGTGCGCGGTCTCGTCGCCGAGATCGCGTACGTGGAAGTCGCCGGCCAGCGTGAAGCGTTCCAGGGCTGTGAAGACGGCGGCGCTCGTCGCAGGCTCCGTGTCGATCAGAAACGACTGCCCTTCGGCCGTGCGCGCCACGCGCGCCGCGGCGACGAGTCGCCCCTGCGGGTTCGGGAAGGCCGCGGGCATCCACGCGCCCGCTTCGAGGGTTTTCACGTCGTTCGTGATCATCCCGTTCAGGAACTGCACGGCCTCCGCGCCGGAGACTTCGACGCGCCCGCGCGCGGAGAGATCGAAAAGCCCCGCCGACGCGCTGCCGCGCACCGCTTCGTACTCGGCCGCCGCATCCCCGTAGTTTGCCGGCAGCAGCCAGCCCTCGCGCTCGACCATCGCCGCGCCGTGCCGCCGGTGCGTCTCTTCGAGCGCGAGCCTGCGCGCCTCCCGCTGTTCAACCGCTTCGGTCATCTTCCTGTCGGTGCGATGTCCGGCCCGCCTTCATGTGCCTTTCCTGCGTGGCGTCTGCGCGGCCGTCGCGCTCTCGACCGCGAGAGCGACGGCGCGGTAGTCCGCCAGTTGTTCCGCCTCGCGCCGGTGCGAGGCGAGCACCTGCGGGCTGGGGTGGTAGAGCGGCACGAGCAGCCGCCCGCCCCAGCCCTCGACGCGCCCGGCTGACTCTCTGAGCGACAGCCCGTGCGGCGCGACGCGCCCGACCGCTTCGAGCGCGACCCGGCCCAACGTGACGACCACGGCCGGATCGATCAGCTCGACGAGCCGGCGCAGGTACTCGGAGCAGTTCGCGATCTCCGCGCCGGTCGGCCTGCGGTTCGCGCCAGAACTTTTACGCGGGTTGCAGAGCACGGCGTTCATGATGAACAGATCGGAGCGCGGCAGGTTGATCGAATCAATGTATCGCTGGAAGTTTCGCCCCGACTGGTCGCCCGAAAAAGGCACGCGCGTCCGGTCGCCGCCCTGCCGGCCCGGGGCCTCGCCGACGAACATCACGCGCGCCGAAACGTCGCCGTTCCGTTCGCTCATCACGGCCGTGCGCCCGCACATCGCCGGGCACCTCCGGCACGCCGCCGCTTCCGCGACGAGCGCGGCGAACTGTTTACGCTTTTCTTCGATTGGGAGCAAAGCCGCGAAGGGCTGTTAGCTGTTAGCTGTTAGCAACACCGAAAACAAAACCGGAGTCGAAGAGAAAGCTGAGGCCGATCTTCTTCCGGCTAACAGCTAACAGCTAATCGCTAACAGCTTCTCATTTGACGACCGTAATCGCGCGCTCGGTCGCGTTGAAGCCGCCGTTATCGACGACGTTGCCCGCCTTGTCCACGAGTTCGAGCCTGACCTTGTGCGAGCCGGCTGACCAGCCCGCGAGCCAGATCGGCTCCCACTTGTCGATGAATTTCTGCTCGCCGCCGTCCACGGAGTAGCGGACGCGGTACTCGCCGCCATCGCCCTGGAGTTTGGCGTTCGTGAGCCAGAAGTCGATCATGATGGCGTCGGCGTCCGCGCCCTTGTACTCGCCCTTCGGCCGGCTGTAGGTCAGAATCGGCTTCGACGCGTCAACCACCGCGCCCGGCTGGCCCGGCAAATCCTTACCTTCGCGCGCCGGGCTGGGCGACGCCGCGGCGTTAGCGTTCGGCGCATTCGCGTTCGCGCTGTTCGCGTTCGCGGCGTTGCGGTTGTCGGCCATCGTCTGGCCCGTCCCCGTGGTGGTCGGCCGCGAGGCGTCGCCGCCGCCGCTGACGGTAAAAGTCACCATCTGGAACGAGCCTGGGTTCTTGTACGACTCGTGCCACGGGCGCGAGGCGAAGACGCGCAAGGTGTGCTTGCCCGCCGTGACGTTGCGCAGCTCGAACGGCTGGTCGAGGTTGTAGTAGGCCTCGTAAGGCTCGTTATCCAGGATGACGTGGATGTGGTTGCCCATCCCCGTGGCCGGGTCTTTGCCGGGCTTGTAGCCCTTGAGGTCGCCGGTGAGCGCGAGGCGGACGTTGACGGTCGAACCCGTGACGGTCTGCCCCTCGCGCGGCTCGACGAAGCGCAAGGTGGGCGCGGCGTTGTCCTGCTCGCCGCGCTGCGTCATCTGCTCCTTGATCCCTTGCGGGCGCTCGACCTGCGAGAGCGTCTGCTCGGCGGGAGTGGGCGCGGGCGGCGTGACGGTGGTCGTCGCCGTCGTGTTCGAGTTGGCGTTGTCGGCCGGCGTGCACCCGGCCGCCGCGAGCGCGCAGGCGAGCGCGAGCGCGAAGAAGCGCGAAGACGATTTCATGACTGCCTCCGACGGTTTTCGTTGGAATCGAGCGAGGAAAGTATAGCAGATTGCGGAATGCGGATTTCGGATTGCGGATTTAAAGAGACAAGCTGTCTTCATAATCCGAAATCCGCATTCCGCATTCCGCAATTCTTCACGCGGTGGCGGGCCGGGAGACCGCGTCGAGCTTGAGGCGTTGCTCGCAGGCCGCCCAGTCGATGTTGGAGAAGAAGGCCTCGATGTACTTGGGGCGGTCGGCCGGCGCGTAGTCGCGTATGAAGGCGTGCTCCCACACGTCCATCACGAGGACGGGGGCGAACCCGCTGACGTTCCCCGTCTCGTGCAGCGTGATCCAGTGGTTCGAGAGCGCGCCGTTGGCCGGGTTCTGGTAGCAGACGGCCCAGCCCACGCCGCGCATCTTGCCGACGCCGACGAAGTCGGCCTTCCAGATGTCGTAACTCCCGAACGAGTCCTCGGCCAGTTTGAAGAACGTCGAGTCCCTGCCGGGATCGACCGACCCCTGCCGTTTCATGTTGCCGAAGTAGTACTCGTGCAGCACCATCCCGTTGTACTCGAAGCCGAGTCGGCGCGTCATCTCCGAGTAGGCCGGCATCTCCTCCTGATCGACCTTGCCGTCGGCGAGGAACTCGCTGATCTTCTCGGTCAGCTTGTTCGTCTCCTTGACGTAGCCCTGGTAGAGCTTGAAGTGCATCTCCAGAGTGTTATCCGAGATGCCGTTCAGCCCGCTCAGGTTAAACTCCTTCGGCTGGTATGTGACTTTGCTGATCATTGGCCTCCCCCTTCTGGCATGAAAATTTTCTGGACGGGCGCGCGAGTGCGGACAGTTTACTACCCCATCCGCCCGCGTGTGTAGCGGGCGGGTGGAGAGACTGAGGCGTTACTGTCACGCGGGGGAGACTGGCGAGCCGAGACGCGAGACGGGCGGCGGGTAAGATCAGTGTCTTACCCGCCGCCCGTCTCGGTTTACTTGTTACGACCTTTCGGCTACTTGCCGAAGATGATCCAGTCGCCGTGGGAGGTCGCCATGAAGAAGAGCATGGGGAGTGAGAGCCAGGCGTTGGTGCGCGAGGCGAGGAAGGCGCGGCGAGCGAGTTCCGGCGGGGCGGCGTTCCCCGAAGTGATGCCGGCGATGATGCGCTTCTGCGCCGGCCAGATGATGCCCCAGACGTTGAGGAGCATGATGATGCCGAGCGCGCCGCCGATGCCGATGGAGTAAGTCTTGTTGCTGGCGAAGCTGTCGCCGGGCCGCCCGCCGGCGGGCGCGCCGACGAGCTGGTATTCGAGCCAACAGATGATGCCCCACGACATCAGGACGACCAGCACGGCGACGACGGCCGCGAGTATCTTCCCGTCTTTGGTGAGCGCCGGCACGCGCGTGATGATCAGGAACTCGACGAAGAAGGTGATGACGGGCAGCAGCAGCCACACCAGGAGCACGACCCACGTGTTCGCGTCGCCGCCCGCCGCTTTCGTGTTCTTCACGTCGGCCGCGAGGATGTACATGGCGTAGTACATCAACCCGACGAGGACGGTTCCGACCGCGCCCCAGCGGAAGTACCAGAGCGTGCGCGAGAGCAGCGAGGGGTTGACGACCTTCTTCGTCGGCGCGTCCAGCTCCTTCTGTAAGGGTACGTTGACGAGGTTGAAGAAGTAGAGCAGGCCGATCCAGGTGATGCCGAAGACGAAGTGGCTCCAGCGCAGGATGATGCGCGCGATGTCCGCGCCGCTCGGCGGGTGAAACAGGTCCTGTAGCATCGCGAGGCCGACGGGGAGATGTGCGGTTGACTCGATCAGCATAAGCCCTCCCGAACAATTCGGTTGTCGTGGTGTGAACTTGGAAGAACTTCTAACGGGCGCGATTTCCGCGTGAGATTAGCACCGCCCGCCAAACGGCTCAAGAGCGAAGAGCAGTGGTCAGTGGCCGGTGGCCGGTGGTTAGTAAAGAAGTTTCTGCTCTGACCGCCGGCCGCTGATCACTTTTTTACTCCGCGGGGCGCGGGCCGGGATCGGGCAGGCCCGACGTGCTGAGCTGGCGCAGGACGCGGACTTTCAGGTCTTCGCTGACGCGCACCTGGCAGGAGAGGCGCGTGTTCTCGGCGAGGCCCGTCTCGCGCGCGAGGCGCTCGCGCTCGGCCGTCTGCATCTCGCCCGCGTCGCCTTCGAGCACCTCGACGCGGCAGGTCGTGCACTTGGCGTTGCCGCCGCAGCGGTGCAGGATGTCGATCCCGCCGTCTTCGAGCGCGAGGACGAGCTTGCGCCCCTCGGCGGCCTCGACGGTTTGCGCGCCCGACGCGGTCTCGGCTTCTACCTTCGGCATCTTCGGCAGGCTCCTCTCAGGTTCGATCTGATTTTATTGCTGCTGGAGTGCCGGCAGTGTACACGAAAAATGAGAAATGCGGTACACGAGAATCGCGCCGCGCGCCGCGCCGCAAAAGGCGAGACGCGCGGCGCATTTCTCGCGCACCGCGCATGGTTGGAGTTCGTCGGCCGGGCTTAGGCCGTGAACGACGAGCCGCAGCCGCACGACCCCGTCGCGTTCGGGTTCTTGAACGTGAAGCCCTGGCCCATGACGCTCGTGACGTAGTCGATCTCGACGCCGTTCAGGTACTGCGCGCTGAACATGTCGACGAAGAGGCGGACGCCGTGCTGGTCGAACACGTGATCGCCCTGCCGCGACTCCTCCTCGATGTTCAGGCTGTACTGGAAGCCGGAGCAGCCGCCCGGCACGACCCGCACGCGCAGGCCCGCCGTCTCCGGCAAGCCCTCTTCGCTCGCCATGAACTTCTTGATCTCTTCGGCCGCCGTCTCGGTCACGCCGAGCTGCACGGTCGGCATCGTTGCTGTTGACATTAAACCTTCTCCTCTTGAACAGTCGATCTTCTGTAATTCAGATGAATTTGTCCGTCGTCAGTTGTCCGTCGTCCGTTGTTCCCTTAACTGACGACTTAATTTTAACCTCTCAGCCCGCCAGACACAAACAACTGACAACTGACCACGGACAACTGACGGCTGTTAGGCTTTGGTCATCACGACCTTCAGCTCCGGCTTCATAGCCTCGATGGAGACGTAGCGGGCGACCTCCTCGGCCGCGCTCCGAAACGCGCGCGCCTGCGGGGAATCGGGGTGGCTGACGACGACGGGCACGCCTTTGTCCCCGCCCTCGCGCACTTCCAGTCCGAGCGGCACCTGGCCGAGCAGCGCCACGTTGTAAGCGTCGGCCAGTTTTTGCCCGCCGCCCTCGCCGAAGATGTTGTAGCGCGTGCCCGTGTCGGGCGCGATGAAGTAGCTCATGTTCTCGACGATCCCTAAGACGGGGACGGCCACCGTCTCGAACATGCGTATGGCGCGGCGCACGTCCGCGATTGCCACCTCCTGCGGCGTCGTCACCATCACAGCGCCCTGCACGGGGACGAGCTGCGCGAGCGACAGTTGCACGTCGCCCGTGCCCGGCGGCATGTCAACGATCAGGTAGTCCAGTTCGCCCCACGCCACGTCCTGTAGGAACTGCCGCACCAGCCCGTGCAAAATCGGCCCGCGCACGATCATCGGCTCGTCGCCGGGCTTGAGGATCGCCATCGACATCATCTTGACGCCGTGGGCCACGACCGGCAGCAGCTTGTTGCCCGCGATCTCGGGCTTGATGTGCCCCGCGCCGAGCATCAGCGGCACGTTCGGGCCGTACACGTCCGCATCCATCAGCCCGACGCGCGCGCCGTCCAACGCGAGCGAGACGGCGAGGTTGACGGCGACCGTGGACTTGCCGACGCCGCCCTTGCCCGAAGAGACCGCGACGATGTTCCTGACGCCCGGCACGACGACCTTCTCGCCGAGGCCCCGCCCCTTGGGAACTTCCGCGTCCATCGTCACGTTGACCGAGGAGACGCCGGGAATCTCGGCGACAACGCGGCGCGCCTCCTCCTGCAACTGCTCGCGCACCGGGCAGGCCGGCGTCGTGAGCACGACGCGGAATGAAACGTCTCCGCCGCTGATCTGTAGATCGCGGATGAAGCCGAGCGTCACGATGTCTTTGTGGAGGTCCGGATCGCGCACCTGGCGCAGTGCCGAGAGCACGCTTTGTTCTGTGATCTGTGCCATAATTTACCCGGCCGAAATTATAAGGGTTGCTACGTCGAACGTAAAATTGGCGGGTGCGGCCGGCCCCCTCACCTCACAAACTGAGGGGGCGCCATTCCGAAAGGTGGTCGGTGATGGAGCCAACCAAGGGACACATCCTCTACGTCGAAGATCACGAAGACACGCGCGTCCTGATGACCATCTTTCTGGAGAACGCAGGCTACAAGGTGACGCCCGCCTCGAACGGCCGCGACGCGCTGGCGCTGGCCCGCGGCGGAGACTTCGACCTCTATCTCCTTAATCACACCTTCCCGGACGTTTCCGGCATCACCCTCTGCGAGGCCATCCGCGAGTTGGACGCCGAGGCCCCGATCATTTTCTACTCTGCCCACGCCATGCAAAGGGAGCGCGAGGCCGCGCTCAGGGCCGGGGCGCAGGATTACCTGATCAAACCGCTCGACCTCTTCAACATCGCCGAACACGTGACGAAGTGGATCGAGGCCAAGCCGAAGCGCGCGGGCCGCGGCCCCGTCGCCGAACCGGAGAACTGATGAGCGAGAACGGAACCGAGATCGTCCGCGCCGCCTGCCCGCACGACTGCCCGGACACCTGCGCGATGCTGGTGACGGTCGAGCGCGGCCGGGCAGTCGCCGTCAAAGGCGACCCCACACACCCATTCACGCGCGGGACGCTCTGCACCAAGGTCAACAACTACCACGAGCGCACGCACAGCCCCGACCGCGTGAGGACCCCGCTGCGGCGCGCGGGCGCGAAAGGCGAGGGGCGGTTCGTGCCGGTCAGTTGGGACGAGGCGCTGGACGAGATCGCGCAGAAATTCCGCGCGCTCGCGGAGTCGGCCGAGGGGCCGGAGACGATTCTGCCCTACAGCTACTGCGGCACGATGGGGCTGGTGCAGTCGGAGTCGATGGACAGGCGCTTCTTCCACCGGCTCGGCGCGTCGCAGCTAGACCGGACGATCTGCGCGACGGCGGGCACGGAAGGATTGCTCTCCACAGTCGGCGCGAAGCTCGGCACAGACCCGGAGAAGTTTGCCGACGCGCGACTCATCATCCTCTGGGGCACTAACACGATCACGTCGAATGTGCACCTCTGGCCGTTCGTCCTCGAAGCCAGGAAGCGCGGCGCGCGCGTCGTCGCGATTGATCCGCGGCGCACGCGCACGGCCGACCAGTGCCACGAGCACGTCGCGCTGCTGCCCGGCACTGACGCCGCGCTCGCGCTCGGCCTGATGCACGTCATCTTCGCCGAGGGGCTGGAGGATAAAGACTACCTCGAACGCCACACCGTCGGCGCGGACGAGTTGCGCCGGCACGTGCGCGAGTACGACCCGGCGCGCGTCGCGGAGATTTGCGGGATCGAAGCGGAGACGGTTGTGAGACTCGCGCGCGAGTACGCGCGGACACGGCCCGCGGTGATTCGTCTGAACTACGGCTTGCAGCGGCACGCGGGCGGCGGGATGGCCGTGCGTTCGATCACGTGCCTGCCCGCCGTCACCGGCGCGTGGCGCGACCCGGCCGGCGGCGCGCTGCTCTCGACTAGCGGCACGTTCCCGCTCAACTACGAACGGCTACAGCGCCCAGACCTGATGCCCACGCCCCGCCCGCGCACGCTCAACATGAGCGCGCTCGGCGACGCGCTCACGCGCACGGACGACCCGCCCGTGCGCGCTCTCTACGTCTATAACTCGAACCCGGCGGCGGTCGCGCCCGATCAGGCGCGCGTGCTCGAAGGTCTCAGGCGCGAGGACTTGTTCACGGTCGTCCACGAGCAGTTCATGACCGACACGTGCGACTTCGCGGACATCGTGTTGCCGGCGACCACGCAGCTCGAACACTTCGACCTGCACAAGGCCTACGGCCACTTCTACCTCACGCTCAACGAGCCGGCCATAGCGCCGCTGCACGAGGCGAAGCCGAACTCGGAGGTCTTCCGCCTGCTCGCCGCGCGGCTGGGGTTTGATGACGAGTGTCTGAAGGATTCGGACGAGGACATTGCGAGGCAGGCTCTGGAGGTTGAGCACCCGGCACTCAGGGGCATCACGCTCGAACTCCTTCGTGAGCGCGGCTGGGTGAGGATGAATCTGCCCGAAGACTTCGCGCCGTTCGCCGACGGCGGCTTCAAGACGCCTTCGGGCAAGTGCGAGCTTTATTCGGAGACGCTCGCCATGCGGGGGCTGCCCGGCGTGCCGGAGTTTATCCCGCCCCGCGAGTCTCGGCGGAGCGCGCCCGCGCTCGCCCAAAAATTCCCGCTCGCCCTTCTGACGCCGGCCGCGCACGCCTTCCTCAATTCGAGCTTCGCGAACCTGCCGAAGCAGTTGAGACAGGAGCGCGCGCCCTTCGTCGAGATCAACCCGGAGGACGCAAGTAAGCGCGGCATCGCTGACGGCGACCGCGTGCGCGCCTACAACGAGCGCGGCTCGTGCGAGCTGACGGCGGTCGTCACCGCGCGCGCGCGCGAGGGCGTCGTCGTCTCGCCTTCGGTCTGGTGGAATAA
>DATHBT010000351.1:0-5374 GCA_035295985.1 Pyrinomonadaceae bacterium | reverse complement strand
AAAACCGCGGCGAATCGCCGGTCGAGTTATTTCTCCGTCTTCGCCGGCCTGGCGAAGATGCTGCACGCCTGGTAGGCCCCGGTCGGGTCGATGGCCGTGCGGCCCTGCTCGACGTGGCGGATGATGCCCTCCTTGTCGATGACGAAGGTGGCGCGCGTGCCGACGCCGAACTGCTCCATGAAGATGCCGTAGTCCTTGACCACCTGCCGGTGGACGAAGTCGCTGAGCAGCGGGAAGGTTAGTCCGAGGTCCTGCGCGAAGCGCGCGTTGGCCGGCGAAGAGTCAACGCTGATGCCGAGAACCTGTGTGTCCGTCGCTTCGAATTTGGCGATATCAGCCTGATACGCCTTCATCTCCTGCGTTCAACCGCCGGTGAAGGCGAGCACGTAGAAGGCGAGCACGACGTTCTTCTTGCCGCGAAAATCCGAGAGCTTGACGGGCTGGCCCTTCGTGTCGGGCAGGGTGAAGTCGGGCGCGGGGTCGCCGACTTTGAGGTGCGTCTTCGGCGCGGGCGGCGGGGCCGGGCGCTGCGGCGACGCGGCGGGCTGCGGCGACGCCGTCTGCGCGGGCGTCTTCGGCGCTTCCTGCCCCGACGCGCACGCGGCGAGCGCCAGCACGAGCGCCGCCGGACTCAGTTTGCGAATCATCAATCGAACCTCCGAAGTGTTAGGGAACGGCCATCAACGCGGGAAGAACCGAGCGCCATTAAACTCGATTAAAGGGGCGCGCGCAAACAACGCGCAGTGGTTTTCAGTTTTCAGTTTTCAGTTTTCAGCCAGGCAATGTGGCTTAACTGAAAGCTGATAGCTCTCTTCTACGGAGCTTGTCTTATCTGAAAACTGAAAACTGAACTCGCCAGTTGCCGCGCGCCTGCTCGACGAACGTGCGCGCCTCGCGCAGTTCCGCGAGCGACGCGTCGGCGCTCTGCCAGTGGCGCAGCAGGTCGCGGTAGGCGGCCGCAGCGCCCGCGTCGTCCTTCGCCGCCGCGGCGGCGCGCGCCGCGCCGAGGAGCGCGCGTGCGCGGTTGGGCTGGCGTTGCAGCGCGACGGCGAACTGCCCGGCGGCCTCCTTCGGGCGGCCCGCCTGCAAGAGGATTTCGCCGAACATCTCGTGCGACGGCTTGAAGAAGTCGGGCGGCCCGGAAGGCGGCGACATCTCCTCTTCGAGTTTGGTGGCGCGCTGCATCAACTCGATTGCCTCGTCGAACTTGCCGCGCGCGGCGGCGGTCGCGGCTCCCACTTCCGACTCAAGCACGCCGAGGCGCTTGCCGAGCGGCGCACGCTCGAAAGCCTCGCGGAGCGCGCGCAGCTCCGCGACGATCTTCTCGGCCGTCGTGAAGTCCTTCGTGTGCGCGGCGACCAGCCCGCGCAGGTGTAGCGCGTACATGCGGTTGACCGCGTCGTCGCGCGTCACAGCCGGGGGCTTCGCGTTCGCTTGCGGCGCGGCGGCGGCGTTTGTCTGCGTCGTCGCGGCGGCGCTCGACTGTGAGGCGGCAGGGGGTTGCGACTGCTCCGGCGCGGCGGCCTTCGCGTGGCAGGAGTCGGCCGCGGGCGCGTCGCCGTAGGCCGCCGAGCCCTTGCCCATCTTCTTGAGCGCGTCGAGGAGCGGCGCGGCCTTGTCCCAGCGGCCGGTCTCGACGAGGTACGCGCCGGCCATGTCAACGTAGGCGCGCGAGACGCGCGCGTCGTAGCCGCTCGCCTCCATGTCACGCAGTTTCATGGTCAGGAGTTTTTCCGCGTCCTCGTAGCGGCCCTGCTGTAGATAGATGTAGGTCAGCCAGTGGAGGCTGTGGTAGTCGCGAAGACCCGCCGCGAGCTTCTTGCGCTCGACCCAGTCGGTCGAGACTTTCCAGGCGGACTCGTTCGAGGCGGCGGCCTCCGGCCACATCCCCAACTGGATGAAGATGTGCGACGGCATGTGGCGCGCGTGGTGCGCGGCCGGCGCGATCTCGGCGTAGCGTCGCGCGGCCGGGAGCGCAAGTATTGCGTGTTCGGGGTCGTCGAACGAGTGGATGATGTAGTGGGCCGCGCCGGGGTGCTGCGGGTTTTTCTCGTAAACCCACAGCGCGATTGCGCCGGCCTTCATCTGGCGCGTAAAGCCCCGGTCGCCGAAGCGGACAGTGCCGAGCAGCGCGAGCGAGTAGAAGCTCGCCACCTCCAGGTCTTGCGGGTGCTCGCGGTGCAGCCGCTCCATCGCGGCGGCATACGCATTGTCGCGAGCGAGCTTGTCGCCCTCGCCGTAGAGCGTGCGGACGGCTTCGACGAGCCCGCGCTCGCGCGGCGTAAGTTTCGAGGTGTCTTTGATCCGTCCGAGCGCGCCGCGCGCAAGCTCCGTGTCCTGCTCCGACCAGAGCGGGTGGTTGTGCGCCATCGCCTCGCCCCAGTGGGCCATCGCGAAGTCAGGGTCGAGCTTCGCCGCCGCGCGGAATTCTTCCAGCGCCTCCTCGTACCAGAACGAGTGGAGCGCGGCGACACCCCGTATGAAATGCTCCTGCGCCTCGCGCGAGCGGGTCGAGGTGGGGAACTCGACGCGGCCGAGCCTCGCCTCCTGCGCGTAAGCGGCGGACGAAGCGGCGGCGGCGAGGAACAGCAGCGCGAGGAGGCGGCGCGGGATGAGTGACATTATGTTCAACCTTTCAAAAACGGTCGGTAGCCAGTTGTCCGTAGTCCGTTGTACGTCCGGCGAGGCTTTCAGGTTTAGCCGCCGGCATCAAGTCGCCACGTCTCGGACAACTGACAACTGACCACGGACAACTGACCACTCTTTAGTGCGCCGGGCCGGGCGCGGGCGCGTGCACGTCGGGCAGGAAGTAGAAGAGGATCGCGAGGACGGCGTAGACGGAGAGCAGCTGCACGCCCTCGATCCAACTGCTCTCGCCGTCGCTGGCGATCTGCTCGACGATGATGATCGAGGCGATGACGGCGACCACCTCGGGGATCGTGAACTCGAGGTTCATCGTGCCCGGCCCGAGGAAGTAGGACGCGAAGACGAGGATGGGCGCGACGAAGAGTGCGATCTGCAGGCTGGAGCCTACGGCGATGCCGATGCTCAAGTCCATCTTGTTGCGCATCGCCATCAGGATGGCCGAAGAGTGCTCGGCCGCGTTGCCGATGATGGCGACGACGATCACGCCGACGAAGACTTCGGTGAAGCCTAACTCCGTGCGCGCGTCCTCGACCGCGCCGACCAGGAACTCTGAGACGAGCGCGACGAAGGCGGTCGCGACGAACAGGATCAGCGCGGCCTTCTTCCACGACCAGGAGACGCCGTGCTCCTCCGCCTCCGTGCGCTCGCGCCCGACCTCGGCCACGACGCCGCGCTCGGGCAGCAGCGGCGCGTCAGGCTCGGCCCCGCCCTGCGCGCCCTTCGCCGACTCGCCCGCGAACAGTTGCTTGTGCGTGACGAGCGAGAAGACGAGCGTGCCGATGTATGTCAGGAAGAGCACGATGGCGATGGCGAGCGACAACTGCTGCTCGCGCTCCGGCGTCCAGCCGCCCGCGGCGACCGGCACCTGCGCGGCCGCCTGGTGGAAGATCGTCGGGATGATGAGCGCGATGGCGGCGAGCGTGAGCGCCGTCGCCGTCACGCTCGCGGCCGTGCGGTTGAAGACCTGCTTGGTGAACTTCGCGCCGCCGAGGAAGAGGGACAGGCCGAGCACGAGCAGGATGTTGCCGATGATCGACCCCGTGATCGAAGCCTTCACCACGCCCTGCAACCCCTTCGAGAGCGCGAAGAGCGCGATGATGAGTTCGGCGGCGTTGCCGAAAGTCGCGTTCAGGAGGCCGCCGACGCCCTCGCCGAGGTGCTCGGCGAGGTGTTCGGTCGCGCGCCCCATCCAGCCGGCGAGCGGGATGATCGCGAGGCACGAGACGATGAAGAGCGCCGTCGGGTTCTCCCACGCGGGCACGAAGCGCAAGGCGGCGGCGACGGGCACGAAGACGAGCAGCCAGTTGAGCGAGGGCCTGTACCACGGGCGGCGCGCGCGGGGCCGCGGGGCGGGCGTGTGCTGCGAATGCTCGGTTGCGGGTTCAGCCATGGCCGCTGTTTTAACACACAAACGGCGCGCTTTTGAACTCCCGCCGCGCGGGAACAGCGCGCGCCGGCCGGTGTCTAACCGAGCCCGCAGTCAAATCCTTTACTCAGGGAGAACGGAAGATGGCGCTCGCAGTGCTCAACATCCTCTTGGCCCTCTGCCTCGGCTACGGCGCGGTCGCGGAACTCTGGATCAGGGGCGTCCGCGGGGGCGAGACGCAGCCCCTCGTCATCGGCCTCGTCGGCGCGCTCGTGAGCCTCGCGCTCGCCGTCGCAGGTATCTCGCGCCTGCGGCGCTGGACAAATGCGCGGCAACTGACGATCTTCACGGCCGTCGCGCTCGTCGCCTTCCACATCTACGCGGCGCTCCCGCCGCACCGCAACGTCGGCATCTTCGTGGCGCTCCTCGCCACCGTTTACGGACTCGTCCTGCTGGCCGTCTCACTCGCCGGGCGCGGGCGGCGAGAGCGGGCGGCGCACGCGGCCGGTTAGAAGGTATTGCCGAGCGTCTGCTGGAGTTTCGCGCGGTAGCGGCGCGAGAGCGTGAGCTGCGTGCCGTCGTGGAGGACGACCGCGTACTGGCCGTGGAACATGGGCTGCATCTCGCGTATGCGCCCGACGTTGACGAGGGCGGAGCGGTGTATGCGCAGGAAGCGCGCGGGATCGACGCGCGCCTCCATCGAGCCGATGGGTTCGCGCAAAAGATACGCGGACTTGCCGACGTGCAGGCGGACGTAGTTGCCGTAAGCCTCGATCCAGTCAACCTCGTCGGCCTTCAGGAAGAAGATGCGGCCAGAAGCCTTGACGACGAAGCGTTCGAGCGGCGAGGCGTGCCTGTGCGAGCCGTTCGCGTCGCGCGGCGCGAGCGGCGAGGCCGTGTCGTCGTCCGGGTCTTCGGGCGCGGCGTCGCGGCGGATCTGCGTCTTGGCGCGCGAGAGCGCCCGCTCGAATCGTTCTTCGTCGAAGGGCTTGAGGAGGTAGTCGAGCGCGCAGGCGTCGAAGGCGCGCACCGCGTACTGGTCGTAGGCCGTGAGGAAGACGACGACGGGCGTCTGCTCGGCGTCGATCTCTTCGAGCACGTCGAAGCCGGTCTTCCCCGGCATCTGTATGTCGAGGAAGAGGAGGTCGGGGGCGCGCTCCTCGATCATCCGGACGGCGGCGAAGCCGTCGGCACACTCGCCGACGAGTTCGATGTCCGCGTCCGACGAGAGCAGGCGGCGCACGCGCTCCCGCGCGAACGGCTCGTCGTCCACGATCAGCGCGCGGATTTTATTCGGCTCGCGAGCCATTCCCGTTCCCGTTCGCGGCGCGCGTGCCGTTCGGCCTCACGCCGCCCGACTTC
>DATHBT010000350.1:0-20129 GCA_035295985.1 Pyrinomonadaceae bacterium | reverse complement strand
AAAGTCGTCGTCAACCGCTGGTCGAAGCAGATCGAGCTGGACGAGAGGGGCGTGTTCTCGACCGCCAGCAGACCTTCGGCGAGGCGCGCGACTTCGGCGTGCAACTGCTCGGGTTCGAGCTGGCCGAGCTTCGTCAAGTCCATCCGGTTGATGATGGCGCGGTGCAGGCGCGCCTTCATCTCCTGGAACGAGTGCTGGCCGCTTGCGGCCTGCGCGCTTTCGTCCCCGCCCGCGCGCGCGGGCACGGCCGCTGCCGGAACGGCTTCCCTGACGAGTCTTTCGCGGAGTGACATGGTGAAGAGCTGTTAGCTGTTAGCGATTAGCTGTTAGCTTTTTGCGTGTTCGCATTGCCAACTCGCTCGCCCGCGGCTACGTGCTCGACCTCCTCAGATTTTGGTTTGGCTAAAAGCTAATCGCTAACAGCTAACAGCTATTGGCTAGCTGACCGCCGCGGGCAGCTTGCCCTTGTTGAAGCGCGCGCCGAGGCCGCCCGACGCGCTGGCCTTGCCGACGGGGCGGTTGAAGATGGACTGCCAGAGGCCGCGCCGCGGCTCGGTGACGGGCGAGGCGTTTGACGTGCCCGTGACGGCCGCCGCGATCTGCCGAATCTCCTGCGCGATGCGCGACGCGGGGTCGGACTCGACGAGCGGGCGGCCCAGATTGATCGAGTTGACCGCCACGTTGTAGTCGCTCTGGATGTGGCCGACGACGCGCTCGCCGAGGTAGCGCTCGACCTGCCTCTCGTCCAGCTCGATCTGCTTCGACCAGCGGTTGACGACGACTTTAACCTTGTGGCGCGGGTAGCCGAGGCGGTCGAAAATCTGGAGCGTGCGCTGCGTGCTGCGGATGGCTGGGATGTCGAGCGTGAGCACCAGCACGATCTCGTCGGACTGGTCGAGCGCGGCCAGCGTGATCGAGTCGAAGGTGTGCTGCGGGTCGATGACGACGTAGTCGTAACGCTCGCGCAAAACCTCAATCGTCTCGAAGACGTGCTCCGGCTCGATGTCGTCCGCCAGGTCAGGCTCGCCCGGCGCGGCGAGCAGCGAGAGGTGCTGCGAGTGCGGCGCGAGATAGCTCTTCAGGAGCGAGTCGTCCACGCGCGCGCGGTTCTCGACGAGGTCGGCGACCGAGTATTTGGGTTGCGCGCCGAGGTAGAGTGCGAGGTCGCCGGCCTGCAAGTTGAGATCGACGAGGACGGTCGGCGACTGGATGGAGGCGGCGAGGTTCGTCGCGAGGAACGAAGTCCCGCAGCCGCCTTTCGAGGAGAAGACGCTGACGGCGCGGCCCCGCCTCTTCGGCGCTTCGGCGAGCGACGAGCAGAACTCATGCGTGCGGCCGAGCACGGTCGCGAACTCTTCCTGACGGACGGGTAGGCGCAGGAAGTCGCGCGCGCCCGCGCGCAGGGAGCGCAGGATCAGGTCGGGCGAGGAGTCGTGCCCTGCACAGATGATCGCCGTGCGCGGGCACTCCGCGGCGACGCGCTCGACGTAGCGCAGGCCCGCCTCCGCCTCCGCGCCGAGCGTGATGATGGCGGCGTCGGGCCGCAGCCTGACGATCTCCGGGTGGAGCTGCTCGATCTCGTCGCTCGCGACGAGCAGGCGCGTCTCCTCGTGCGCCGCGAGCGCGCCCCGCAGCTCCTTGATCGAGTCGAGGCCGGTGCTGAGTATGACGAAGGTTAGCGGCTGCATTTTTTTAGCTGTTAGCTATTAGCTGTTAGCTACTAGCCAGAAGAAATCAGTTTTCGTGTCGGCGTCGGTTTTCGGTTTTGCTAATAGCTAACGGCTAACAGCTATTGGCTTCAGATCGGATCGGGCACGAAGCCGGCCGACTCGCTGGTCAGGGCCGTGCGGTAGGCGGGCATCTGCATCTTCGTGCCGAGCAGCGGCACGACGAACCGGAACTCGTACTTGTCGATCTCGACGAGGACAGAGCCTGCGCCGAGGCCGTAGTCGTCCGAGAATGTGATCAACACCTGGCCGGGCGCGAGGCCGTCCACGAGCGGGTTGCCGGAGCCTTCGGGGTTGCCGTAAACGGCCACGTTCTTGATGGCCTGCTGAGTTTCCGAGGAGGGTTCGTTCGACTTGCCGCGCGTGACGGCGTAGCGCGCGGCGCGGCGCGTGGCGTCGGCGAGCGCGTTGTGCACCCAGAGCATCCGGCCGAACTCCAGCACGCCGAAGACGACGGTGAGGAAGAGCGTCGCGCAGAGGGCGAACTCCACCAGGGCCGCCCCGCGCTCGCCTTCCCTTTTCGCCACTCTCGTCATCACCCTCTCCACCTCCACCTGCGCCCCGGCCCGCCGCCTAATCGACGAGCTGGTGCATCGTCGTGCTCGCGCCGACGTTGACGGCGAGCGACAGCTTTGGATTGTTCGTCAGCCGGCCGAGATCGAAGATCGGCTCGTACTTGTAGTTCTCGATACGCACGGTCGTAGTCTTCTCCGCCGCGCTGTAAACGACCTTCACTTGCGTCGCGCCCAGTTTGTCGACGACGGGCTTCGTGCCGCCGGCGGTGCTGCCGTAAACGACGAGGTTCTGCCCGGCCGCGTCCTTCGTGCCGGGCGGCTGGCTGACGAGGTAGCGCGCGCCGGCGCGCGTCGCCTTCGAGAGCGTGGTGTAGGTGTAGAAGAAGCGGCCGAACTCGGCGACCGAGGCGAGGAGCAGCACGGCCACCGGGATCACTATCGCCAGCTCGACGAGCTGCGTGCCGCGCTCGTCGCGGAGCGCGAACCTTGTGAGCCTGCTTCTAAAGTGTCCGACGACTCGCATCGCTTCACCTCGGCCGGGCCTACTTATAGAGGACTGGGATCGACAGATCGGGGTTGACGGGGCCGGCACCCGGCTCGTAGCCGCCTCGGCCCACGACGGTCTTGAACTCGATGAACTCGACCTTGAACTCGCCGCCGCTGCCGCCCCCGACCTTGGTCTGGAGGAAGAAGAGGCCAAAGCGCTCGATCTTCACCATGTCGCGCCCGCCCGCGAACTCGCTCGCCTTCACCAGCGGGATGATCACTTCGCGCCGCTCCCATTCGCCCGTCAGGCCGCGCGGCGGCGGCTGGAAGTTCGACGTGCCGGGGCTGACCTGCGAGTTGAGGTAGAGGTCGTGATCGATGCCCTCTTTGACGTTCCTGTCGGGCGGGTACTCGGCGGGGTCGAGGCCCGCGGCGTACTCGCCGAAGCGCGTGTTGATGCCCTGGCGCACGTCGCCGGCCGTGACGCCCGGCTTGGTCTTGACCATCGAGCCGGCGGCAAGGCAGTTGCGGACGCCCTTGCCGAGGCCTATGCGGTCGTCCGCACCGCCCGGCCCGTCGATGGCGAGAATCTGGTAGTTGCCGGGCGTGATCGCGCCGCCCGGCGGCCGGCGGATGGTGTAGGTCTGGCCCGGCGTGAAGCGTTCCGGCTCGCCCTCCTCGGCGTCGACGGCCGTGATCGGCAGGTAGTCGCAGAAGATGTTCAGGGGGACGCTCATGCCGGCCGTCGCCTTCGCCGAGAGATCGACCGCCTTGCCTAACACCATCGAGGAGAAGGTCGTGCCGACGGCGCTCGGCGGGAGCGCGACGCGGACGAAGCGTATGTTCGCCGCGTCGCCCCTGGCGGCCGTCTTCGAGACGTAGCCCGTGTCGAGGTTGCGCGAATATTCGACCGTCAGCCCGGCGGGCGAGATGGTCTTCTTGTTGAATTCGTACTTGTTGAGCGACTGGCGGGTGAGGACTTCGGCCTTTTCGATGCCGGTCGCGTGGCCGTTCAGGGCGGAAGCGCCGGCGAGGGCGGCGGCGTCGGCCGCGTTCTGGAGTTCTGTGCGGACGAGGTAGAGGTGGCTGATGTCAACGGCCAAGCCGGTCGCCAGCAGGAACGCCATCATCCCGACGGCGCTGACGGCGAGGACAGATCCGCGCTCGCCCCCGCGCCCACGTCTAACAGATGAAGACTTCATCGCTCCCCTCCTTTCGCCTCGCACGACTTCGGCCACCGACGAATTTTTGATGGGGGCAGGGTGAGAACCCCGCCCCCGCAACCTCATCGCAAGCGATCACCACTGATGCGGCGGCGCTGTGCGCGCGAGGTTGAGCATTTCGGAAAGCGACAAGTTCGCGCCGGCGGCGGGCAGCGCGGCCGGCTGGCCTTGCGCCTGCGCCTTCGGCGCTTCGGCCTTCACGTCGCCCGCCTTCGTCTCCTTCGCGGGCGCTGGCTGCTGCGCGGGCGCGGCGGCGGCCGGCGCACTCGGCGCGGCAGGCGCGGACTGCGCCTTCTCGGCCGCGGGCTTCGCGGCTTCGGCGGCCGGCGCCCCCGTGCCGATGGAGAAGCCGCTGACGCCGTTGATCCCCTCACCCTTCGGCTCGACGCCGAGCGGGGAGCCGGTCTTGAGTCCGTCGATGCCGCGGAACTGCGGCAGCTCGTCGCGGTTCATCGGCCTCACCATCTGGGCGGTGACGATGAACATCAGCTCGGTCTCGTTCGCCTGGAACGACTTCGAGCGGAACAGGTGGCCGAGCACGGGGATGTCGCCGAGGCCCGGAACCTTCGAGAACGACTTGATCTCGTTGTTGTCCAAAAGGCCCGCGAGCGCGAACGACTGGCCGTCTCTCAGCTCCACGCCCGTCTTCGCGCGCCGCGTCTTCAGCGCGGGGACGACGAAGCCGTCGAACTTGACGCCGTTCGAGAAGTCGATGGTCGAGACTTCAGGTTCGAGTTCGAGGCGGATGTGATCCTCGTCAATGATCGTCGGCTTGAAGTTGAGGCGCACCCCGTACTCCTTCCACACGATGGCGACGGAGAGGCGGTCGCCGTTCGGCGCGACGACGGGCACGGGGAACTCGCCGCCGGCGAGGAAGCTGGCCTGCTGGCCGTCCATCGCGATCAGGTTCGGCTCGGCCAAGCTACGGATCGCGCCGACCGAGTTGAGCGCGCGCAGGAAGCCGGTCAGCCCCGCGTCGCCATTGCCGAACAGGACGTTCAGAGGCGAGGCGAGGTTGAGCACATACGAAGAGGCCGTGCCGGCGATGCTCGTCTCGCGCACGCTCGTCGGCGAGTTGCCGGAGTTCAGGTAGCCGACGCCCGCGCGGTTAGCCATCCCGTAGGAGGGCGCAAGCTCTCTCGCCTTGTTGCGGCTCACCTCGGCGACGCGCACCATCAACTGCACCTGCGCCTTGTCGGCCGTCGGCGAGGCCAGCATGTTGACGGTCTGGAAGCCCGCGGCCTTCACCACCTGCTCGGCCTGCGAGGCCGTCTGCGGGTTGGCGACCGAACCCGACAGCACCACCGAGCCGTTGGCCTGGCTCAGCCGGATGTCGTCCTTGGGGAAGAGTGCGCGTATCTGCGAGTCGATCAGCGAGAGGTTCGCGCGGACGAACACGTCGAAGACGACGAACCTCCCGGTCTCCTTCTCCCACGCGATGAAGTTGACCTGCCCGAACGCCTTGCCGTTGACGAGCACCTGATCGGGCGCGACCATCACGGCCTCTGCGACTTCGGGGTTTGAGACCGAGAAGCGTCCGATCTTGCGGTCGAAGTTGATGACGCGCGACTGGCCGACCAGCACGTTGACGGGCACGGCCTCCTTCGGCGGCTCGGCGAACGACGCCGAGATGCTCGACGCCCCCTGCGCGCGCGCGGCCGACGCGCTGACCAGTCCGAGCATCGCGGCGCAAACAACCGCGGCGATCAGCGGGATGAGACGACGGGTCTTCTGCATGGCGAACTCCTTAAAAGCTGTCAGTGGTCAGTTGTCCTTTGTCCGTTGTTTCTCCGCCGCGGCCTGAACCGTTCGGTTGAACGCGCCGCGTAAGCGACACGGGCAACTGACAACTGACCACGGACAACGGACAGCTTTTTTATGGGAAGTCAACGCTGCGCCGCTTGCCGCCCTCGATCATCTCGACGGACTGGCGCGGCGGTGGCGGCTCGTTCTTCGCGGGCGCGGCCACGGGGGCGGCGGGCTGCGGGCGCGGCGCGGGCGCGTGGCGCACGACCGGCGCGGGCTTCGGGGCGGGCTGCTCGCTCTTGAGCGCGCCGGGGCTGGGGACGGGCAGCGCCGCCTCGCCGCCGAGCAGGCGGCGCTTGTCAACGCCCTGCGTCTTCTCGTCGCCCTGATCGACGGCGTTGCGCATCACGAGCTGGAGCTTCCCCTCGGTCGAGGCGAGCGCCAGCTTCTCGGCCTGGTCGGGCGTCACCTGGAGCGTGACGGCCTTGACCAGCTCGGCCTCGCGCTCCGACTTCGGCTTGTCGATGTTCTGCCCGTTCGCCAGCACCTTGATGTTCTGCAACACGATCTTCGAGATCGGGTTCTGGTAGCCGCCGCTGTCGGCCGGGTTGATGACGACGACCACGTCCACGAGCGCGCCCGGCATCACGAAGCCGGAGACGCCGACCACGTCGTCAACCTTGACGGTCATCGCGCGGTAGCCTTCCGGGATCATCGCGGAGAGTCCGCCCGCCGAGCCTTCGGCCGCGAGCTTGAACTCCGTGATCGGCTCGCGCGCCGCGACGGCGACGACCGCCACGCGGCCCACCAGCTTGTCGGCCGACTCGAACACGCCGTCGGGCGCGGCCGTGCGGGGGAACTGCACGACTTCGAGCTGCTCCGCGATCAGCTTCTCGCCCGGCTGAACGGCGACCTTCGCCACGACGACGCTGTTCAAATTCTTCGTGTAGGCCTGCGCGCTCGAAAGATACCGGCTCACGGACACGGCCGCGACGAGGCCGAACACGACCGCGCCGCCCATCACGAACACAAGACGTTTATTCCTCATGGCTTCAAACTCCCGTCCGAGGGTTTCAGGGAAAGACAGCGCACTTCACGCGCGGAAGATCGCGAGCGAGATCAGGCTGCCGAAAGTGATCGCCACGCCGTAAGGGATCGTCTTCGCGCGCTCGGCCGGCACGGCGAAGCGCGGCATCTCCCAGCCGGGCAGCAGCCCGACGAGGATTTGCACGACGCGCCACAGCGTTTCGCGCACCGCGCCCGCGCGGATCATCGCCACGACGGCGAGCACGCCGCCCGTGAGCAAGACGACGAGGAAAGTCGGCACGACGAGCGACGAGCCGACGACCGAGCCGATGGCCGCAAATAACTTCACGTCGCCCGCGCCCATCGCGCCGAAGACGTGCAGGAGCAGCATCAGGCAGAAGGCCGCCAGGCAGCCGGCCGCGCTCTCCGCCAGACCCGCCCAGCCGCCGAAGGCCGCGTTGACGCTCAGGCCGGCGACGAGCGTCGCCAGCACGAAGGCGTTCGGGATGCGACGGTAGCGCGCGTCGTAGTAGGTGATGAGCGCCGCGAGCGGCACCAGCAGCGCGTAGTTGACTATGGTCAGAGTGTCGAACATTTAAGTAGCTGTTAGCGATTAGCTGTTAGCTATCAGCAAACACCGGGGTTGAAAGTCCTGACTCTTATTTGGGCGGGTCTTCTCTGCGTGAACTCTGCGCCCTTGGCGTCTCTGCGGTGAACGCTTCCCTTCTCAAGTTCGCGGGGGAAAAGTTTCGGGGGCGCGGACGCCGCCGCTCGCGTGTGCGGTGCGCGCGGTAGCGCCGCGCCCCCTACCCTGCCGTCGGGTCAGGGAGTCGTGCTGATCTTCGTACCGAGATCGGTGATCTTCGTCTCGATGTTCTTGCCGAGCGTCGTGAAGGCGGTGATGACCGCGAGAGCGACCAGAGCCGCGGCGACCGCGTACTCCGACAGCTCAAGCCCCGTCTCGTCCTGCCAGAATCTCTTCAACATCTCGCCTGCTCCTCCTGTGGTTCGGTCTCGCCCGCGTTACGGGGTGGTCGCGATCTTGCCGCCGAGGTCGGTGATCTTGGTGCTGATGTTCTTGCCGAGCGTGCTGAAGGCGGTGATGACGGCCAGCGCCACGAGGGCCGCGGCGACCGCGTACTCGGAGAGTTCCAGGCCGGTCTCGTCGCGGAGGAATTTCTTGATCATTTTCGTCGTGCTCCTTAAGTTTTGAAGTTGGGGTTTAGGTTCGCCGCACCGTGCGCGCGCCGGCTGTCCCGGCGCGCGCCGACGGGCATCGTCACAAGCCGGGGTGCCTGACCAGAGACCCGACTTTGCGGCAGCGCGTGACGAGCACGCGCCGCGACGCCGTCCCGCCGCCCGCCGCGACGCGCGCCGTGCGGATGCCCCGCGCGACGCCCGCCGCCAGCACGCCCGCGACAATTGCGAGCAGCGGCGCGTCAACAGAACCCCCGCCGGCCTCGCCCAGCGCGCCTCGCCCCGCGGCGAGTGCGACTGCGGCGAACGTGACGGCGAGCATCGCGCCCGCCGCGGCTGTCAGGATTCTGTTGAGCAGGTCTTTCATCAGTTCCCTCTCGCCCGCGACGCGCCGGCCACTAGCGGCTGCCACCACCGACCCGGCCACCCACGCGCGGACGCCATAACGCATGACAAGGCCCGTGCCACAACCCGCACTCACAAGGAAAGCCAACAAAACGCCGGCCCGCGCCCTGAACTTCGGATCGACGTTGTCAACGTGGGTTGACAAACATCATGCTCCACGACGAGCGGCTAAACGCGACCGCCGGCCGTTAACGAACGCGCGGGCAAAGACTTAAACGCCTGTCGCCTGCGGTTGACAGGGACGACGACAGCTTTCAACCGGCGGCAACCGCCGTTCACCGGCCGCGCCGTCCCTCGGAAGTGTTTGCCTAAAAGCGAAAAGCCCGCGCCTCGGGGCACGAGCTTCGTTCTCAGAACGGCGGGCCGAATGATCAGCCGTTGTTAGACCGGACAATCGCCAAGCGATCAACTAGCGTCGAATCAACTGCGCGGCGATGAGCGCCACACTCGCGCACGCACCCGCGACGGTGAAAGTCCACTCGACGAGCGCGCTGCGACGTTTCGGCGAGAGGGCGCGCAGCATGACGATGCCGCACTTCCAGCCGTCCTGCTGATAGAACGGCAGCAGATTCGTCGCCGCGAGCAGCAGGTTCATCGCGCCGAAGACCGTCCCCGGACACGCGGCCGCGGCACACAGGTTGACGACAATGCCCGCGAGCAGCACCAAAACTTGCTGGCTGAGCGGGCGCTCCTGCAACAAGCGCACGTCGAGGCGCACGTAAGCACCCACGGGCAGCGCGTGCAGCTTGAACTCAACCTCGCCCGCCCCAAAACCCCACACGCGCGGCCCCCACCCAAGCCCCAGCTCCGTCGCGGGCACGCGGCACGCGCGCGCCGCGAGCAGGTGTCCCAGCTCGTGAATTAACATCGCGGCGATAAGTGAGAGCGAGGCTTGGAGGAGCATGAGTCTGTCCGGGGCGGGTCGTCCGCGGTCGTCGATTAGGGCGGTCAGTCGTCCGTGGTCGGTTGTCCGTTGTTCGTCTGCCGCGACTTGGGCCGTCCGGTTGCACGCGCAGCACGGGTAACACGGACAACGGACGACTGACCACGGACGACGGACGTTTTTATGATCTCACTTGCAACCCCTGCTGGTTGTCGTCCTGCAGGAAGTCGCCGACGTTGATGGCGAGGCGCTTGAGTTTCTTGTAGAGCGTCTGGCGCGAGCCGAGGCCGAGGGCGGTGGCGGCGCGGGCGACGTTGTAGTCGTGCAGGCGCAGGGCCTCGGTGATGAGGCGGCGCTCGAAGTCGTCGAGCATGTTTTCGAGCGGCGCAGGGCTTTGGCCGAGTTCGGTCGAAGCGCGCGAGGGCGTCGGGCTGATGCGCGGGCTGATGTCGGCGGCGCAGATGGTCTGGCCCTCGTCGGCGTAGAGGACGAGCCGCTCGATCTCGGCGGCCAGCTCGCGGACGTTGCCGGGCCACGCGTAATGCTGCAAGACCTGTATGGCCTCGGCCGTGATACCGGCGACGGCGCGGTCGTTGCGGCGCGCGAAGTGGGTCAGGTAGTGGCTGATGAGTGCGGTTATGTCGTCGGGCCGCTCGCGAAGGGCGGGCACTTCGAGCGTGAGCGCGGCGACGCGGTAGTAGAGGTCTTCCCGAAAACGGCCCTCGCGCGCCTCGCGGCCCAGCTCCTTGTGCGTGGCGGCGACGACGCGGACGTTCACCTTGCGCGGCGTCTTCTCGCCGAGCGTGTGGACTTCGCCTTCCTGCAGGAAGCGCAAAAGTTTCGGCTGGAGGTGGAGCGGGAGATCGCCGATCTCGTCGAGGAAGAGCGTGCCGCCTTCGGCCGCGCGCACGAGTCCTTCGTGATCGGCGTGCGCGCCGGTGAACGCACCCTTGCGGTGGCCGAAGAGGAGGCTTTCGATGAGGTCGGCCGGCGCGGCCGTGCAGTTGAACGGGATGAACGGCGCGCTCGCGCGGCGGCCCAGGCGGTGGATGGCGCGCGCGACCAGCTCCTTCCCCGTCCCCGACTCGCCCGTGATGAGCACGGTTGACTCGGAGTCCTTCACGCGCCCGACGGCGCGGGCCAGCTCCGACATGCGCCGGCTGACGAAGACCATCCCCGGCAGCGTCGCGGACGAGACGGCCGGAGCGTGCGCGAGACTTTCGGCGGCGAGCGGCTGCCGCGCCTCTTCGCGCAACGCCGCGTGCGCGTGCGCGAGCCGCGCTACGTCGGCAAGAATCTTTAGCTCCCTCGCCTGCGCGCCGGTCAGCGGTCGGACGCAGCGGCCGTAGATCGCCACGCCCTCGCGGCGCGGCGTCGGCGCGGCGAGCATCAGACAGATCGCCCGATCACCCTCAGCGATCCGCGGGGGCAGCGACTCGTCCGCTAGCACTTCGGCGACGCGCTTCTCGGCCTCGGCGATCTCCGTCTCTTCCAGTCCCTCGACCCACCTGAGGCGCGGCCCGCCGTCACGCTGCTGGGCGAAGGTGGCGAGGCCGTAGGTCTGAGCGGTCGCGTCGATCATCAGCGCGACCTTCAGCACCACGTCATAGAGCAGGTCAGGGCCGCCCTGCGCCGCCCTGCATAGCGCGCCCACCATCGAAGACAGGGGCAGTTGGAACCCGCCGGAAGACACCCTTGGAGACCCTTTGGTTGAAGACGGAAGATTACTGGCCGACGGCACGCCGCGCCTCGTGCACGGGCGGACGTGCGATCAGACTTCTTGCGCGCGGGAGAGCAGCGCGGCCGAACTTAAGTCGGTGAGAACCGGGGCGAGTGAGTGTCTTGGGGCGGCTCGACTTGCCGAAGATCACGCGGGGCGGCTTCGACTCGAACTAAAAACAGTCTATGCAGCGGCGCGACCCGCTGTCAATAGACTTGTCGGAAACGGTGTGAGAATGGCGCAGTAAGATGAGGTTAGCGGGCGGCTCCTATTCTCGTCCCCCACGCCCCGGATGGTCGATGACGAACCCCGCCTGCAAACATTGAGGCCGCCCGGTCTGCTTCCGGGCGGCCTCGGCGGAGTCGTTGCTCAAGTGATCTCGCGCTCAGGAGTTTTCCGACGGAATCTTCAGCTCCTGCCCGACCTGAATCTTGTCCGGGTCGTTCAGCTTGTCGCGGTTGGCGTAGAAGATTCGCATGTAGTCATTGGCGTCGCCGTAGAACTGCTTGCTGATCTTCGAGAGCGTGTCGCCGGACTTGACCGCGTAGGTCTGCGCGTTCTGGCTGCCGCCGCCGACGGTCGCCGCCTGCGCGCGGCTCGCGTCCACGTCGATTTCAGCCGTGATGTCGTCGGCGTTCGGGTTGACGAGCTTGATCTGATCCCAGAACTTGTTCTTCGCCTCCTCCGAGGGCGCCGTGCCCTTGATGAAGAGCTTGTTGTCCTGGACGTGCAGGTGGTGGAACTGGATGTGCTGCTGATCGGCCGTCGTCAGAACGGACTGGTATTTTTGCCTGAGTTCGTCGAAGCGCTGCTGCGCGTTCGGCTGATTCTTGGCCTCCTCGGCCCCGCGGCCGAACATTTTGTCGAACAATCCCATAACTCCCCCCTCTCGAACCTCTAAGACTTTTTTCGTGACACCTCACGGCGTACTCAGTCCCTCAGTGCAACGTGCATACCAGCCGCCCGCCGCGACTGAAAATCCTGTAAACCCCGTGTATCACAAGGCTTTGGTTGAATTTGGTCTGATCGACATTCCCCGTACCTCGTGACACCAAATGTGAAATCAGTACGGATGCGCTCCGAATCAATCGTTGCAACAATTTACAGATTGAACAGTCATGGCTCCCGGCCTCAGGAATACTTTCTCGACATACTCGTCCCCGCAACCCCTCATGCCGTCTCTTGAGATAAGTTTTCCACACCTGTGCGCCTCACATCCTGACAGCTATCCCCTTATTGGCATTAGCCCTCTGTTCCGCCTGCCCACACAGCGGAATTCCGTTCGCCCCATGTTCGCCATCTTAAGCAGTTATTGCTTATTTCCTCAATGTTTACTTGAACTTAGCCACATAAAATGTTGAAAAGAAACCTCTTTACAGCATATGACGGCCGTGCTAAATTCCCGTCACTTTCCCTCTGGTTATCGCTAAATTGTTGAGCGATAAGGAGGTTGACAAGTTTTCGACAAGATCGTTCGGCTGGCAGAACTCTCACGATTTTCCTCCCGAACGCAATCGTAACGAGAATCCGGAGGTGAGACCTTGGACAAGGCCGCAGACACGTACTGGACTGACTCCCGACTCGCCGCGCAGCGGCCCGCCGCACGCGCCTTCCCGCTTCCCGTCCCCGCCGCCGAGCTTTCGCGGGAGCTAATTGGGACGCGCACGGAGGTTAGGCGGCGCGGCGGCATCATCCCCTCCTGGGTTGTCTTCGCGTCGGTCGTGTTGGCGACCTTCGCCCTGTGCCTGAGCGTCACGGTCCGCACGCACGCCGAGATGCGCGCCGCCGGGCAGCGCGTCGAGCAGACGAGCGCCGACGTGCAGTCGTTACGGAACGCGAACGAGTCACTGCGGCGCGAGGTGCAGCGCCTGCGCTCCGACTCCCGCGCCATCGAGTCGGCCGCGCGCTCGCGGCTCAACATGGTGCGCCCGAACGAGATCGTCATCCCGGTCGATTAACCGTAAGGCGCGCGGCCCGCCGGCGACGCAAATGACAGCAATCATGGACGCTAACAGTTTTTTCAAGCTCCTCCGACGCCCGCCTGTCGCCGCCCGCTAGACGCCGCCTGAATCGTCCCCGCCTGCCCGAGCGCGGCCGTCAGCTTTAATGCTACGGCCGCGCCTCATCTTCTACAGCCACAACCGCTTCCGCGCGCAGACCATTCGGTTGACACCCCGCGCGGCGCTCAACTAATATCCAACTCTGTTTACCACTTCATAATTTTTGCCGACACGCGCCGCGCGCCAGACACGCCGGGGGACAATGCGCCATGCCTGATGTCAAAGAATTAACCACGCCGGAGCAGGCGGCCGTCGAACGCTGGGAGCAGGAGACGCTCGAACCCGCGCTGCGCCGCACGCCCGAGCGCAAGACGAAATTCGAGACCGTCTCGCTCGACGCGGTCAACCGGCTTTACACGCCGGCCGACGCGGCGGACGTTGACTTCGAGCGCGACACCTCCTTCCCCGGCGAGTTCCCCTACACGCGCGGAATACACCCGACGGGCTACCGCGGCAGGCTCTGGACGATGCGCCAGTTCGCCGGCTTCAGCACGCCTGAGGAGACCAACCAGCGGTTCAAGTACCTGATGGCGCAGGGGCAGACCGGCCTCTCGGTCGCTTACGACCTGCCCACTCTGATGGGCTACGACGCCGACTCGGCTCTCTCGGAGGGCGAGGTCGGCAAGTGCGGCGTCGCCGTCTCGTCGCTCGCCGACATGGAGGTGCTGTTCGACGGCATCCCGCTCGAACAGGTCACGGTCTCGCAGACGATCAACGCGCCCGCCTCAGTCCTGCTCGCGATGTACCTCGTCGTCGCCGAAAAACAGGGGGCGGACTTTCGGAAGATTTCGGGCACGCTCCAGAACGACATTTTGAAGGAGTACATCGCGCAGAAGGAGTGGATTTACCCGATCCGCCCGGCGATGAAGCTCGTCATCGACACCTTCGAGTTCTGCACGCGGCACGTGCCGAAGTACAACCCGATCTCGGTCTCCGGCTACCACATCCGCGAGGCAGGCGCGACCGCGTTGCAGGAGCTGGCGTTCACCCTGCGCGACGGCGTCGAATACGTGCAGTGGGGCGTTGACGCCGGGCTGGACGTTGACGAGTTCGTCCCGCGCATCTCGTTCTTCTTCAACGCGCACAACGACTTCTTCGAGGAGATCGCTAAGTACCGCGCGGCCCGCCGCATCTGGGCGCGCACGATGCGCGAGCGGTTCAACGCCAGGAACCCGCGCACGCTACAACTGCGCTTCCACACGCAGACGGCCGGCGTCTCGCTCACCGTGCAGCAGCCGCTGAACAACATCGTCCGCGTCGCGATCCAGGCCCTCGCGGGCGTGCTCGGCGGCACGCAAAGTCTGCACACCGACGCATACGACGAGGCGTTGGCATTGCCCACAGACAAGGCCGCGCTCATCGCGCTGCGTACCCAGCAGATCATCGCCGAGGAGACGGGCGTGGTGAACACGGTCGATCCGCTGGGCGGCTCCTACTTCGTCGAGTCCCTGACGAAGAAGATGGAGGACGGCGCGCTCGACTACTTCGCGAAGATCGACGCGATGGGCGGGATGGTCGAGGCGGTCGAGAAGGGCTTCCCGCAGCGCGAGATTCAGGAGTCGGCCTACCAGTACCAGAAGGCGGTCGAGCGGGGCGACCAGACCATCGTCGGCGTCAACAAGTACGCGATGGGGGAGGAGCAGACGAACATCGACATCCTCGTCATCGACGAGTCCGTGCGCGACCACCAGCTCAGGCGGCTCGAACAGGTGCGCGCGCGGCGCGACGAGGGGGCGGTCGCCAACTCGCTCGAAAAACTCCGCCGCGCCGCGCGCGAGAACGAGAACACCATGCCCGCGACCATCGAGGCCGTCCGCGCCTACGCCACGCTCGGCGAAATCTGCTCCGCGCTGCGTGACGTTTACGGCATCTACGAGGAGCCGGCATTCTGAGAAGCTGTTAGCGATTAGCTGTTAGCTGTTAGCAAGACAGAAAACAGCTTCCTCTGCCGAAGGCCCGCGGTTTCGGTTTGGCTAACGGCTAATCGCTAACAGCTAACAGCTTCTTTATGTCTGAGAGAAAAATCCGCGTCCTCGTCGCCAAGCCCGGACTCGACGGCCACGACCGCGGGGCGAAGGTGATCGCGCGCGCTCTGCGCGACGCCGGGATGGAGGTCATCTACACGGGCCTGCGTCAGACGCCGGAGATGATCGCGGCGGCGGCTTTGCAGGAGGACGTTGACGCCGTCGGCGTCTCGATCCTGTCGGGCGCGCACAACACTTTGTGCCCGCGCATCGTCGAACTGCTTCGCGAGCGCGGGCTGGACGACTGCCTCGTGCTGGTCGGCGGCATCATCCCGAAGGAGGACGTGCTGCGCCTGAAGGAGCAGGGCGTCTCGGAGGTCTTCCTGCCCGGCACGTCCACGGAAGACATCGTCCGCTTCCTGCGCGAGAACGTGGGGGCGCGAGGCTGAGTTTGCGCCGCGCGCCGGAGCCGCGTGTGAGCGAGCAGCCGGAAGGTTCACCCACTCAAACCACTCCCGCGGTCGCCCTCGAAGAACGCGGGCACGCGGCAATCGTCCGCCTCGAACGCCCCGCCGAGCGCAACCCGCTCTCTTCAACCACACTCGACGAACTCGAAAGGACGCTCGACGCTCTCGTCTCGCGCGCCGGAGATTTCCGGGCGATCATCCTCGCCGGTTCGGGGGGCGCGTTCGCCTCCGGCGCGAACATTCGCGAGCTCGCGGCGCTCGACGCTGTAGGGGCCCGCGAGTTCGCGCGTCGCGGGCAGCGCGTGATGCGAAAGGTCGCGGGCGCGCCGCAACTCACGGTGGCGGCCGTTGACGGCTACTGCATGGGCGGCGGCCTCGATCTCGCTTTGTCGTGCGATCTGCGCGTCGCTTCGCCGCAGTCGGTCTTCGCGCACCCGGGCGCGCGCCTCGGCGTCATCACTGGCTGGGGCGGGACGCAGCGGCTAGCGCGCCTCATCGGCGAAGCGCGCGCCTTCGAGATGTTCCTGACCGCGCGGCGACTCACCGCCGCCGAAGCCTTCGAGGCGGGGCTAGTCAACCGCCTCTCTGAAGACCCGACGGGCTGCGCGCTCGAACTCGCGGCGGCACTCGACAGACCGCCGGCGGCGTTCGACAAAAAAGGCGACGAGGTTTAGTCACTCGTCGCCGGCAAACAAAAAGGGCGGCGGGGTTTCATTCCCGCCGCCCTTTCCAGTTAACCCTCCCGAAAGAATCTCAGAAGGTGAAGCGCGCCCCGAGTTGGAGCGTGAAGGGGCGTCCGACCGGCGGGCCGAAGCCGGGGCCATAGAGCGAGACCGGCTGCAGGAACTGCGTCGGGCTTGTCGCCGGGCTTAGGCCGAAGCGGTTCGAGAACGCGAGGTTCTCCGTGTTGAAGAGGTTGTAGAAGTCTGCGTAGGTGCTGAGCCTCATGTTCTCGCCGAACGTGAAGTTCTTGGCCGCACGCAGATCGACGTTGAAGTAGCGTCCGCTGCGCTCCTCGACGGTGCCGTCCGGGTTGATGACGAAGCCGCCGCGGAAGCTGTTGACGCGCGTCTGGCGGCAGCCGCGCGGGTTGAAGGCGCGCACCACGTCGGTGGGCGTCTGCGTGGACGGCCGGTTGCGCACCGCCTGAAGCAGCGCGAGCGGATCGACGCCCTCGCAGAGGCGGTCGTTCGTCGCCAGGCCGTCGCCGTCGATGTCCGCGCCGGTGGTCGGCGAGTAGGGACGCGAGCTAGCCAATTGCAGGATCGGCGCGAGCTGGAAGCCCCAGGGCAGTTCGAAGACGCCGCTGGCGACGATGCGGTGGCGCTCGTCGAAGCGGGCCGGGCCGAACTCCTCATCGAGGAACTGCCGCTCCGGCGTGACGGCGATGCCGTTGCCCGTGTAGGAGGCGACGGGCTGGCCGCCCCACGAGCGCGCGCTCGACAGGACGTAGCTGGCCGAGAAGGTCATCTTGCGGCGGCGACCGCGCAGCGTCGTCGTCCAACTGTCGTAGAACGAGCGGTTGGTCGTGCCGATCATGTTGATCTGCTCGAGCCGGTTGGCCGGCAGGCCAGCCTGCGTGAAGGCCAGATCGAAGTAGCGGCTGTTGGCCCCGCGGACGCAGCGCGGATCGGTCGGGGCGGCGGTCGGGAAGAGCGGATCGCAGATGTCGCGTATCTGCGGGTTGATGACCATCACGCGCGGCTCGTGGACGCCGAGCGTGTGGACGTAGTCGCTCGACAGCGTCATGTTGCGGCCGACCTGCGTCTCGAAGCCGAGGGAGAACTTCTGCACGTAAGGCTCGCTGGCGTTCGGGTCGGTGATGCGCCCGAAGCTGCCCGTGCCCAACTGGTCGAGGGAGAAGCCCGCCGGCAGGCCCGGCAGCGGATCGACGCCGAAGCGGAAGTTGGCGAGCTGACCCTGGCCGACGGCCGAGTTGGTCAGGTTGAGCACGGTCTGGTAAATCTCCGCCCCGCTCTGCGCCAACCCGAAGATGGTCAGGTTCTGGAAGAGCTGGTCGAAGAAGATGCCGTAGCCGCCGCGGATGACGGTGCGGCCCGTGCCCGTCGGATCGTAGGCGAAGCCGACGCGCGGCTGGAACTCCGTCCAGCTGGGCGTCGAGCGGCTCCACTTCGACGGGTCGGCGGTGAGCGCCCGCGCGCGCGGGTCGTTAAGTTGCTGCAGGAGCGCGTAGGTGCGGTTGGTGGACTGGTCGGGCAGGTTGCCGATGTTGGCGTCCCACCGGAGGCCGAGGTTGAAGGTCAGGTTGCGGCGGAACTTCCAGTCGTCCTGCACGTAGAAGGCGAGCTGGTGGAAGATCTGATCGTGGCTCGCCTCGCCCGTGGCGAACTGGATGCTCTGCACCGCGCCGGGCGTGGCGAAGCCCTGCGGGTAGCGCGTCGTGTTCGAAGTGATCACCGACGGCAGGTCGAAGAAGGCGACCGTGTAGCCGCTCGACCCGAAGAAGAAGTAGCCGCCGAGATCGGTGTAGATGTAGTTGGTGCCGAACTTCAGGCTGTGGTTGCCGGCGAGCCACGAGAAGTCGTCGCGGAACTGGTACTTGCGCTCCAGGGTGGCCTGCGGCGTGTTGACGTTCGGGCCGATCTCGATGCCGCCGGGGAAGGTCAGGCGCGGGTTGGTGGTGACGCCGAGGATTTCGTTCTTGAAGTCCTGGACGTGGAAGACGAACTGGTTGAGCTTCGTCGGCGAGAAGGTGTAGGAGTGGTTGACGACGAAGCTGTAGAGCTTGTTGTTGGTGAAGTTGCCACCCGTCAGATCGGTCGTCGCCGGGTTCGGCACCTGATCGTTGGGCGAGTCGTTCTTCTGGTAGGCGAAGCGGTAGAACATCGACTGGCGGTCGCTGATCCGGTGGTCGATCTTCGCGGTGAGCAGCGTGTCGTTGTAGGGCGTCGGGATTTCCGAGAGGGCGTCGTTGCCGGGGATGAGCCTCAGCTCGGGCAGGGCCGTCTGGCTGACGGCGACGTTCTGCCGCTCGCGGAAGCGCTCGAGCGCGAAGAAGAAGAAGAGATCGTCGCGCTTGATGGGGCCGCCGATTGATCCGCCGATCTCCTGCCGGCTGAACGAGGGCTTCTGGAAGTTCGGGTCGGCCACCCGGCGCTGCTTCTCGAAGAAGTCGAGCGCGCGCCACTGCTCGTCGCGGAAGTTCGAGAAGAACGAGCCGTGGAACTCGTTCGTGCCCGACTTGGTGACGACGTTGACGACGCCGCCGACCGCGCGGCCCTGCTCGGCCGTCCAGCGGTGCTGCAAGACCTGGAACTCCTGGATCGACTCGTAGGAGAAGTTCTGCAGGAGGCTCCCCACCACGTTGTCCTTGTTGTCGCCGCCGTCCACGTTCACGTCAACCTGCCGGCCGTCGCCGCCGTTGAAGGCGACGTTGCCGACGCGCGTCTTCGTCGGGTCGAAGTTACCGGCGGGGCGCGCCTCCGGCATGATGACGGAGAGGTTCGCGAAGGTGCGGTTGAGCAGGGGCAGGTTCTCGACCTCGACCGGCGTGACGATGCCGCCCAGATCGGAGCGGGTGGTTTCGACGAGCACGAGGTCGGTCGTCACGTCAACCGTCTCCGTCACCTGGCCGGGCTGGAGATCGAAGTTGAGCGTGCGCGTCGAGCCGACGTTCAGCTCGATGTTGGGGAGACGGGCGCGGCTGAAGTTCGTGGCCTCGACCGTGATCTCGTAGGTGCCGGCCGGGAGCTGTGTGATGGTGAACGACCCTTCGTCGTTCGTCTGCGTGGTGCGCGAAAGGCCCGTGCCGGTGTTGCGCGCCGTGACGGCCGCGCCGACGACGGCCGCCCCCGAGGGGTCGGACACGCGGCCGGTCACGTCGGCCGTCGCCACCTGGGCGAAGGCGACGGCGGCCGACGTGAGCACCAGCGCGAAGAGAGAGGCGGCGGTGCGTTTAAGAATCTGACGGTAGCCACTCATCGAGTGTGCCTCCTTTTGTTTTCGACTCCAGAAATTCGTCTTCGCAAAGTAGTTTTCAGTTAGGGGACTTCGCGAAACAGTTTGCGGGTCAGGCTCGCGAATGACGCAAATATTATTCCGTCTCGGTGCGGCGCGGCAACTACTAAATTTACCGGCGCGGGGCGTTGGCGGCCGCGGCCGGGACTACGAAAAACTGGATGAGGTGATCGGAGTTTCTGGATGAGAGGGGCGGCGCGACCGCCGCGGCGTCTTCACCCCCGCTCGCCCTGCCCGGCCTTGCGGAGGAAGCGTGCGACGCCCTCGCGGCAGTCGTCCGTCATGCGCGCGATGGCGTTCACGTCAACGCCGGCTTCGAGCGCGTCGTCGAAGCCCATCCCGTCCATCTGGTAGAGCAGCCGCTTCGTGAGCGAGACGGCCGAGCGGCTGGCGCGCTCGAACGACTGGACGTAAGCCTCGACCTCGGTCTCGAACGACTCGTCGTCGAAGACGCGGTTGACCAGCCCCATTCTTTCGGCCTCCTCCGCGCCGATCTCCGCGCCGCGCGCGACCAGCTCGAAGGCGCGCTTCTCCGAGACGTTGCGCCGCAGGATCGCCATCACCATCGCGGGAACGAAACCGATCTTCACCTCCGGGTAGCCGAAGCGCGCCGAGCGCGCGGCGAGCACGATGTCGCAAGCCGTGGCGAGGCCGCACCCGCCCGCGAGCGCGCGACCGCGCACGGCCGCGACGACGGGCACGCGCACCCTCCGCACGAGCGCGAACAGTTCC
>DATHBT010000349.1:0-14819 GCA_035295985.1 Pyrinomonadaceae bacterium | reverse complement strand
CTCCGTCATGGCGCGGGCGTTGCCGTCGATGAGGACGACCTCGTGGCCGGGCGGCGTCAGGGCCTGCAAAAGGAACATCCAGAGGTGCGGCATGAAGTTGCGCGTCACCCCGTTGTCCGGGTTGTAGAGCAGGATTTTCATCGGTCTGCCTCTGGAGGATTGAATGCTCGGCCCGCCTCTGCGCCGTCGCGTAAGCATGAACACGCGGTTAACGGCCGGAGCGAGGGAGCCGGGGAACTCAAGCTAGCTGTGTAATAGGGGGTTGTTCGGGGCGAGTGTATCACATGTGTGCGCTAGCACACATAAATGATCAGTGCCTATCGTGGATGGACGACTGCCACAGCGATCACAAGCCATCAACGCGCACTTGGTTCGGAGTCTCCGGGCGGGACGGCGGGCGAAACGTCGTGGTACGTTGTCCGGCTCGCCCGCGCCGAGGCGACCCGGTCAATGTGTTCCTCGCGCCGGAGCAAACTGGCGGTCTCGACTGCTTCCAGCAAGGTCATCCTCTCGCCCGCGACGCCGCCGCAAAATCTGGCGACCCCTCCGGCCCTCACCTCCCAGTCCGTGTGGCCCTTGTACCCGCGCCGGTTGAACGTCTCCGCCGCCTCGTAGCCGCTGACCGTAGTGAAGGAGAGGAGCAGCGCCTCGGTCTCATGACGCCCTCGCGTGGTTTGCTCAATCGCCGCTCGGATTGCCGCCCTGGCATCTACGCCTTCCGGTAAGGAGGAGACTGCCCGCCGGTTGAGGCCGAGCCTGTCGGGGAGGTGGAGCAACTCGGCGCGGTATTCGGCGAGCACCGCGAGGTACTGTCGGCACAGTTCGATGATGTTACCGCTCGCCGCGCCTTCGAGGGCGAGCCGGGCGCGGCTCAGTCTCTCTTCTAATTCCGGGGATAGCAGCATGGCCGGTCGATCAGTGTCCCGCGGGTATCCGCTGGTAGCGCGTGTTGCCCGCCGCGTCCTCCCAAGAAATATCGAGCACGTAGGGTTTGATTTGCCCTGCCCTCGCTTCGAGGCGGGCCAAGAGGTCGTATTCCGGCGCTACCGGCTTCCCGTCGATCCAGGTTCTGTGGGAGAGGAGGGCCTTCTCCCCCGGCCGGATACACTTCACCGCCTCAAACCTGATGTGCGCGCGCGAGGGGCCGCCGCCCGGAGTCTCTTCGTCTTTCAGGAAGACGGATAAAATCTCGACGCTCTTGAAAGCCATGTCGGCTGTGTTCATCAGCTCCAGCCGCACTTCCCCCTCGCCGTCAATGAATTGAACAGCGAATGGCTTTTCGATGTTGCCGCCGGTGGTCATGCGCTTAAGGCAAAAAGCGCGAAGGGTGGGGTGCGGTTGCGCCGACCCTCACCCTCCGCAATCCCCCTGGAAATCCTGCCGACAGCCGCCGCCGGCACTGGGCAACTCGACCGACTGACTCTCGCTCGTCAAACCGGCCTTACCGTCAACACCTGTTAAAACGTTGGCAGGAAAGGTGAAGGATAACTTAAACGCATCGCGCCGTCCGTGCGCTACCACACATATGGTATGATCCCGGCAAGAAGACCGCGAAGTGAACTCCCCCTCACCTTCGCCGTCCGTAGGAGACGCGCGGGACGACGCGCCCTCCGCCTGTTTTTTTGGCGTTGTCGGAACGGCGAGATTTATGCACACCACCAAGCAAGCGCATGATCCGGCGGATAACAAACTTCTCGCCAGTCTTCCCCAGGAGGACTACGAGCGCATCCTGCCGCACCTCAGCCCCGTCGCCTTCTCGCTCGGGGAGGTCGTCTATGAATCCGGAGCGAGGATGGAGCACATCTATTTCCCCACGACCGCCATCATCTCGCTGCTGTACATGATGGAGAACGGCTCCTCGGCCGAGATGGGGATAGCTGGCAAAGAGGGGCTGGTCGGCGTCGCCCTCTTCATGGGCGGCGGCACCATGCCGAACCGCGCCGTCGTGCAGAGCGCGGGCGGGGCCGTCAGGATGCGGGCGAGTGTGTTGCAGGACGAGTTCGCTCAGGGGGGCGCGTTCCAGCGCCGGCTGCTGCGCTACACGCAGGCGCTCCTCACGCAGATGTCGCAGACGGCCGTCTGCAACCGACTCCACGCCATAGAGCAGCAGCTCTGCCGCTGGCTGCTCCTCAGCCACGACCGGCTGGACTCGGACGAGCTGGTCATGACGCAGGAGCTGATCGCCAACATGCTGGGCGTGCGCCGCGAAGGCGTGACGGCCGCCGCCGGCCGTTTGCAGGAGCAGGGGCTGATCAGCTACGTGCGCGGCCGTATCCGGATACTCGACCGGCCCGGCCTTGAGGCGGCGGTCTGCGAGTGTTACGGGGTGGTCAAAGACGAGTACGACCGCCTGCTCGGCTGAGAGACCATTACGGGTCTGCCCCCCCCCGTGTATGTGTGCCATCGCACAGACGCCTTTCCCGCCCCGTGTTAGTTTGTACAGGGTCGGCCTTTATACAGCATCCAACTTTCGACACAGGGATAACCCTGCCTCCACCGCTTCGTGCCACGGTTGGGTCTTCCCTGACTCCAACCCCCGACAAGGTGAATCCGATGAATCCGGCAAAACATCCGACCGTGATGGTCGCCGATAGCCACGAGGACACGCGTCGCCTGTTTAAGGTCTGGTTGGAGGCGGAGGGCTACCGCGTGGTGGAGGCGGCGGACGGCCGCGAGGCGTTCCAGTTAACCGCGGACGAGTGTCCTGATCTGGTCATCATGTCCACGAGGATGCCGGTGCTCGGCGGCTTGGAAGCCGCGCGGCTGATCCGCGAGCGCGGTGAGGAATGCACCTTCCCCATCGTGGCGATGTCCACCTTCCCGACCGCGCGCGAGCGCGCCTTAGCCCTCGCCGCCGGCTGCGACGAGTTCGTCGCCCTGCCGACCCCTCTGCGCAGCCTGAGCAAGCTCGTGGGCGATCTCCTCCATGGCACGTCCGTCCGGCAACCGCAGGAGAGCGGTTGACGCCCGCCGGGTCGATGCCGGAGCTGGTATTAACATCCGTTCTTTGGAAATTCATATTTCGACATCGGGGCGGGGCCGCTAACCCTCTTCTTGTGCCGTCTGTTGTTTTTCATGACCGACCGCAACGAGGAGATTCCTGATGCCTCTAGCCGACAACTTAAGCCCGCCGATTGCGAACCGGCTGCTCGCCGCCCTGCCCGTAAAAGAGTACCGACGCCTGCTGCCGCAGTTGGAGCGGTTCACGATGCCTTTAGCCGAAGTCCTTTACGAGCCCGGTGATCCGATCCGCCACGTCTACTTCCCCAACGACTCAATCGTCTCCCTGCTCTCGGTGGTGGCGGAGCGTTCGACCCTGGAGGTCGGCCTCGTCGGGAACGAAGGGATGGCGGGCATCCCCGTCTTCATGGGCGTCGGCACCTCGCGCAACCGCGCCCTCGTGCAGGGGGCGGGAACCGCCATGAGGATGAAGGCGGCGGCGCTGCGAACAGAGTCGGAGCGCCTCGGCCCGCTGCACCGCCTGTTGCGCCGCTACTCGCACTCGCTGCTAACCCAGGTCGCCCAGACGGCCGCCTGCAACCGCTTCCACATGGTGGACGCGCGCCTCGCCCGCTGGCTGCTGATGACTCACGACCGCTCGCAATCGGACGAGTTCCACATGACGCAGGAGTTCATGTCCAACATGCTGGGCGTGCGCCGGGAGGGCGTCAACAAAGCCGCCACCGCCCTCCAACGCGACGAACTGATCAGCTACAGCCGCGGCCACGTCCGCGTCCTCGACCGCGCGGGCCTCGAAGCCGTCTCCTGCGAATGCTACCGGGTCATTAAGGAGGAGTCCGCGAGCAGGGTTTGAAGGCGCGCGCCGGAGGCGAGTCTGTTCTTAACTACGCGCGGGGCTTACCGCCGGTGGCGAAACATCAAAGGGGCCGTGCCTCCGGGTTCGGGGGCGTGCTCCCGCCCCCGCCTTCTTCGAGTGACCGGTTTCCCTGATACCTACGGGCCGACTACTTACCTAATAAGGGCTTTGCCTAACGGGACGGTTTTGCCCAACAGGAGAACAGCTTGCCCGACGAAACGGCCGACACCCAACAAACACGCAGCCGGCACGCCGGGCGGTCGCGGGCCTGCTACGTTGGCGGCAGCCCTGATTCACTTAGGGGCCAGGGCGGGTCAGGGTAGCAACCGGCCGCGGGGCCGACGCTCTCTCCCCCGGCCGCGAGGTCAGTGGACACGTCCCGGCCCGCCCGCTTCATTCCCCGCCGGGTTCGGGCGCGCCGTCGCCGGGAGTGATCGTAGGGCTGCTATTAAGCTGCGCCTCCTCCGCCCGCCTCTGAGCCTCCAGGCTTTGTTCGAGCACCCCGGCCAGCCGCTCGCTCATGGCCGCGCCCTCTTCCACCAGCCTGCGGCTCTCTATCGCCAGCCAGTCGGAGTACTCTAGCAGCCGATCAACGTCCGGGCGGGTGTCCCGCATGATGCGCCACAGTGTCACGGCAGCTGCCAGGTGATAAGGGGGGATCGGTGATGCCGATCCGCCCTTCATCTTCCCGGTATGTCCGCGAGTCTTACGCCAACTGATAGAACTTCGGCTTAAGGTTCAGTTCGTCCATTGACTGAATGAGACAGCGAGTTGGCCGAGGAGGGCGCGCAGCTAACCGCGGCAAAGCGCTGATGCCTGCGCGTAGAAGTACGTGGTCTTTCAAACGTGGCGCTTAGCCCCGCCCGGAGCGGTCGGCGAGGTTGGCGACGACCGCGACCAGTTCGTTCGGGCTGACCGGCTTCGGCACGTGAATCTGGAAGCCGGAGCGGAGCGTGCGGATGCGGTCTTCCTCGCCCGCGTAGGCCGTCAGCGCCGCCGCCGGGATGCCGCCGCCCCGCTCAGTGTCGAGGGCGCGCACCTTGGCGATCAGGGAGTAGCCGTCCTCTTCCGGCATCCCGATGTCGCTGATTAACACGTCGAACGATTCTTCCTCCATCGCTCTCAGCGCGGCCGCCGCCGAGTTGACCGTCCTGACACGCGCCCCGCAGCTTTCGATTATGGCCTGCAGCACCTCGCACGTGTCCTCCTCGTCGTCGGCGACCAGAACGCGCAGGCCCCCGAGTTGCGGCGGACAGGCGAAATCCGACGGGGTGAAAGACTGCGGCCGCACGGCCCCGGCGTCTTCCGCCGCGCCGCGCACCGCCGCGAGCGGCAGGCTGACGGTGAAGGTCGAACCCTGCCCTTCGCCCGCGCTTTCGACCCGCACGGTCCCGCCGTGCAGCTCCACCAACTGGCGGACAATCGACAGCCCCAGCCCCAGCCCGCCGTACACCCTCGTGGTCGTCGCGTCGGCCTGCCGGAAGCGCTCGAAGACGTGCGACAGGAACTCGGGCGCGATCCCGCGGCCCGTGTCGCTGACCGCCACCTCGACCTGTGATCTGACGCGCTCCAGCCGAACCAGAACGCGCCCGCCGCGGGGCGTGAACTTGATGGCGTTCGACACTAGATTCCACGCCACCTGTTGCAGCCGGTCGGGGTCGCCCGAGACCTGCCCCGCCGGGGAATCGAGCTGCAACTGGAAGCGTATCTCTTTGGCCTCCGCCGCCGGGCGCAGCCCTTCGACCGCCGCGATGATGACGCTGCCGAGATCGACGGGTTGCACGGTCATGCGGAGCTTACCCGTCACGATACGCGAGACGTCGAGGAGATCGTCGATCATCTGCACCTGCATCCGGGCGTTACGCCGGATGACTTCGACGGCGCGCTGGGAGGTGACGGGATCGAGCTGAGACTTTCCTAACATCTCTGACCACCCGACGATTGCGGTCAGCGGCGTCCGCAGTTCGTGCGAGAGCGTGGCGAGGAATTCGTCCTTGAGCCGGTTGGCCCTCTCCGCCTCCGCCTTCGCCGCTTGCGCGTCGGCTAACAGTCGTTCGCGCTCCGCCTCCGCCCGCTTGCGCTCCGAGATGTCGCGCGCGACGGTCGAGACCCCGATGATCCGCCCCGCCGCGTCCTTGACGGGCGACAACACCACCGCGAGGTGCAGGTGCGGCCCGTCTTTCTGCCGCCTTACAGTCTCGAACGGTTCGACCGTCTCGCCGCGCCTGATCTTGTCGATGTTCGACAGCACCTCTTCCATGTCTCGCGGCAGCGTGAGCATGGTCAGAGGCTTGCCGAGCGCCTCGCCGGCCGTGTAGCCGTAAAGCCGTTCCGCCCCTTTATTCCAGGTGGTGATAGTCCTCTCGAAATCAATGCTGATGATCGAATCTTCCGACGACTCCACAATCGCCGCCATCAGGAATTTGGCCTCCTCGGCCCGCCTGCGTTCGGTGATGTCGCGAATGTTGCACTGGATGACTTGATGACCGTCCTCCTGATAGACGTTACTGATGAACTCAACATTCCATTGCTTCCCCGCTTTGGTCTGAAGGGGCAAGTCTTCGTAACGGATGTAGCCCGTGGCCTGCAGCTCCCGGAACGCTATCCGGCTCTCGTCCTTGTCCCTGAACAGGCCGATCTCCCAGAGTTCTTTGCCCAGGAATTCATCACGCGAGTAACCCATCAACTCCACCATGTACGGGTTCACGTCGGTGATCCGGCGGCTGGCGGCGTCCAGGATCAGGATGCCGTCCCGCGCGGATTCAAAGAGACGCCGGTAGCGGATTTCGGAAACGTTTAAGTCCCCGGACGCGGCCTGAGCATCGGCCACTTTGTCGGTCTCACCGGTCATTTAAGAGAACCCCCATTTCAATAGCGAGTCCGGAGCAAGAGGTGTCTTCCTCATCACATCATACACGGCCGAAGGCTCGCCGCCGGCGTGCGCCGCGAGGGCGCCGACAAATCCGCCACCGCCCTTCAGCGGGACGAGCAGATCAGCTACAGCCGCAGCCGCGTCCCTCAGGGGACGCGTCACGGCCCGCCCGACTCGTTCGTCACGCGGGATAGGAGTGTTTGCTAGCGGGTTCACGAGAAGCAGGGATGAAGGTGGACGGGAATCCCGCTCCGCAGGAGCGCGGCGCGACGCTAGACATGATCAGGCGGTAAGCGCTCATCGGCTACACGCGGGAGACGGGCATCGGGGAAGGGGTCGAGGAGTTCTGGCGGCGGGCCTTCTCCGCCGACGAGGGAGCGGAAGCCGCCGCGGGGGTTGCGGGGCCGCGACGACTATGATTCAGCGTCGGCGGGCGGGCGCGGCGGGCCTGTTAGCCTGTCGGCACGGGGCAGCCCCTCGCGGCCTTGTTCGAGCGGGCGGGTCAGCCGCTCGCTCTGCACCCGCCCCTCCTCCGTCAGCCTCAGTCAGCGCGACGCTCAGGGCCTCGCCGACGCCCCCGGCGTGACTGACCTCGTAGCCGCTTCCGCCGAGCAGCGCGGAGAGCATGAAGCATGTGTCGTCGTGGTCGTCCGCGCAAAGGATGCGCGGCTGTGGGTTTGTCATCGTCGTCTCCCGACCTCCCGCCGTGAGGGACTTCCGGTAGCCGAGGCGGAAGCCGCGCGGCTCCCGTTACGCGCCGTAACCGGCTACCTGTGTGCTGTTCGTCCCTGCGTGGCGCTTTACTCGGTCAGAAGAGGCGAGGTAGGAACAGGAAAGACTTTCCCGGGCCGTTACCGTCCTGTCGCTAGGTCGCGGGATACTCTGCTGGAAAGAGGAGTAAGCAGGGGAGTATAGCACGACCCGCCGCGCCCGCCCGCGCGGTAGGCGACAGAGGGCGGACTCAGGCCGTCGGCAGGAAACGCTCGATGATGGCCGAGAGTTCGTTGACGCCGACGACCTTGCTGACGAACTCGTCGCAGCCCGCCTCTATCGCCTTCTGGCGGTTGCCGCCGCTGCCGAAGGCCGAGAACGCGATGATCGTCACCGCGCACAACTCGCGGACGCCGCGGATCATCCGCGTGGCCGTCAGGCCGTCCATCACCGGCATCTGGATGTCCATGAAGATCAGGGCGGGGCACCTCTCCTTGGCGAGTTCGACGGCCTCCAGCCCGTCCCTCGCCTCCACGACCTCGTACCCTGCGAGCTTCAGTTGCAGCGCCGCGAGTTCGCGCACGTCGTCCGAGTCGTCCACGACCATCACGGTCCGCTTCCTGCCTGACGTTGAAGACACAGATACTCCTCGGAGGTATGAGAGCAAAATAAATTACGGGGGCGGGCAGGGGATGGGGAGGATTCTAGTGTCCGAAACCGCGCGAATCAAGCGCGCGAGAAATCGGCGGGGTCCGGCCCCGCGCCAACTGCGCGTATGCCCGCCTGGTCGGCGGGCGTGAGGTACACACGGGCGTATTACGTCACGCCCCCAACTGAGCATGCCGGTGATGGACGGGATCGAGGCCGCCAAGTTCCTGCGCGCTCAGCCGGAGACCTCGGGAATGCCGATCATCGCCGTCACGGCCCACTGCTCGGACCCCGCGTGGCGCCGGCGCGCGGCGGACGCGGGGTGAGTCGAGTGCGTGGAGAAGCCCGTCGATTTCAAACAACTGGAACGTCTTAACGCATGTGTTCTGAGCGCGTAATGGCGCGCGGCGACCGAGCGCCTCAAAGAGGCGCGGATCATCGACTACGCCCGCGGCGACATCCGTCTACTCGACCGGCCGGGGCAGGAGGGATTAGCCTGCGAGTACTACCGGGCCGTCAAAGAAGAGTTCGACCGCCTGTACTCCCCGCCGCCTCTTTCATAGAAACCTACCGCCCATGGACGAGACGGCCGGCGCGGTAAGCGCGCTCACTAGCGCGCGGTGCGCGCCCCTGATCCCGTCCGCTTAGTCGGGCCGGTTTTGAGCGCAAGATACATGCCGCGCGCACGGGTGGTATGCAGCAACTCGTATGAATCAACGGAGTAGTCGTGTTGCTCAAGCACCAGGTCGAAGCCTGCCCTGACGACGGCCTTGAGCAGCGACTCCTTCGTCAACCAGAAAGAGCTTCTGTTAGAGTAAGAGGCCCAGAGCTGGCTTTCGCGATCCGCCTCAGGCCCATACTCGAAAAACCACCTGCCGGTATAAACAGTCCCTTTATCTGCTATCTGTTCTATCGGGCCGAGATACTTAAGGCTGGGGTCAAGGCGCGCAAGCGAGGACTCGTCCGGCGGAGCAAAATGTGACTCGACGACCAGTACCTCCTCGGTGGCCTCTGCGAGTTGGCGCAGCCAGGCGACCGGATTATCCAGGTGGTACAGAATACCGAGCGCCAGGACGACATTGAAAGTGCCATAGTTTTCGCCCGTGAAGTTCTTAACGTCATCGCGCCGAAAGGCGAGATTCGGCAGCGCGAAATGTTCCTTAACCAGCCTGAGCTTCTCAAAGTTTTTCTCGCGCGCTTCTACCCCCACCACGTCCACGCCCCGTTGGGCCAGAGCCAGCGCGTACCCGCCCTCTAAGCAGCCGAGGTCGGCCGCGCGCAGCCCCGCCAGCCGGCCGCGGTAAACGAAAGAGAGTGCGCGTAAGATGGCGCGCAGTCGCAGGTCTGTCTCCATGAAGTCCGGCCGGCCCGGCAAGGAGGTCACGGCGGGCGTGAAACGCAAGTTATGCGCCGTCCACTGCTGCGCGGCCATCCTGCGTCTTAACTCTTCATCAGACAGTTGCATAAACCCCTTCGCCCTACGAGAGTCGCCCCCTACAGTTTTCTGAGCCACAGGCTGCCGCCCCTGTTACGCAGGCACAGGGGCATCGCTGCCCGGAACCGCTCTTCATAGAAATGCGCCAGATAGGTATTAAAGAGGGCGATTTGAAAGGCGTCGTTATACTGCAGGAAGGCGCGCAGAATATAGCATTCGTTCCACGCCAATCCTAGTTTGCAGATCCAGCTCTGCCCGTATTCGAACGGGTAGAAGATGTCATGAAAATGAATAAAGACGCCGGGCGGGAGGCGGGGCAGGATTTCAAAGACAATATGATTGACATCGCTCCCGACTTTGCTGACGTGCGTCGAGTCTATGAAGAGAATGTCGTTCGCGCTCAGGGACGAAAATACCCCGAGTCCCACGTCCTGCAGCCTGGCCGGGATGATCCCGATCCTCTCCCTGTCCGTCTCCTTGATTAGAGACAGTAAGAGGTGCGGGTTGGGATCGATGAAGAGGCACTTAATCTCGTTGGCGCAAAAGAGTTCGTTCGTATCCAGCATCGCGCACGACGAGAAGCCCGAACCGACTTCGATGATCTTACGGGGCCGCAAGTGCCTAATCATCGCGTACAGGCAGATAGCATCCGAATAGCCGTAGTTCGGATTTTCAAAGTAGTAGCGCAGCCCCGTGGCCTTCTCAACGGGGAAGGGCATCTCCGGGTAAAACTGTTCGAGCGCCGCCAACAGCTCTAGCTGGCCCGCCTCGTTCAAATCAATACCCGGCAGCGACCCGGGTATCTTGAAGATTCTCTCCGCATCCCTTTCCACCTCCTCGATCGAAGGGATAGGTGAATAGAAATGGCCCGGGGGGAAGGGGGTCGCCGCAGGGGCGGACTCCGGGGCAAGCGCCTTCTCAGCTACCGGGGCAGGGGCCTGCCTGGCAAAGCCCTTTAGAAACTTTCTCATCCTGCCTTCTTCCTTATTCGGGCCGGCGCATCACCACCAGGTCTTGCGCGCCTTCCAGACCGTGTTCGATATAGTCAAGGATATTGAAATACTGAGACCACCGGCGCACGGTGTATTCCCGCGTCTGGAAAGTGCCGCGGTAATAACCCGGCGGCGCGATCCCGTCCAGCATGGAGTCTAGGCGGTCGTCGGAGATTCCTTCTGCGGGGATGCGGGCATCGGGGAAGCGGGAGTTGACCGACGCGAGAAAAAGCCCGCCCGGCGCGATGATACGTCTCATCTCCTCCAGCCAGGCGCTCTGCGCTGCCCGCGTCAAATGCGTAAAGACTGAGCAGGAAACGACCGCATCGAAGTTTGCCTCGCGCCACATGGTCGGGGGGAGCGGGGCGATGGCGGAAAAATGGCCCGGACGTACATGCTCGTTGCCCCAGGCGATAGCCTCCGGATCGATGTCGCAGCCACAGACTTCAAGCCCTTCGTACCGGGATAGAATATCCATCAAATGCACTGTGACACGCCCGCAGCCGCAGCCCCAATCGAGCAGCCGGCGCAGCGAACCCGGCGCGCGGTAGTGGCTAAGCGCATCCAGAAATTCGCTCGCGCATCTGAGGCCTGCCTCTTTAACCTGTCTCCCATCCTTGTTGCCGGTCACGCGAAACATGAGTTCTTCCGGCGGGGTGGGCACATTAGTGCTCAGGTCGTGGCGGAAGCGGGTCGCCATCTTCAGGGCCGGCTGCTCGGCGGCGCAGGCCAAGACCTCTATCCGGCTGAAGTTCGCGATCTCCTCTGCCGCAGCTTGATGCAGCCGGAATTCAAAGCGCCAGGGAACGCCCGGCGGCAAGGTCTTGGGCTTAGACCAGGAGACAGCCTTGGGCTTAGTTTCCCTGGCGAGACGCCCGTTCAGATAAAGGGCGAAAGAGCTGAACTGCATGGGGGAGGGAGCTAGCATCCAACCTGTCACTAGAAATGCTCCGTCGCACCAGCCGATGTTGCCGAAATAGCCTGCCCCGGGGCGCATGCCCCCCAACCGTTGTCGCGCGAGTGGTCGCGAAGGGCTGCCGACGCCTCTTTCAACTACAGGCGGCGGTGAATAGTCGGCCGGTTCGGGCGGGCCGGCGCCGCCTTCGAGCTGCCCGTCCAGCGGATCACGGATTCTCGTCTCGGCGGCCGGGTTGGGCAGGCCGCCCGCCTCCCAGGCCGGCGACTCGATGAAACTGTCGGCCACCGCGGCGGCGGAGATCAGCCTTTTGACCTCGCGCCGCAGCTCGTCGTCGCCCGCGCAAGCGTCCGAGACGAAGCGGTCGCGCTCCGCGCCCGACTCGATGTCGAGCGCGGATTGCACGATCACCTCAACCTGTTGCCAGCGACGCGCCGTCATCGGGGCCTACGCTATCAAATTTGGCCGGGGCTGAGAGGCGTCGCACGGCCTGAAAACGCGGAGACGTGCGGCGGGGCGCCCCCTCGGGTTAACGCCTGCCCCAACAGGCAGGAGTAGCGCAGGGCTACCGGGCCTCTTCACTCACGACCCGACCGTTTATGACGACGCCCGTCACGCGGGTCATGTACTCGAAGGGGTCGCCGTCGAAGAGGGCGAGATCGGCGTCCTTGCCCGCCTCCAGAGAGCCGACGCGGTCGGAGATGCCGAGCAGCCGCGCCGCGTCGGAAGTCACCAGGGCCAGCGCCTCTTCGGGGCGCAACCCGTTGGCCGCAGCGACCGCGGCCTCGAAGAGCACGACCCTCGTCTTGGGCACGTAGTTCTCGAAGCCGGACTGGAGCGCGACCGTGATGCCGGCGCGGCGCAGGGTTGCCGGAGTTTCCATGCTCAGGTTCTCCGCCTCGCCCGCCGCGCGGTACATCGTCGGGTGGACGATGACGGGGACGCCCGCCCGCCTTATCTCGTCGGCCACGAGGTAGCCCTCGGCCGCGCCGTCGAGCACGACGCGGATGTTGAACTCGCGCGCAAGGCGCAGGGCAGAGACGATGTCCTGCGCGCGGTGGGCCGTGACGAGCAGCGGCGTCTCGCGCCGGACGACGCGCATCAACGCCTCGCGGCGCAGGTCGCGTGCCGTCGAGTCGCCGCCGCCCGCTTGCGCGCCGCCCTGCCCGCCGCCGGATTCGGCCGGCCGGCCCACGGGCGTGGTCGTGTCGGTCGTCCCGCGCGCGCCCACCTGCTCGTTCGGCTGGCGCGGGACGGCGGCCGGGTCGGGGCCGCCCGCCGTGTCGCCGGGCCGCGTCGTCGCGCCCTCCGCGCGCCCGCCTTTGGCGACCGCCTCCTGCGCGCGGATCAGCTCCTGCCGCAGCAGCGCGATCTCTTTCGCGCGCGTGCCGGGCGCACGCCCCGCGGCGGCGTAGGCGTCGGGGCCGAGCGTGACGGCGATCATCGCGTCGGGCACGACGACGGCCTCGTCGGCCGTGTCGCCCCAGGTCTTGGCGATCATCGTGCCGCCGGAGATGAGCGCGCCGGGGCCGTGGCCCGTGTGGATGGTCGTGACGCCGTGGCGGCGCAGCCACGAGACCAGTTCTTCGCGCGGGTTGTAGGCGTCTATGGCGCGCAGCTCGGGCTGCATCGCGGCCGAGCGCTCGACCTGATCCTGATCGTGCGGCTGGTTGAGGTAGCCTGCGAGGCCGACGACCGTGTGCGCGTCGACGAGGCCGGGCGTGACGACGCGCGCCGAGAGGGTGCGGTAGCCGGCCGGTATCTGCACGCCCGCGGCCGGGCCGACGCGCTCGATCCTGCCGCCGCGGACGAGCACGACGCCGTCTCGGATCGGCTGCCCCGTCATCGTGTACACGGTCTCGCCCCGGACGGCGAGAGGCTCCTGGGCCTGCTGCCGTCCCCCCCGCTGTTGGATCTGCTGCTGCTGCTGCTCACGCGTTCGCGCTTGTGTTTGCGTCTGCGACGTGGTCTGCGCGGGCGCTGTGCCGCAGAGCAGGGCTGCGAGAAGGAGTGTGCTTGCGAGTTGTGCCTTCATGTTCAGTGATTCCCCCCGCCCCTGTGGCCGTAGCAGTCGAAGTGGACGTGCTGATCGCGGCCCGCGCCGTAGCCGCCCGTGGCGTAGAGCCGATCCCGCGGGTCGGCGCGGTTGAAGACGCGCACGCCTTCGACATAGGTCTCAAGCACGTGCGTGTAAACGCTCAGCGGGTCGCCCGACAGGACGATGAAGTCGGCGTCCTTGCCGCGTTCGAGCGTGCCGACGCGGTCTTGCAGATCGAGCAGGCGCGCGTTCGCCATCGTCATCGCGTAGAGCGCGCGGTCGCGCGCGAGGCCGTAGCGGACGGCCATCCCCGCCGAGCGGAGGAAGAGGCGCGAGTCGGTGATGTAGTCGTCGGTGTGGAAGCCGAAGAGAGCGCCGGCGCGCTCCATGGCCGGGGCGGTCTCGACCGAGTAGTCGGCCGTCTCCAACTTACCGCCGGGGCTGTCGAGGACGATGATCGAGGAGCCGACGCCGGCGCGCGCGATCTCCTCGGCCACCTTGTAGCCCTCGGAGACGTGGTGCAGGACGACGCGGAAGCCGAACTCCTTTTGCAGCCGCAGCACGGTCACGATGTCGTCGTGGCGGTGCGTGTGGAAGTGGACGACGAGCTTGCGGTCGAGCACGTCGGCGAGCTGTTCGAGGGCGAGGTCGCGCGGCGGCAGCTTCGAGCGGTCGTTGCCCGCGCGCCGCACCTTCTCGCGGTAGTCCTGCGCGCGGACGAACTGCTCGCGCGCGAGCGCGGCGCTCTTGCCGCGCGTGCCGGAGAACGGCCCGGCCGTCGCACCCGACCGCAGTGGGTTCGTGCCGTTCGCCATCTTGATGCCGTAGAGCATCTGCCCTCGCGCGTCGCGAATCAGCAAATCCTCGATGGTGCGCCCGTCCCTGAGCTTGAGGTAGAGCGTCTGGCCGCTCAGGAGGTGGCCGGAGCCGGGCATGACGTTGGCCGTCGTGATGCCGCCGGCGCGCGCCCGCTTGAGGCTCGCGTCGCGGACGTTGACGGCGTCGAGCAGCCGCACGTCGGGCTGGATCGGCGCGCTCGCATCCGCCCCCGCGCCGCCGCCGACGTGGCTGTGCGAGTCCACAAGGCCCGGCATGATGAACTTGCCGGCCGCGTCGATTGTCTGCGCGTCTGCGGGGACGCGCACGCTCGCGCGCGGGCCGACGGCGACGATCTTGCCGCGGTGGACGACGAGCACGCCGTCGGTGATCGTGGGGCTGGCGACCGTGATGACGGTCGCGCCCGTGAAAGCCTGCGGGCGCTCCTGGGCGCGCGCGGTGCCGCCGGCGCACAGCAGCGCGAAGGCTAAAACCTTGAAGGACTTCATCGCTTGCACCTTGGAGAATTTCAAGTGAGAGGAAACTCTTCTAAACAGGCGGCGCAGGCCGCGGC
>DATHBT010000348.1:0-13545 GCA_035295985.1 Pyrinomonadaceae bacterium | reverse complement strand
GGGCCGCGCGGCCGGATCGGACTGCGCGCGGAAGCCGGGCGCGGCCGCGGCCGACGCCGGGCGCGGGAGCGACTTGCCGCACTCGTCGCAGAACTGCGCGCCGTCCCAGTTCTCCGAACGACAGCTCTCACAGGTGATCATAGGTCGCCTCTTCCGGGCGCGCGGCGAGCACGCGCAGTCCGCGCGCCGGCCCCGCGCCGAGATTTGTGACGATAAGGAGTCGCAGGCTGTTAACGAACCGTGCCGCCAGAGCGTTCTAGATTCTAGCGCGAATCGGGGTCGCAACAAAAGCGCGAACTCTCCGGCCGCGCGCTGGCGCGGGGCGCGTGCCGGGCGTCGTACTTTTCGGCCGCCCCGTTCATCAAAGCTGGCGAAGACCGCCCGCCCGCCGGCCCCGATCAGAGCGCGCTCTTTTGAAACAGACGGACGGACGCGCACGTAGTAGCTACGTCCCGGCCGCCGACGCGGGCTTGGCTTGGGCAGGCACTTTGCGCGACAATCATTGTTTGGCCCGGCCTGAAGTTTTTTCCCTTTTAGTGTTAAGAGAAGGCAATCCCCCTCAGTTAAGAAGGAAGTTGAAAGAGATGGCCCTGAGCCGGAAGAAGAAGATCATCATCGCCGTGTCGGCCGTCGCCGTGCTGGCGCTCGTCGTCATCATCAGCATCGCCGCGACCCGCAAGGACGAGCCGGAGGTGACGACTGTCAAGGTCAGCGTCCGCCCCGAACTCAAATCGACCGTGACGGCTTCGGGCGAAATCCGCCCCGTCAAGTTCATCAACCTGACGAGCGAGGTGTCGGGCCGGATCGAAGAGATTTATGTGAAGGCCGGCGACCAGGTGACGATGGGGCAGCCGCTCGTGCGCCTCGACCCGACGCAGTTGCAGTCGAGCCAGGAGGCGCAGGCCGCGGGCGTGCAGGTGGCATTCTCGGACGTGCAGAACGCGCGCCAGCAGGTCATCTCGGCCGAGACGAACGTGCAGCAGGCGCAGCAGCAGCTCGCGCAGGCCGAGGCCGGACTCGCCGCCGCGCGCCAGCAGGTCGTCACCGCCGAAACGACCGTGGATCGCGCGCGCAATGACGTCGTTATCGCGCAGCGCGAGCTGAAGCGGCAGACCGAGTTGGTCGAGGCGGGCGTCTCCGCGCGGCAACTGTACGACGACACGCGCGACCGTCTGGACAACGCGCGCGTCGCGCTGCGCACGGCCGAGGCGCAGTTGCAGCAGCAGCGGATCAACATCGAGGAGGCGAAGGCGCGCGTCAACACGCAGAAGGTGGCGGTGCAGGAGGCCAGAAACGGCGTCCAGCGCGCGCAGGTCGGCGTCAACACGGCGCAGGCGCGCGTCAACCAGCAGCAGGCGATGCTGCGCGGCCAGTCGTCGCAGCGCTCGAAGGCCACGCAGACCTCGCCGCTGACCGGCGTCGTGGCGGACATCCCGGCGCGCGAGGGGCAGTTCGCGCTCGCCAACTTCCAGACGACGCCCCTGATGACCATCGCCGACATGAGCGCGATCAACGTCGAGGTCAACGTGGACGAGACCGAGATCAAGGAGGTCGAGGTCGGCCAGCCCGTCAAGGTCAAGGTGGACGCGATGGGCGAGCGCGAGCTTGAGGCCCGCGTCATTCAGAAGAACCCGCTCGCGGTCGGCAAGTCCGACACGACGGGCGGCGGCCTCGGCACGCGCGTCAACGTGCAGGAGGCCAAGGAGTTCAAGGTCATCATCGAGCTGACGAAGGAAGGCATCCCGGACGAACTCTGGTTTTCCTTGCGGCCCGGCATGACGGCGACGGCCAACATCACGACGAAGGTCAAGCAGAACGTCGTCGCCGTGCCCTTGCAGGCCGTCATCGAGAAGCCCGCGCCGACCCCCGCGGCGCAGGGCGCGGGGCAGCAGCAGGGCCAGCCGCAGCCGCAGCAGGCGGGCGGCGAGCGGCCGAAGGACGTGAAGGGCGTTTACGTCCTCGACAACGGCCGCGTGAAGTTCCAGCCGGTCGAGACCGGCATCACGGGCGAGTCGGACGTCGAGATCACGAGCGGGCTGGCCGACGGCGTCGAGGTGATCACGGGGCCGAGCCGCGTGCTGCGGACGCTGAAAGAGGGCGCGACCGTCAAGCGGCAGACACGCAAGCCGGGCGAGAAGGGCGGCGACAAAGGCGACTCCAAGTAGAGGCTGAGAAGAGGATGAGCACCACGCTGACCGCACCGCCGCCCGTCGAGGAGCGGCTCGAACACGGCGACCTGCTGGCGCACGACGCCGTGCCGGCCGCGCTCATCTCGATGCGCGACATCTGGCGCACCTACCAGATGGGATCGGAGGAGCTGCACGCGCTCAGGGGGGTCTCCTTCGACGTGCAGCGCGGCGAGTACGTCGCCATCATCGGCCCGTCGGGGTCGGGCAAGTCGACGCTGATGAACCTCATCGGCTGCCTCGACACGCCGAGCCGGGGCCGCTACTGGATCAACTCCAAGCTCGTCTCCGAGATGGACGACGACGAACTGGCGCGCATACGCAACCAGGAGATCGGCTTCGTCTTCCAGACCTTCAACCTGCTGGCGCGCGCCACGGCCCTGCACAACGTCGAGCTGCCGCTCATCTACGCGGGCATGGGCTCATCCGAGCGCCACGAGAAGGCGAAGCGCTCGCTCGACGCGGTCGAACTCTCCGACCGCATGACGCACCGGCCCAACGAGCTGTCGGGCGGACAGCGCCAGCGCGTCGCCATCGCCCGCGCGCTCGTCAACAACCCTTCGATCCTTCTGGCCGACGAGCCGACCGGCGCGCTCGACACGAAGACGAGCCACGAGATCATGGGCCTCTTCGAGAAGCTCCACGCCGAGGGAAACACCATCATCGTCGTCACGCACGAGCACGACGTGGCCGAGCGCGCCCACCGCATCATCCACATCCGCGACGGCAACATCGAGAAGGACGAGCGGATCAGGTAAACGCGAGGCGGACTGGCACCAGCGGGCGCGGCGCAACTCCTTTGTTGCGCCGCGCCTTCGTTTTAGCCGCGAATCTCGCCCCCGCAAACAAACCTGCGGCCCGCCCCGTAGTATCATTCAGGGGGAGCGTGAACCCCCCGGCGGAAGCGATGATCACGGAAGAAAGGATCGGGGACGGACTCGGCGCGCCCCTTCCGGCGCGCGGCGCGGCCACGCCGAACGGCGCGGGCAAAAGGCCCCGGCAAGCGGGCGCACGCCTGCGCTTCCGCTTCGTCTGGACGACGCTCGAAGCCTTCCGCCTCGCCTCCGCAAGCCTCCGCGCCAACAAGCTGCGTTCGGGATTGACGCTCGTCGGCATCGTCGTCGGCGTCGCCGCCGTCATCGCCGTCGTGACGATCATCAAGGGGCTGGATCAGACGGTCGCTCAGACCTTCTCCTCGCAAGGCTCGACCGTCTTCTCCGTCTCGCAGCGCCCGCAGGTCATCCTCTCGCGCGAGGATTTCATCCGCTACAACAAGCGCCGGGAGATGACGCACGAGGACGCCGAGGCCGTCATGCGCCACTGCACGCTGTGCCTGTGGACGGGCGTGGCGGTCAACACGGCGGGCACGGTCAAGCACGGCAACCAGAAGTCCGAGGGCGTGCTCATACGCGGCATCACGCTCTCGATGCTCCCGATTGACGACATCAACGTCGAGGCGGGCCGCGAGTGGTCGGAGAGCGAGGCGCAGGCGGCGCGCGAGGTGGCGATTGTGGGCGCGGACGTGGTCGAGAACCTGTTCGGCGGCATCGCGCCGGAGCAGGTCTTGGGGCAGACCGTGCGCGTCGAGGGGCGCGAGTACCGCATCGTCGGCGTGCCGGAGCGGCTGGGCAAAATCTTCGGCGTCTCGCGCGACAACTACGTCTATCTCCCCTACGAAACCTACCGCAAGACCTTCGGCGCGAACGCCGGCACGATGGTCGTCTTCGCGCAGGCCCCGGACGCCGCCTCGCTCGAAGCCACGGAGGAGCAGGTGCGAGCCGTCATGCAGACGCGCCGCCGCAGTTTCGGCGCGGACGACGAGGGCTTCACCATCGAGACGCAGGCCGTCTTCCTAGACCTCTACTCGAAGGCGACCGACAACATCTACCTCGTGACCGTCGGCGTCGCCGCCATCTCGCTGGTCGTCGGCGGCATCGTGGTGATGAACATCATGCTGGTGTCGGTGACGGAGAGGACGAAGGAAGTGGGCCTGCGAAAAGCGGTCGGCGCGCGCCGTCGCGACGTGCTGACGCAGTTCATGATCGAGGCCGTCATGCTGACGGCGGCGGGCGGCGCGGCGGGCGTCCTCTTCGGCTTCGGGTTGGCCTTCGCGCTCTCGAAGGCGATGGGGTTTCCGCTGCTGCTCTCGGCGTGGTCGGCCGTGCTCGGCGTCGGCGTCTCGTCGGCCGTCGGCATCGTGAGCGGCCTCTGGCCCGCGTGGACGGCGGCGCGGCTCGACCCGATAGACGCGCTGCGGGCGGAGTAGAGGCGTGGGCCGATGGACTGGCAGCGCATAGTTTCAGGCGTTGTCGCGCTCAGCTACCTGACGGCCGCGCTCGTCGGGGCGTGGGGGCAGCGGCCGGGTGAGTTCGTCTTTACCGTCCTCTTCATGGCGGGCTTCCTGTGCATCCCGCTCGCGATGATCTGGTTCGGCGGGGAATGGGGCGGCAGCATCGTCCACGGCCAGTACTCACAACCTGAGTTCAAACGCCTAACGCCGCCCTCGCTCATCGTGCTGTGCGGCTGGCTGCTCCTGCTCCTGCCCGTGATTGTGGCGCTGGCCGCTTACGTTTTCACGCGGCTGTCCTGAGTCTCGGCCGGAAGGCGAACATGAGTTTCGACGACATCAGAGAGTCCGCAGGCATCGCGCTCGACACCGTCCGCGCGAACAAGCTGCGCTCCGGCCTGACGATCCTCGGCGTCGCCATCGGCGTCGTGACGCTCGTCTTCATGGTCTCGATCATACAGGGCCTCAACCGCGCTTTCGCCGAGCAGATCGAGAGCTTGGGGTCGAACACGATCTTCATCTCGAAGTTCGACCCTTCTTTCGGGCGGATGCCTTCGGCCGAGGAGCGACAACGCAAGGAGTTGACCATCGAGGACGCGGACGCGCTGGGGCGCGAGGCGCAGTCGCTGGCCTCCGTCTCGCCGATGTACCGCAAGCTGGCGGAGACCTTGCGCTACCGCGGCCGGCAGACCGACACGCCCATCCTCTTCGGCGTGACGCCCCACTACGAGTTCACGCAGACGCAGTACGCCGAGCGCGGGCGCTTCATCTCGGACGCCGACATGCTGGCGCGCTCGAACGTCTGCGTGCTCGCGCAGGACGTGGTGCGCGCCCTCTTCCACGACGAAGACCCGATAGGCAAGGAGATCAAGCTGGCCGGCACGCCTTTCCGTGTCGTCGGCGTGATGGAGCCGCTCGGCAACTTCTTCGGCCAGTCGCGCGACAACTCGGTCTTCGTCCCGCTCACTACCTACCACAAGTACTACCCTGAGGTCGTCGTCCCCGACACGGTTTTCGTCATCATCGTGCGCCCGCATACGCGCGCAGACGTGCGCCCGGCGATTGACGAGGTCACGGACATCCTGCGCCGCCGCCGCCAGGTTCCCGCGGGCGCGCCGAACAACTTCGGCGTCTCCTCGCAGGACGCCCTGCTGGACTTCTACAACCAGCTAACGGGCGCGACCGCACTGGTGCTCACGGCCGTCTCCTTCGTCGCCCTGCTCATCGGCGGCATCGGCGTGATGAACATCATGCTCGTCAGCGTCACCGAGAGGACGAAAGAGATCGGCGTCCGCAAGGCCGTGGGCGCGACGCGCGGCAACATCCTCTGGCAGTTCTTGATCGAAGCGGCCGTGCTGACCGGCATCGGCGGCGTGGCGGGCCTCGTGGTCGGCGAGGCGGCCAGCCTGCTGATGAACAGATACTCGCCGCTGCCCGCCTACGTCCCGCTCTGGGCCATCATCGTCGGCCTCGGCATCTCCGCGGGCGTCGGGTTAGTCTTCGGCCTCTGGCCCGCCTGGAAGGCCGCCCGCCTCGACCCCATCGAAGCACTCCGCTACGAATGAAGCTGTTAGCTATCAGCGGTTAGCCGTTAGCCGGAAAAAACCGGAGAGGGAGGGCGACGGCCGAAGGCTGAAGCCCTCCGTTCCTGTTTGGCTAACAGCTAATAGCTAACAGCTAACAGCTCCTTTTCACGGCTTTTATGTAACCCTGCGCCCGCCGCGGCCGTCTCTGTCTTGTCGGCCGCCGCCGATTGCTTGCCCTGCCGGGGCTGTAAAACTAAACTGGCGGCCGGACGTAATAACCCAACCGTGAAACTGATCGAGACACTGAAGCTGGCCCTGGCCGCGATCTGGGCGCACAAGCTGCGCTCGGCGCTCACCCTTTTGGGCATGATCATCGGCGTGGCGGCCGTCGTCGTCGTGGTCTCCCTGATCCAGGGCTTCAACACCTACGTGGACGAGAAGATCGCCAACATTGGCTCGAACTCGTTCTCGGTCTATCGCTTCGACTTCTTCAAGGACTTCCGCAACTCCGACACCATCGCCGCCGCCCAGCGCCGCAACAAGGAGCTGACGATGGAGGACTACGAGTTCATACGCTCCCGTTCAGTCCTCATCGACCGCCTCGGCGCACGCGCCGCCGCCATCCCCCGCCAGGTCAAGCACGGCACGGAGACCCTGACGGGCGTACCCGTCCACGGGCTGACGCCCAACATCGCCGAGATCGACAAGATCGACATCGCCGACGGCCGCTACTTCACCGAGCAGGAGAACGAGTCGGCCGCGCGCGTCGCCTTCCTCGGCGCGGACGTGGCCGAGAAGCTCTTCCCGACGGGGACGGTCGTCGGGAGCGAGATCACCGTCGCCGGCCTGCCCTTCCGCGTCCTCGGCGTGGCCGTGGCCGAAGGGACAGTCTTCGGCCAGCCGCAGGACAACTTCGTACACATCCCGCTCAAGACCTACGAGCGCACCATCGGCCCGCTGACGGGCCGCCGCTGGCTCTCCTTCGTCGGGACGGCGCGCTCCGACGAGCTGTTCAAAGACACGGTCGAGGAGACGCGCCAGATCATGCGCCTGCGCCGCAAGCTCCCCGCCAGCGAGCCGGACAACTTCGCCATCATCACGCCCGACGCCATAACGGGGATGCGCGACCGCATCTTCGGCCCGATCTTCATCGTCGCCATCGCCGTCCCGGCAATCGCGCTCGTCGTCGGCGGCATCGTCGTGATGAACATCATGCTGGTGTCTGTGACGGAGCGCACCAAGGAGATCGGCATCCGCAAGGCGCTCGGCGCGCGCCAGTCCGACATCCTGAAACAGTTCCTCGTCGAGGCCGTCACGCTGACGGCCATCGGCGGACTTGTCGGCGTCGGGATCGCGTGGGCCATCGGCCTCGTCGTCTCGGCCTTCGTCATCCAGACGTACCTGTCCGCCGCCGCCGTCGCGGCGGCCGTCGGCGTCTCCGGCGGCGTCGGCACGCTGGCCGGCATCATCCCGGCCTGGAAGGCCGCCCGCCTCGACCCCATCGAGGCGCTGCGAGCGGACTGAATGAAGCTGTTAGCTATTAGCTGTTAGCTTTTAGCCGGAAGAGGACGGCATTCGGTTACCGGCTTAGCCCCGGCTTCGGTCTTTGGTTTTGCTAACAGCTAACAGCTCTTGAGTTATGAAGACTTTCATCAGCAGCGAGGTTTACGAGAACCTGAAGATGGCGCTACAGACCCTGCGCACGAACAAGCTGCGCTCGGCGCTGACGGTGGTGGGCGTCGTCATCGGCGTGGTCGTCGTGATGCTGATCGCCTCGATCATCAGCGGCATCGACACGGCTGTGCGCAAGGAGGTCGAGTCGTTCGGCACGCGCTCGATCTTCCTCTACAAGATGGACATCGGCCCGCGCACGTCGGAGCCGACGCGCGAGGAGCGTTTGCGCCCGAACCTGACGTTCGACGACTCGCAGGCCGTCGCGCAACTGCCCGCCGTCGAGGTCTCCGTCCCGTTCCTGAACGTGACGGCCAACCGCTGGGGTCAGAAGATCATGGTCGGCCGCAAGGGCAAGACCTCGGCCTCGGTGCGCTTGCAGGGGACACTGCCCGAGTTCGAGCGGGCCGGGACGGAGACGATCACGGAGGGGCGCTTCTTCACGAAGTTCGAGAACGACACGAACCGCAAGGTGGCGGTCGTCGGGGCGAGCGTCGCCGACAACTTCTTCCCCTACGGGTCGCCCGTCGGGGACACCATCGAGATCGGCGGCGAGGAGTTCTTCATCACGGGGGTCCTGGTGAAGCGCGAGCAGATGGGCGGCGGCGACGGCTCGAACGACGTGAACAACGTCATCTACATGCCCTTCGAGGTGGCGCGCAAGCTCAAGCCCGACGCGCAAGACCTCTTCATCCTCGCCGTCGCACACGCGGGCCGGCTTGACGAGGCGAAGGATCAGATCGAAGACCTGCTGCGCCAGCGCCGCCAGGTGCCCTTCGACAAGCCGAACAACTTCGGCATCGAGACGGCCGACTCCATCGTCCAGACTTTCCGCTCGATCATGGCCGGCGTCGCCCTCGCCATGATCGCGATCTCTTCGGTCGGGCTGATGGTCGGCGGCATCGGCGTGATGAACATCATGCTCGTCTCGGTCACGGAGCGGACGCGCGAGATCGGCATCCGCAAGGCCATCGGCGCGCGCCGCCGCGACATCCTGATCCAGTTCCTCATCGAGGCGATGACGCTGACCGGCTTCGGCGGGCTGGTGGGGCTGCTCATCGGCTGGGCCGGCACGTTCATCATCAGCATGTTCCTCCCCTCCTATGTCCCGCTCTGGGCCCCCATCGCGGGCGTGGCCGCCTCGGTCGCCATCGGCCTCGTCTTCGGCCTCTGGCCCGCTTGGAAGGCCGCACGCCTCGACCCCATCGAAGCGCTCCGCTACGAATGAAGCTGTTAGCTGTTAGCGATTAGCTGTTAGCTTTCAGAAAAAGGAAGAAGGCGGGAGAAGATCACGATCAAATCTTCTCCCGCCTTCGTGTTTGGCTAACAGCTAATCGCTAACAGCTAACAGCTTCTTGTCACGAAATGAATTGCGGGAAGAGCAGGCTCATCACGACGCCGAAGAGGACGATGATCAGCCAGAAGATGATCGCGATCACCCACGCGCTCGTCTTGCCGAGGCGCTCGCTGCCGTGGCGCAGGCCGGTGGCGAGCAGCCAGAGCCTGTAGAACGAGAGCACGCCGATGGACGAGGCGAGCGCGAAGATGACCGGGTTCTCGCCCGGCGTGACGAGCGCGCCGAGGTTGTCGGTGACGAGCGTGTTCTGCCCGAGCATCGGGTGCAGGTCCTCCGGCGCTTTCAGGTACAGGATGATGAAGCTCAGGACTTTGTCGATGACGATTGCGGGGAATGCCGCGTGTACGGCGACCGCGAGCGCCTGCCAGTAGCCGATGCGCCCGCCGAAGACCAGCACGGCCAGCATGTAGAGCGCGGCGACGATGGCCGTGATGACGAACACGGAGGTGAAGTGGCCGAACGCGCCGGCCGCCATCCGCGCGGGCGACCTGGCCGCCTCGATCTGCTCGGCCTTCATCCGCTCCGCCGCCTCGGCCGGCACGAACCCGCTCTCGACCACCTTCTCGGTCGTGAACTCGGCGATCCGCTCCGGCGTCACGCGCCGCGCGAAGGCTAACGAGTAGGCGTAGCTGAGCGCCGCGATCAGCAGCAGCGCGACGAGCCAGCGCGGGTGCGCCCTCAGGTTCTGGAAGACGTTCGACGGCTCGAAGAAGATGCCCGCGAGGCGCGCGCCCGCCGACATCGGCTGCGGCTGCGGCCCCACAGGCTCCCGCGTCGGCACGAAGCTTAAGCCCAGCAGCACCAGCCCGAGCAGCAGCAGCGACCCGCCCGCGACCGCCCCGCCCGGCAAAACCTTCAGCAGGCCCAGCACGAGCGCGACGACGGCGACGCCGATGATGACGAGCGCGTGCAGGCGCTTTACCCTCGAAGGCCCGGCCTTCGCCTCCGCGCGGCCGGGCGGCGGGGGCGGCGCGGCCGGGGGCGGCGGCAGGCTCTCGCCGCCCGCTGTCGCGACTGTGTGCGTGTCGGCGGCCGTAGGCGCGGCGGGCGTCCCCGCCGCGGCCGTGTCGTCTTGTTGTTGGCTCATCGTCAGACTCCGTCAGGCTTAGAAGGCTCGTGAGCAGGGCGGCCGTCTCACGCGCGGTGAGCGCCGGGGCGGCCGAGGGTACTGGCCTTGGTTCGGCTGTTGGTACGCGCGCCGGGCGGCGCGGGTTTCAAAGGGAAATGATGAACTGAGGAAAAGTCAGTTGTCCGTGGTCAGTTGTCCGCCGTCCATGCCGGTAAGCCGCCGCGCCCCCTCGCAGGCGTCGAGTCGGCGAAGCTCAAACAACTGACAACTGACTACGGACAACTGACTACCTCACCGTTCATCGTTTCGCGCTCAGCCTTCTTCCCTCGTCTTCGCCTCCGCCCAGCCGGGGACGCGTATGCAGGCGACCGAGTGGCGGGGCGCGACCTCGCGCAGGTCGGGATCGATCTGTGAGCACTCGGCGATGGCTTCGGGGCAGCGCGTGTGGAAGCGGCATCCCGAAGGCGGGTTGATGGGCGTCGGCACGTCGCCGTGGAGCACTATGCGCTCGCGATGGCGCGTCGGGTCGGGGACGGGTATCGCCGAGAGCAGGGCGCGCGTGTACGGGTGGAGCGGGTTCGCGTAGAGGTCTGCGGCCGAAGCGATCTCGACGATGCGGCCGAGGTACATCACGGCGACGCGATCCGAGATGTGCTCGACCACCGCCAGCCCGTGCGAGATGAAGAAGTAGGTGAGGCGGAACTCCGTCTGCAAGTCTTCCAGCAGGTTGATGACCTGCGCCTGGACGGACACGTCGAGCGCCGAGACCGGCTCGTCCGCGACGATGAGCTTCGGGTTGAGCGCCAGCGCGCGGGCGATGCCGATGCGCTGTCGCTGCCCGCCCGAAAACTCGTGCGGGTAGCGGTTCATGTAATCGGGGTCGAGGCCGACCTTGCGCAGCAGCTCGGCCACGCGCTCGCGCCGCTCCGACTTCTCGCCCACGCCGTGGACGATCAAAGGCTCGGCGATGATGTCGCGCACGCGCAGCCGCGGGTTCAGGGAGGCGTATGGGTCTTGAAAAATGATCTGCATCTCGCGCCGGAGCGCGCGCAGGTCTTTCCCAGAGAGCGAGAGCACGTCCCTGTTTTGGAAGCGCACCTCGCCGCGCGTCGGCTCGATGAGGCGGAGCAGGCAGCGGCCGACCGTGGACTTGCCGCAGCCCGACTCGCCGACGAGGCCCAAAGTCTCGCCCTCGTAAATCTCGAACGTGACGCCGTCCACGGCGCGCACCACGTCGTCGCTCCCCGCCACGGGGAAGTGTTTGAACAGCCCGCGCACGCGCACGAGTTCGTCGCGCACGTCGGCCCGCGCGTCGTGCGCGTGCGCGGCGCGCGCCTCGGCCCGCGGCACAGTCTCGCCCCGCTCGTTCCTCTTACCCGCGCTCTCAGTGCTCATCTGTTTCTGAACTTTTACTCAGGCGACTGGCGCACCCGCGCTCAGCCTGCCGGACGCTCGCCGCCCGTGATGGCGGCTACCTTCTTCGTCAGACTCGCCATCGCCTCCGCCAACTCAGCCAGCGCCTCCCTGACTCTCCTCATTTCGTCTTCGGCGCGAACTTGAGCCTCAGTGACGACGGTTAGCTTCTGCCCGGTCTCGGCTAGCTTCTGTCCGGTCTCAGCTAGCCTCTGCCCGGTCTCGGCCAGCTTCTGCCCGGTCTCGTCCTGCGCCGCCCTGAGCCTGCTTATCTCGTCTTCGGCGCGGACCTGCGCGTCAATTAGCGCGGCGAGCTTCTGATCGGTTTCGTCGCGCAGGGCGCGGAACTCGTCTACGCGCTCGTCGTGCCGGCGGATCATCTCGACTACGGTAACGTAGGCTTGCTCCATCCGAGAGATTCGCTGCTCGTGATCAGCCCCCAATTCCGCGAGGGACGCGAGGGCATTTTGCAGTCGGATGAATGATTCGTCGGAACTCACGTCGGTCGCTCCTTTTCGGTGAGGTTGTCGGTGAGATTGTCCGCGGCGACGGCGGCGGCGAGGTCGTAGAGCACGCAGCGAACCTGGACTCCGCCGTCGAGCGGGTAGAGCGGGATCGAATCGCCCTCCGTGCAGCGCGGCATGCGGTGCGGGCAGCGCGGCGCGAAGTGGCAGCCCGGCGGTAGCTGCGTCAGCTTCGGCACCGTGCCCTCGATGGACTGGAGGCGCTCGGCCTTCTGCACGTCGGCCGCCGAGAGCTTCGGGACGGAGCGCAGCAGCCCTTCGGTGTACGGGTGCTTGGGCCGCGCGAACAGCTCCCTGACCGGCGACTCCTCGACGATGCGGCCCGTGTACATCACCGCGACGCGGTCGGCCACCTCGGCGACCACGCCGAGGTCGTGCGTGATGAGCAGCACGGCCAGCTCGCGCGTCGTCCGCAGCTCGTTCAGGAGTTCGAGTATCTGCGCCTGGATGGTCACGTCGAGCGCGGTGGTCGGCTCGTCGGCGATGAGGAGCTTGGGGTCGCACGCCAGCGCCATCGCGATCATCACGCGCTGGCGCATGCCGCCCGAGAGCTGGTGCGGGTAGTCGTCCGCGCGGCGGCCGGGATCGGGGATCGCGACCTCTTTCATCGCATCGACCGCCGCCTCCTTCGCCTGCCTGCGGTTCATCTTCCGATGGAGCCTGAGCGCCTCCGCGATCTGCTCTCCGACCGTATAGACGGGGTTGAGCGAGGTCATCGGGTCCTGGAAGATCATCGCGATGTCGTCGCCGCGAATCTCCCGCAGGCGCGACTCGGACGCTCGCATCAGGTCTTCGCCGTCGAACTTGATTTCGCCCGCGACGATCTTGCCCGGCGGCGCGACGAGCCGCATCACCGAGAGCGCCGTGACGGACTTCCCGCAGCCCGACTCGCCGACCAGCCCCAGCAGCTCGCCTCGATCCAGTGTGAAGCTCACGCCGTCCACCGCGCGCACCACTCCCGCGCGCGTACGGAAGTGCGTCTGCAAATCTTTGACTTCGAGCAGGTGCGACATGGCCTAAGAGATTAGCACGAGGGCGAGCCCGCGGAGCAGCGATCTCACCGGCTCAACGGCTGCGGATGACGCGCACGTCGCGCTCGCTCGTGATCCTCCACCCGCCGGGCGTCCGCCGCCAGCGCAGCTCCTGCACGACCTCGCCGCTGCGGGCGCCGGGGCCGCCCTCGACCGCGTAAGTTTTGCGGAAGCGCATCACGGCCGCGCGGCCCGCCTCGGTGAAGATGATTTCGGGAGCGGCGGCGCGAATGTCAACGCTCGTGGCGCTGCGGAAGACGCGCAGCTTCTCGGCGCGGACGGCCGCGCGCGGGGCGTTGCTTGTGAGGTAAAATCTACTCAGGGTCGGCGCGTAAAACTCCATCTGCCGCCCTACGTCGCGCGCGTTCGTCGCCGCGACCCAACCGCCGAGCGCGTCGCGAAGCTCGCGCGCGTCGCGCTCTTCCGCGTTGGCGGCCGTCGCAGCCGGCAAGCCGCCCTCGTCCGACGGGGAACGCCGCCC
>DATHBT010000347.1:0-12135 GCA_035295985.1 Pyrinomonadaceae bacterium | reverse complement strand
GAAGTGAGGCGGCCGGCCCGTTGATTCACCGGGCCGCCTCCCCGCCGCCGCGTCCGGCGTCGTCTCGACGGGCCTGCCGGCCGGCGGGGAGACGTATCGCTGAGCCGATGAACAAACTCCTCCTCTCGCTCGACGCGGAGTTCGCCAAGCTCCACGCCGCGTCGCTCGCGCTCGCCCGCGCCGTGCCGGCGGAGAGGCTTTACTGGCAGCCGCGCGAGGGGGCCCGTTTTTACCCGGCCCACTCCTGCGGCGAGCACCTGCTCCGCTCGGCGGCGGCCGTCGAGCAGACCTTCGGCGGCATCACCGCGTCGCTCTGGGACGACCCCTTCGAGTGGACGCTGCCCGAAACGCTCCACACGCCCGCACTCGTCGAGCAGTATTTAGGCGAGGCCGAGGCGACCCGGCAGCGCGGCTTCGCCCTCTTCCGTTCGGACGGCGACCTCGCGAAGGAGATACTCGTGCCGTCTGGCGAGATGCGCCCCCTCGCCTCGCTGCTCCTCGAAACGCTCGCGCGCGCCGCGCACCACCAGGGCCGAGCCTACGCCACCTTCCGCCTCTTCTCGGACGAGCGCCTGCCGCGGGTCTGAGTAAAGCTGTTAGCTATTAGCTGTTAGCTTTCAGCCAGAAGGAAACAGCTCGCAGCTTGAGTAGTGGATTCCGCTTATGTTTTGCTAACAGCTAACAGCTAATAGCTAACAGCTTCTTCGTGAGGTCTCCCCGGATGTTCTGTCCAAAGTGCGGCCAGCAGCAGATCGTCGAAGAGGTGCGCTACTGCCCGCGCTGCGGCTTCACGCTGGGCCTCGTCGCGGAACTGCTCGCCAACAACGGCATGATGCCGGCGCACCTCGTGCCGGGCGACCCGCTCGCGCGCGAACTCTCTCCCCAACGACGGGGGCTGCGCCAGGGCGGCACGCTGGTGATCGTCGGCGCGGCGCTCACGCCCATCCTCGCACTCCTGCGCCTCGCCATCGGCCTAGACACGGAGGTCATCCTCTTCGGCGTCATCGTCCTCATCGTCGGCATCGCGCGCCTGCTCTACGCGGCCCTCTTCGAGGAGGGCGGCGGCATGCGCCCCGGCGCGCTGCCACCCTCGCAGCAGCAGACGGCCGCGCCGCCCTTGCAGCCCTCTCAGCCGCACGCCGCCCTGCCGCAGCGGCAGCCGCCCGCGCCGGTAGATTTCAGGCGCGGGGACACGGCCGAACTCGTCGCGCCGCCCGCGAGCGTCACGGAGAACACGACCCGGCTGCTCGACAAACAGGCCGACGACACGAGCCGCTGAGGCGGGGCGACCATCGCGCGCCGCCCGACCGCTTCGCGCCGCGCATCATCCGGCCGCTCCGAGACACGCGTCTTCGACAGTCGCCTGCGCGCGAAGCAGTTTCAAACTCTCAGTCCCTTAAAATGGAACCCGCACCTGATCTACATGGCGACGCTGGCCGAACGTCTGCGCGAGAAGATCGAAGCTCGCGGCCCCGTGACCTTCCGCGACTGGATGGAGGCCGCGCTCTACGACGAGCGCGAAGGCTACTACCGCCGCCCCGACCTCCCGCGCTGGGGTTCTTCCGGCGACTACCGCACCAGCCCTGAGCGCACGCCCCTCTTCGCCGCCACCTTCGCACGCCACTTCGCCGCCCTGCACGAACGACTCGGCTCGCCCTCACGCTGGACGATCCTCGAAGCCGGCGCGGGCGCGGGCCACTTCGCCCGCGCCGCGCTGGAAACGCTCGCGCGCGATCACGCCCGCGCCTTCGCCGCCACTCGCTACGTCATCGACGAAGTCGGCGAAGACTCACGCGCGCGCGTAGAAGCACGCCTCTCGGACTTCACAGCGAGCTTAGAGTTCCGACGGCTCGACGAGTTCGGCGAGGGTGGGCTGGGCGCAGGCATCATCTTCTCGAACGAACTCCTCGACGCGCTGCCCGTCCACCGCGTCCTACGCCGCGCCGGGCGGCTGCTTGAGTTGTTCGTCGGCCTGGACGGCGCGGGTGCTTTCACCTGGATCGAGCGCGAGCCTTCGACGCCACGGCTGGCGGAGTATTTCTCCGAGCAGGGGATCGAACTCGCCGAAGGCCAGTCGGCCGAAGTGAACCTCGCGGCCGAGGAGTGGGTAGCCCGCGCCGCCCGCGCCCTCACGCGCGGCTTCGTCATCACGGCCGATTACGGGGCGGAGGCGACCGAGCTTTACGACCCGCGACTGCGTCCCCGCGGTACACTACGCGCCTTCCGCGCGCACCAGTTCTCCGATGACCCCCTCCGAGACCCCGGCCTCCAAGACCTCACCACGACCGTCAACTGGACGCGCATCAAAAAAGCCGGCGAGTCCGCCGGCCTTCGCGCCCTCTCCCTGGAACGCCAGGATCAATTCCTCCTCCGCGCCGGCCTCCTCGACCAACTCGAACGCCTCTCAGCCCTCGCGCCCGACGAACCGGCGCGCGCACGACTCCGCCTCGCCGCACGCGACATGATCCTCCCCGGCGGCATGGCCGAGAGCTTCCAGGTGTTGGTGCAAAAAAAAGCTGTGATCTGTGGGCCCTAAATTCATCAGGGCGGGTTCAGGCTCTGCGCTCATGACCTGCCGTGCCTGCCCTCGCGCCTCTCGACGTGCGCCGCGCCGCACAGCCTCATCACCGCCTCAGCCAACTTAGCCGTGCCCTCGGAAGGGACTTCCAGCGTGATAACCGTGCCGCCCTTGAGAATCTCGTTCGTGTAGGATGCCCCGTCACCTTCAGGGTATTTCTCGTTCAGCCCCCCGAAGATGTGGCCGTCGCCCTCCGGGCCGGTGACCTGCGGCATCGAGACGAATTCGTGGGTCGTCACCTTAATCTCCTGCCGCGGCGTGCCGGCCTTGACCATTTCGTTCACGGCGTGCTGGGCCTTGTCGAGTTCGCCGTATAGTCCGATGACAGCGTACATCATTGATTATTCCCTTCGTCAGGCATGTCTGTCCCGATATCCCCGAGGCGAATAAGGGCACGCGCCCTGAATGGCAAGGTGTGTGCCGGAAGAGTTCTGGGGGCGAGAGGAGTCTGGTGGGGGCGTTAACTGTTGGAGGCGAAGGGCGACCGGCCTCCGGCCGCATTTTCATTAACGGATTCTCAAGGGCAGGTTTGTAAGTCGGCGCACGCTTCTTGTACGCGACCGGACAGTAGCAGTACGTGGCTCATTAAGCCGCACTCGCGCGGTGACCTTATTTAACGCCCCCGCTCTCCAACATGATCTCCCGGCCGCAATGTTGTCCCTAGAAAATTAAGTTGTTACCCAGACGGCCTCTAAGTCCTTTATTTAGGAATCAACTCTCCCAAAAAAATAGGAATTAAGTTGTTATCTAAACAATCAGTTTCATCTGGTATCCATTGTGTCAAAGCGGGGCGGAGGGAGGTCAAATCGTCTCGGCGGATCACGGCTGGGTCGCCGCCGCGCGTTCGAGGGTTGCGGGCCTCAGACCGGGCGAGAGGGCCAGTCGCATTGCGGCAGGCGCGCGTAAAGTTCTCTGAGACGCGCCGCGTCTGCCTCGAACCAGTCGGCCAGCCAGCGCCGATACTCGCGCGACGCCTGCTGCTCAGAGGCCCCATCAACGATGACAGCAGCGCACAGGTGCGCCGCCATCATGCCGGACATGATGCCCTTGAGGACGCCGTGGGAGGACGCCGGATCGAGCAGCGCGGCGGCGTCGCCCGCCAGAAAATAGCCCGGCCCCGCCGGCTCGCTAACCATGCGCCAGGTCACGTCGGCCGCGCGCACCGGCCCGTGCGGGATCAGGCCGCGCAACTCTTCGGGCGGGCCGGCGTCAGACTGCCGCGCGTCGCGCCAGGAGAGTCTCGCCCAGCCGTAGAGCCGCGGGCGCACGCGCGCAGTCCACGTCCAGCCCGCCTCGTCGGCCACGAGGGCTGGCGCTTCGTCGCGTGCGGAGCACTCGCCGCGCACGTAGCCGAAGCGCACCAGCAGGCGCGGCGAGCGGCGGCGGATGCCGAGCGAGAGTTTGCGCGCGAGCCAGTGGCCGGAGCCGGCGGCGTCGATGACGAAGCGGGCGGGTAACTCGCCGCAGGAGGCGCGCACGCCCGTCACCCTCGCGCCGTCGAGCGCCGGCGAGTCGGCCCGGCACGGCTGCCGGACGATAACGCCGGCGTCGCGCGCTCTATCCAGCAGCAGCGCGTCGAAGGTCGCGCGCCACGCCTGAAAGCCCATCCAAGGGCCGTCGGCGTCCGCGCCGAACGGCTCGAAGCGGGGTTCTGAGTCCCATCGCACCCAGATGCCGGGGTGGCGCGGGAAGTCGGCCGACTGTAGCGCGCCGCCGAGGCCGAGCTGGCGGAGCAGCGGCTCTACGCCGGGGTGGAGCGTCTCACCCGGCCGGTCGCGCGGGAACTCCTCGCGTTCGAGCAGTGCGACGCTGAGCCCGCGTTGCGCGCAGTGGATGGCCGCCGCGCAGCCGGCCGGCCCCGCGCCCACGACCAGGACATCTAGATCAACTCCCGCCGTTCCCACTTACCGCCCCCGCCCCTCATCAGCAGCTTCTCCCCATCGACGTAGAAGAAGCTCTGCTCCTTCATCTCGACCAACACGAACCGGGGGTCTTGCTTGTCGGTCTCCTCCTTGCCGTAGGTATAGACGTGGAAGTAGTAGGTTTCGCCGTCGCGCATCTTCGCCCCGGACTGCCGCTCGGCGGCCCGCAACTCGTCGGTCGAACCGCTGAGCTTGCGGAACGAGAGGACGGCCCACTGTGCTTTGGCTAACTGGAGACGGTTGGCCGCCTCCACCCTGTTATCTTTCCGCTCTTTGAGCCAGTGATCGAAGTTGACGCCCAGCGCGCGATAGACCGAGGCCATCGCCAGCACGCGCGCCTTGTACTCCCTGAGATCGACGCGCGAGGTGAGCATCGCGGTCATCCGGCCGCCGAGCGTGGTGTAGTCCACGTGGTTGATGTCCGGGTAGCGCACCCGGCCTTTCACGATCCGCGGGCCGTCCTTCACGCCGTCCCACGGGCGGAGCTTCCCGTCCCCCGCCGGCGCGAGGCCGAGCTCTTCGTCCGTCAGCGGGACGTTGGTGGGCCACGGCCACAACTCGCCCTCCGGCTTCTTGCCCGGCTGGAACATGCGCGTCGAGTCGGGCACGACCGCCGGCCAGAAGCTGCCGAGCGCGGCGCACAGCTTAACGTCCTCGATGAAGGGTACGCCGAGGCCGTGATTTTGGAGGTAACGCTTGCCGCTGCTCTTGTCCTTGCCCTGGCTCACGTCCCAGCCCGGATCGAACACGCCGTTCGAGCCGTCGGGGAGGCGGGTGAACGGGGTCGGCTCGTTGGCCGGGCGCGGGAGTCGTTTGGGCGACCCTTCCGCCGGGTGGCCGACGATGGCCGTCACCGTGTCGTCGTCGATACTGAACACCGGCTTCGACCCGGCGTCCGCCAACTCGATGTTCGCCGGCAGCCGCGTGTCGGAGAGCGCGAGCGGGTCGATGCTCCACAGGCCGGGCCGGAGACTCGGCGGGGCCTCGTTCTCCCACCAGTCCATCAGCTCGCGCTGCAAGACGGCGGGGAAGAAGTCGGGCGGGGCGACGGGCGCATAGGCCGCGACGTTTCCGAGTGCGGCGAGCTGCGGGCAGACGGCCGCCACCCAGCCGTCGGCCGTGTGGTCAACGTAGTGTAGCGACCAGTAGCCGCCAGCCTCCAGCGTGCGGAGCAGATCGCGCCTCCCGTTCAGATCCTCTATCGCGCTTTCGGGGGTGGCCTGTCTGGCGACCGCGGTGTTGCACACGGGTGGCCGCCGCCGCAGCCTGCGCCGCGTGTTGACGTATTCGGGCGCGGGCCGCCCGAAATCGACGTTCAAGCCGTCCATGTATGCCTCAGTGAAGGTCGTCTCGCCATACTCCGGCAGAATCTGCATGGTGGAGAACCACAGGTTGACGCCGGCCTTGCCGTAGTCCTTCGGCACCCAGAAGGCGAGCAGCTTGTCGTCGCGCTTCGCCCTCTCGAAGAGCGGATGGGGCACGGGCGTAATCTGCCCCTGCCCGTCCTCGCCCCGCGCGGAGAAGTCGGCGATCCTGTCCGTCATCACGAACGGGGGCTTGTCGATGTCCGACTTGCCCCAGCCGGTGCACAGCTTGCTCCCGTGCATCAACTCGTGGAAGCGCCGGAGCTTCTGGTTGACGAACTTTGCGGCGAGTTGGACGTCGAGATCGAGGCCCGCGATGCACTCCGGCCCGCTGAAGAGTTTGTGCAGCGGGACCCAGAAGTCGCGGCCGTCGTCGCCCTTCTTATCCGGGTCTCTCTCCCGCTCGATGAATCGCATCGGGCCGAAGCTGTCAGCCTGACCCTTGACCTTCACGGCGACGTAGGGCGCGAAGCGCGCGGGAATCACGCGGAAGGTGTGCGGGTCGTCGCCGTCTTTGAGGAGCCGGAAGTCGCGCCGCGGGCCGTCGTAGTGCGGCTGCTCGTTGCCGACGCGGGCGCAGGCGGTGCGCGAGAAGGCCATGTCGGCGTGACGCCGCAGCACTGTGTGGCTCACCGTCCTGTACTCCGGGGAGAAGACGACGACGGCGATCTCGGCCACCCCGGCCCGCGCGCGGAGCTCGTCGAGCGTCGGCGGCTTGACCCCGTAGACGTAATTTTCGACCGCCTCCAACTCCGCGAGGGTGGGGAAGTCCGTGAGCGGCTTGCCGGGCGCGCCCTGAAGCACGGCCGGCGAGGCCAGCGCGTGGAAGAGCAGGCTGTGCGCCGGCCTACCCTGCGTTATGCCCTGCTGCCCCTCGAACGCGAAGTCCTCGAAGCCGGGCAGATCGCGCCTGATGGCGGTGAGCGTCTTCGCCAGCTCGCCGGCGAGGTTCGCCGCCGTCAGATCGAGTTCGTTGCCCGTAACGTTCAGCAGCAGGTCTCTCCACCCGTGCCGGGCCAGACGCTGGCAGGCCGCCGCGACGGACTTGATCAGCGGCTCCGTGGGGCGCGCCGGCTGGGCCAGCGCGAACTGACCCAGCGAGGCGTCGGTCAACCAGCCGGCCAGCCCCACGCCGGCGACCCGCATGAAATCGCGCCTGTTAACGATCATTTTCTCCTCCTGCCCGGTTCTGCCTACGGGGAAAATGCGGAAAGGGGCGGGCGCCCCGAAGTCGCCCGTTGCGGTGATGCCCATCGCGTGAGGGCGTCAGCGTGATTCGGAAGTCAACAGACCTGCGGTAAGGAAATTACTGGCCGTAAACATTAGCCAGTGTTCACGAACAATAAAGTTCTTCCCTAAAAAGGGCGTAAGTCCTTTATTCTCGACCACCCTGAATCCTTAACAGAGAAATAAAGTTCTTCCCTGAAGCCTTATCTAAGCGTAAGGCATGGAGACGAGTGAACAATAAAGTTCTTCCCCGAATACTATGGATGCTGCATACCCTCGGTACTAGATATGCCGCCAACGGCACTCAGCCCGGCTCAACCCGCCTGGCCGGAACAATGCCAACATCATCATCGAGGCCGCACTTGAACGCCCCTAAGTGGCTACTCGGGGTCGTTAGCGTCGACCGACTTCTGCAACGTATTAAGTAGCTCCAAAGCTAACATCTGAACCTGTACGTCTTCAATGATCTCGCTGAAGTGGTGGATGTATTGCAGGGTGGACTTGCGGAGTTGCGTCGCGCGCTTATTGATTTCGTCTATTTTGGGGAAGCGGCCCCCACGCGCACACTGCAACCAGAGATTTAGTACCTGTAGGTCTTCCAAGAAGACCCACGGGCTGGGTGACGCTGGCAGTGCCGGGGTCAATAGTTGCAGGCCGGCGGCGTAGTCACCGTTCTTATAAGCGGCCTGCGCGCCGGCATAGACTTCCTTACGCCACTCGCGTAATTCTTTAATCTTCTCCAGCGGGAAGCCGCTCTGGCGTAATTTCAGCCCCACCTTGTGAGCCATGAGCGTCGGGTCTACCAGCACCCCCAAGTAGTCGTCCACCCGGTCGGCCACCGCGAACCAGTCCTGCGCCTCTTGGCGCACGCGCAGCTCGCGCTCCAGTAGGTATTGGTGCTTACGCAGGGCAGCGATATAGGCGACTCGGCACTCGATTGAGTCCTCCTCGTAGCCCATGAGCAGCAGGAGGGCTTCCAACTCGTAACGATTGACCTCTTCGATTTCGCCGAAGTAGAAGTGAACTGCCTTCAGCAGCGCGGTCAGCAGCCTGGTGGCATCTGCGGACAAGTCATTCTTGAACTTGAGGCCCAGCTGCGCGAAGCGCAAGACCGTCTCGCTGTAGCGACTCTTTAACTGCCAGTCGAAGTAGGCCAGCAGCCTTAAAGATTCCGGCGTGGGGCGCGGCGACGGCGAGGACAGCGAAAGGAACTGCCACAGGCGGAATTCGAATCGAGTCCTCAGCGGCAGCGGGTGCTCTTCGTCCGCGGCCCATTGAGCAGGCAGGGAGAGTTTGTCGTTATCCGGGTCGGCGTAAGCAGCCTGCCCGGGGGCGGGCGGCCAAGATTCCATAAGCAGCTTGCTCTCGTCCTCGGCGTTCAGCAGACTGCCAATCAGGTTAGGCATGATTCTGTCGTCGCGTCCGACGGCAACCCACAACTTGCGGATGAGAGCGTGAAATTCTTGCTTCTGACCCTGCTCCTGGCGCAGCCACGCGCGCTGTAGGTCTAAGCTTAGTGCTAGCTGGCGCCGAGCCCTTTCGTCGTCGTCGGCATCGTCGGCGGGGGGCGCCGGGGTCTGCGGCACCGAGTCAAGCAGGGCGGCAGCCTCGTCCAGCAGCTTGTCAGCGTCATCGAACTCATCCAGATGCCGGTGCGCCTGGGCGGCGAAGTTCAGGTTGTCGGCCTGCTCATACTCAAGACGCTCATACGTGCGGCGCGCCTCGGGAAGCTTGGCTAACTCGTAGGCCCACATCTTGTGGAGTTCCGCGCTGCGCCGGCGGTTGATGTCTGAGTCACCGTAATTGTTGAGCAGACCACTCACTTGGTCGTGGAAACGCAGCTTGATTGAGTCCGGGAAGCGCGCCCGCTGGACGGCCAGCAGGGTGTGGTAGGCGTCCTCGACGCAGTACTCGCGCGAGACCGCCTCTTCGAGGAACTTCCAACGAATCCGGTAGATGGTCGGCGTGTGAAAGAAGTAGCCCAACTCCTTTTCCATCTCGATGCATTGGCTGAACAGCCCGTCCCAGCGGCTCCACCAAGGTGGGCTTTCGACCTGCTTCTCTGGCGGCGTGTGGCGTTGCAACAGCGCCGCCAGGTGAAAGCTGACCTCCAACGTCAGCGTGCGCCAGCCCAGCAGGGCGGCGATCTGTAGCGCACGCTCGTAGGCGTAGCGAGCCTCCATCCAGATGAAATAGTCTACCTCTATCCCCCCCTCCGACGGCTTCAGGCAGGCCGCCGCCAGCCTGGCGCGCAGCTCCTCCTGCGCGTTGTTTATTTCGTCCACCGACAGGTCAGCCAACAGGGCTAAGCCTTTGCGCGAGACCTCGGCCAGCAGGTGCCAGTACCGCGCCTCGTTGAAGGCGTGAAGGGCCTCGTCGCCGACGTGGCCGCTAGCCACGGCCGTCTCGCGCAGGCGCGCGTGCCACCGGCCAAGTGCCTCATCCAGCGCCGCCTGCTCCCCCCGCTCGTTTAGCGCCAGCGCCTGTAGCTGGCGCAGGCAGAATTCGGCCCTGATGTCGCCGACGGCCGGCAGCGGCTCCACGACCGGCACGCCCTTATCGCGCAGCGCGGCCTCGATGAAGCCGTGGCTCCGCCTCGCGGCATGCAGCCACTCCGTGAGGCTATGCATGTTGCACAGGGCCGCGTCGGCGGAGGGGGGCGCGGACGGAAGCGGCGTCAACGCGTCCCTGCCTTGCAGAAATTCTTCAAGGCGTAGGTTGATAAGCCATGACAGCTTCTGGCCCACCTGAGGGAAGAGTTCAAGCAGCGACGCGAGTTGCTTGCGCGTCGCCGGCTCGCCGGAGAGCCAGTAGTCGCGCCAGAGTTGTTCAGCCAGGCGGGCGAGCCACGCCTCGCGCTGCGCCCCGTCAGGGTTGCACAGCCACTCCTCCGCGTCGATGATCATCTCGTCCGCCTCGCTGATGTCGCCCTCGCTGCGGGAGATGACGGCGGAGGAGAGCAGCAAGGCCACCACGTGGTAGCAGTGCTCGTGGCGTTGCGCGTCGGTCAGCCCGGGGGCCTGCGTCAGCACGCTCGTCGCGTTGTTCAAAAGGTAGCTAATGCGGGACGCGTGCCACGCACCCTCCTTAATCACTTGCTGCTCGGGGAGGGGCAGTTTGAGGACCTCGTCCGGCTGCAAGCGCGGGGAGGCAACCTTGCGCAGAGAGTGCCAGAACCAGAAGTAGTGCGCTTGGGCCAACTGCTGCGGCGCGTTCTTCTTTAGCCAGTACTGTAGGGCGCGGCTCTTCGTCGTATCGAAGTAGCAGACGCCGCCCGTGGTACGCACCAGTTTCTCCTGCTTGAGAAATTTCTTCAGCAAGTCCCGGCCGTCGCCGGGCAACACCAGACTGAAAATAGACAAGTACTCGCTGAAGGAGTCGGCCTTCAGCCAGTTCAGCAACTCGCTCTTCGGGACAATCGGCTCGAAGTTTACGGCCTGCACCGCCATCATCTCGTCGAGGCCGAATTCGTTACCGATGTCCTCTTCCTGCGCCTTGCGAAACTCCTCGCCCATCTCGGCAATTAGCTGCTCCTGCTTGTGGGCAAGCAGGACGTTGACATTCTCGGCCTCGAAGGCTTGTTTGAGCAGCGCCTCGATTTCTTCGGAATTCGCTCCATCCTCGCCGTCGTTCGTCAGCCCCACTGATCTCGCTATCTCCTGCAACTCGGGCAGATTGAAGGCAGGTACTTCGAGAACCTCGAAGTACCGCTGCCGACTATGCGGCAGTGCTTCCGGCCGAGCGTTCTCCTGCGTGTCAAGCGTAACGATCATGATGGAGTGCTTTTCGGAAAAGCGTAGCAGGTCGGAACTCTGAGGCAGCGGGGCGAATAACTCGTGCAGGAATTGTCTTTCGAGTTGGGATAGATGGTGGGCGTCGTCAACCAAAAGCAACACCCCCCGCCAGCCCTTGCAGATTTCTCTCAGGACGAACGTGAGACCTTCGCGCGTTAGTAGTAATTCCAGTTCCTTGTCCGTCGGAGCGTCATCCGACGGATTGCTCCAAAACTTCTTCCGCGCTAGATAGAGCACGGCTAAGGAGACGCCGAGCGAGAGCGGCAGGCCGGCGACGCTCCCCGTGAGGAACCAGATGGGGAAGTCCAGCAGGTGCTCCCAGAAGTACTCGCGCCAGAAGCGCGGGAACCACTCGTGAACGTGTAGCGGGTTCGCTTTAATTGAGGTGACGTACTCGTGGAAGCCACCGAACAGGCAGGACAGCAGCGCGCTCACCAGGATGATGGCGCCGGCCTTCATCAACCGCCGCGATGAGGCCTGGTGGAAGCGCAACTTCAACCGCCGCCAGTGAGACATACGGCCTGCCGAGTAAATCTCGAACAGCTTAGCGGTCAGCGGGTTCAGGAGCCGAGGCGGGTGGCCGTCGCCTGCCTTATCGCCCTCAACAAAAATAGTCTTGATGCCGCTGTTGAAATTACTGCTGGTCGTCGCGAGGTGGTAAGCGCGCTTCAGCACCCACGTGTTGCCGCAGCAAGGTTTTGACCGGAGCGAAGTCCAGCGGGCCTGTCGGCTTTCCTGCGCCCACTTGGTCAGTCTGCCCCATAACGCATTGTCAATGTCGCGCTCGACATACAGACTGGGATCGAAGCTGACACGATCCATGGCGGGCGTCCTCCTTTGAGCGTAGGCGGCTTTACAACAGTCCGCCTTTATTAGAGCGACCCGCGCCATCTGCCCGGTGTAGATAGGCGGGATGGCTAAGCGGAATACAATTGGAGGTATCCCCAGTGAAATGCTGCCAGCAGATGGAGGACGGACGGACGAATCAGGTCAAACAAGAATTGCCACTGCGAGTGAGGCCAGCATGAAAGGCTCTCGTCAGCGCATCGAACCCTTTGAACGTCGGCCAAAATATGCTCGTCCGGGCTAAATGTCAATATTCAATCTAGCTGACCGCTTATCACTTTTGAGAGGGGAAAAGGAAGAGGGTTCAAGGTCCGTGGTAGGAGTGAAGCTGCCAAGCCATCACTTTTCCCGGAGCCGGAGCCATGAACCCGCTCACAAGATACCCCGCCCTTTCCGTTCTGTTA
>DATHBT010000346.1:0-3723 GCA_035295985.1 Pyrinomonadaceae bacterium | reverse complement strand
CGCCGCACCCTGATCCGCGTGATCATCCAGGCCATGCTCGCGTCCTTCGAGACCCGTATGATCGGCTCCTCCAAGTCGTCCCACTCGTAATACTTCGCCCCGCGGAAATACTCCGCGAACACCTTCCGGCCCGCGGCCGTCTTCGACCTGCTGACTTTGCCGCGGCTGACGGAGATCATCTCCTCAGGCGAGTTCTCGAACAGCAGGTCAACGTCCGTCTTAAAGTGCGCCTCACGGTTGGATTTGTGAAGCCGCAGCAGCTCCGTCTTCTCTTTTTCCAAGTCCGCCGCCTGCGCCCGGGCGCCGGCCGCGCACGCGACGAATAGTAGGGTTAGCGCCAACAATTTCACGAGAGCCCTCCACCGGGAAAAGTGGCCGATTTGAGCGCCCCCCAGTCGCCTGAGGTTTGCTTTTCTGCCGCCGCCGTTTATCAATCCCGCCCGCGCTCGTTTTAACCGCGTCGGCCGCAAAGATAGGGCAATGGACGGGCGCGGGCGACGAAAATGTGATAAATGACAGCCCGGCGGTGACGAGCGGCACGCGAGGGGGGACGAGCGGCGGGGCGGGGGCGGGGCCGGCGGGCCAAAAAAATCGGGCCGGGCGTTAATAAACAGTAAAGGGGCGCGTTTTATGGATGGAGACGACGTGAAGGAGAACGACGTGCCAGCCACAGCAACCAGCACCGCGAAGCACCTCAGAGCAGTCCCGCCGCCGACCCAGACGGTTGCGGCGGGCGATCTTGAGACGCTCTTTCGCGACCACCACGAGCAGATTTTCCGCACCGCCTACCGCATCACGGGAAGCGCCGTGGACGCGGAAGACGTGCTCCAGACCATCTTCCTCCGCCTCGCTTCGAGCAAGGAGCGGCGCGATTTGTCGCCCAGCCCGGGCAGTTATCTGCACCGGGCGGCCGTCAACGCCGCGCTCGATCTGATGCGGGGGCGCACGCGCGCGCGCGCAGTCTCCATCGAGTCGGTTGAGCCCACGCGGGAGTTCATAAGTTCCGATCTGAACCCGGAGGAGGCGCACGCGGAGAACCAACTGCGGGCGCGCGTCCGGGAGGCGGTCGCAAGGCTCGGGGGGCGGGCCGCGACCACGTTCGCGCTACGGTACTTCGAGGGCTACGACAACCGCGAGATCGCCGAGATGCTCGGCACCTCGCAGATGGTCGTCGCAGTCACCCTGCACCGGGCGCGCACGCGCCTGCGGAAAGAGATCGGTGAGTATTTGGAGAGAGGTAATCATGAAGCGTAATAACCAGGAACTCGACCAGATTTTGGACACTGTTGCGGCGGGCATCCGCGACGAAGAGATCGACCGCGGCACGGTTTCTGCCGCCTCCTCCCGCGTCTGGGCGCGCGTCGCGCAGGAAACGGGCGCGACCGTGATCAACTCGGCTGCGGCCACGAACGTGACCGCCTCCGTGCCCGATCACATTCGCGACTGCGCGGACTTCCAGACGATCATTCCGGCGTATCTCGCGGGCGAGCTGTCGCCGGCCCGCGCGATGCTCCTCGAAGATCACACGCAGGAGTGCATCCCGTGCCGCAAGGCTCTGAAGGCCGCGCGGACGGGCGAGCGTGTCGCGGCTACGCGTGCCGTTCGGCCCGCGCGCTCGGCGCAGTGGCAGCCCTCGCCCGTTTGGCGCTGGGCGATGGCCGCGTCGGTCGCGGTCGTCGCGGTGCTCGGCGGCGCGGTGATGTTCAAGAAGTTCCTGCCCGGTACGCAGGCGCTCGCCGCCACGCTTGAGAACGTGGACGGCGCGGTTTACAGCGTGACCGAGGCGGGGCAGGAACTGCTCTCGCCAGGCGCGCTCATCAAGGCGGGCGCGCGCATCCGCACCGCGAAGGACTCGGCCGCCATGCTCCGGCTCGCCGACGGCTCGCTGCTTGAGACGCGCGAGCGCTCGGAGTTCTCCGTCTCGAATTCGGGCGGCGACACGATGGTCAAGCTGGAGCGCGGCAACGTCCTCGTCGAGGCGTCGAAGCGCGCGAGCGGCCACCTCTACGTCGAGACGCCCGACTCGCTCGTCTCCGTGACGGGCACGATCTTCGCCGTCGGCAGCGGCACGAAGGGTTCGCGCGTCTCGGTGGTCGAAGGCGAAGTCCACGTCGATCACCGCGGCGAGAAGAAGGTCTTGCTGCCGGGCGATCAGGCGACGAACGGCGCAGGGATCGAGCGCATCCCCGTCCAGCAGGACATCGCGTGGAGCCGCAACGCCGCGAAGTACGTCAACATGGTCAACGAGCTGACGAAGCTCAGGCAGGATTTGAACCAGAGGGTCGCGCGCCCCGGCGTGCGCTACTCCTCGCGCTTCCTCGATCTCGTGCCGGAGAATACGGTCGTCTATGCGGCGCTGCCGAACCTGGCCGAGTCGCTGGCCGAGTCGCACAAGATCATGCAGGAGCGCATCAAGCAGAACCCGGCGCTGGCCGAGTGGGTCGGCGGGGGCTTGAACAAGGAGAGCCGGCACGCGGGGCTTAACGACTCGGTCATCGAGCGCGTGCGCGAGTTCGGCGCGCAGCTCGGCGACGAGATCGTGGTCGCCGGCGGCATGGACGCGAAGGGCGAGCCTTCGAGCATCGTCGTCTTCGGCGAGCTGAAGGACGCGGCGAACTTCCGCCCCTTCGTCGAGAAGCAGATCGCGGAGCTGGCCGGGCCTGGCGACAACAGCAAGGCCCCGATCAGGTTCATCGACGACCCGCTGACCGCGGCCGTCACGACCGAGACGACTAACGCGCAGCCCGCGGCCAACGCTAAGGGTGCGAAGCAGGCCGGCGCGCAGAAGCAGCGTGAGGAGCTTTACGTCTGGGTGCAGAACGGCCTGTTCGCCGCGTCGCCCAAGATCGAGACGCTGCGCGCGGTGGCGGCGACGAAGAACAACCCGGCCTCGAACCGCTTCGTCGGCTCGCCCTTCCACACGCGCATCAGCGAGGTTTACAAGGAGGGCGCCGGGCTAATAGTCGCGGCCGACCTTGAGAAGATCATCGCCCAGTTCGTCGCCAAGGAGGCGAACGACCCCGCGGCGGCGCAGAAGCTGGAAGGCTTCCGCCAGCTCGGCCTGCTCAGCATGAAGCACTTCGTGGTCGAGCAGAAGGAAGTGAAGTCGAAGACGCAGAGCCGCGCGGTGCTCTCGTTCAGCGAGCCGCGCCGTGGCGTCACCTCGTGGCTGGCCGCGCCGGGGCCGATGGGCGCGTTGGAGTTCATCTCCCCGAACGCGAACGTGGCGACGGCCTTCGTCGTCAAGGAGCCGGTGCTGCTCGTGGACGACCTGCTCGGCTTCCTCGAAACCGTCGAGCCGAACCTGCGCCAGCAGTTGCAGAGCATCGAGGCGCAGCAGGGCTTCAACCTGCGGGAGGACTTCGCGAAGCCCTTGGGCGGCGAGTTCGCCTTCGCCGTGGACGGCCCCGTGCTGCCGACGCCTTCGTGGAAGATGATCCTCGAAGTCTATGACCAGCAGCGGTTGCAGAACACGTTGGAGCGCGTGGTTGACAAGCTGAACGGCTGGGCCGCGCAGAACGGCAAGGGCGGCTTGCAGTGGCAGAACACGACCGACGGCGGGCGCACGTTCTACTCGCTCAAGTCGGTGGACTTCGGCCTCGAAGCGCACTACATGTACGAGAACGGCTACCTCGTCGCCGGCCCGTCGCGCGCTCTGCTCATTAACACGCTCAAGCTGCGCGACGCGCAGATGACGCTGCTCACCTCGCAGCGGTTCCGCTC
>DATHBT010000345.1:0-13994 GCA_035295985.1 Pyrinomonadaceae bacterium | reverse complement strand
GCACGACGTTCAGGCGGTAGAACAGATCGCGGCGGAAGCGCCCGGCCTCGACCTCCTGTTCGAGATCGCGGTTCGACGCCGCGATGAGCCGTATGTCAACGGTGAGGGTCTTCGTCCCGCCGAGGCGCTCGAACTCGCGCTCCTGCAAGACGCGCAGCAGCTTCACCTGAATCGACTGCGAGAGTTCGCCGATCTCGTCGAGGAAGAGCGTGCCGGCGTCGGCCAGCTCGAACCTCCCCTTCTTCGCCGCGTGCGCGCCGGTGAACGCGCCCTTCTCGTGGCCGAACAGCTCAGACTCGACCAGCGATTCGGGCAGCGCGGCGCACGAGACCGCGACGAAGGGCGCGTCGCGCCTTGCGCTCTCCTCGTGGATGGCGCGCGCGACGATCTCCTTGCCCGTGCCGTTCTCGCCCGCCAGGAGCACGGTCGCGTTGGTCTCCGCGACAGCGCGCGCCTGCTTGATCACCTTTTCGAGCGCCGACGACGACCCGATCAAACGCCCGAAGCCGAGACGCCCGGTCAGCGACTCGCGCAGCCTGAAGTTTTCCCTTTCAAGCCGCCGCACTCGCGCCGCCTGCCGGACGATGAGCGCGACCTCCTCCTGATCGAAAGGCTTCTCGAAGAACCCGTAGGCCCCGCACCTGATCGCTTCGAGCGCCGCCTCCTTCGCCTCGCTCCCCGTGATGACGACGACCGGCACGCTCGGCCGCATCGCCCGCGCCGCCTCGACCACCGCCAAGCCCTCGGACATACCTTCGAGGTCTGGCGGCAGGTGCAGGTCGCACAGCACCACGTCCACCTGCCCGCCGCGCAGGTGCTCCGCAGCCTCCGCGCGCGACTCCGCCTCGACGACGTTGTGCTCGCCTTCGAGCGCCCAGTACAACTGGCGCCTGAGCACCCGGTCGTCGTCAACGACCAGCACGGTCGCGCGCCCGTCTGTCTGCTGCTCGCTCATCGAAGTCTGCGGCGCTGCGTTCGAGTTTTTAAGTGGATCAGGCTGCGGCGCGCCTTCATTCGCGGGCGGTCGGTTGTTCGACCTTCAGGTAAACGTCTTCAAGCCTCAGCTCGCACCCGATGCTCCGAATCCCGATGGCGTCGCCGGGTTCGTGGGCCTCGGTGTAAACCCAGTCCCGGCCGCCCCCCCTGGTGAACTGCTCGACGCGCCGCGCGTGCTGCGAGACGAGCAGGTAGTCCGTCAGCGACTCGACGTTCTGGTAGCTCTCGAATTTCTTCCCGCGGTCGTAAGCCTCGGTCGAGTCGGACATCACCTCGAAGATGACCAGCGGGTTGAGCAACGTGTCCAGTTCCGCGTCGGCGAACTTCTCCTCGCCGCAGGTGACGACCACGTCTGGATAAGCGTAGTGCCTCGCCCGGCGGACGCGGACGCGCATGTCGTTCGCGTAAACGTTGCACGGGCGATCCCGCAACTGCGTGTCCAACGCGACGACGATGTTCGTGACGATGCGGTTATGTTTGCGGCTGGCGCCGGTCATGTCGAACACCTCACCCGCTAGGTACTCGTGCCGGAGCTCTGAGCGCCGCTCGAAGGCCAGGTACTCGTCTTCGGTCAGCAGTGTTTCAGGGTTCGTCGCCATCGGCTTGATTCTCCGCGCGCGGCGCAAAGTATATCACCGGGCCGGGCTGAAATCGTGTCGCGAGAAATCTGCTAGCCGGGCTTCTGCGCGTCGGCGGTGCGCGCCCCGGCGGACGGGTCGGAGGGCAGCACGACGCGGAAGCGCGTGCCAGCGCCCTTCTCGGACTCGACTTCGATGCGGCCTCCGTGCGCCTCGACCACCTCGCGGCAGGTGTAGAGGCCGAGGCCGACGCCCTTGGCCTTCGTCGTGGCGAACGGGCGGAAGAGGCGCGCGCGGATGAACTCCTCGGTCATACCAGCGCCGGTGTCGGCGACGCTCAGGAAGATTCGCGAGTCGTCTTCGCGGCCGGCGGCGACCGTCAGCCGGCCGCGCTCAGTGCCCATCGCTTCCAGTCCGTTGATGACGAGGTTTTCGAGCACCCGCTCGATGCGCTCGGCGTCCACGGTCGCGACGAGCGCGTCGGGCAAGTCGGTCTCGATCTCGTGGAAGCCGGAAGCGGCGTGCGCCGAGACGACGCGGCGCAAGACGGGCACGAGATCGGTCTGCCGGATCGAGCGCCGGTACTCGCCGCTCAGCGTCACGGCCGGCTCGCTCAGGCGCGCGACGATTGAGCGCAGGTTCTCGGTGGCGTCGCGCAGACTCTGGATCGCGTCCGCGCGGAACTCCTCGCGGTGGAGGTGGCGCTCCATGTTCTTGACGAGGATCGAGAGGGCCGTGATCGCGTTCTTGAGATCGTGCGTGAGCATCGCCGAGAGGCGGAAGAAGGACTGGAACTGCCGGTTCTCCGCCTCGCGCCTGATCTGCTCGCGCAGCCGGTCGGTCATCCGGTTAAAGTTCTCGGCGAGCGAAAGGGCCGTGCCTTCGCCGCTCAGCTCGACGCTCTCGTCGAGGCGGCCTGCCGCCACGCGCGCCGCTGCCTCCGCGACAGACGCGACCACGCGCGACTGGCGACGCGCCATCAAGTACACGTACCACCCGGCCCCGCACGCGGCCAGCGCCGCGACCGCGGCCCACGCGAGCAGCGTGCGGCGCAGGGGCGCGACCGCGGCCGAGCGGTTGCGCGCGACGGCCACGGAGATGTCCGTTCCGGCGACGGGCGTGTAGGCGGCGATCCAACTCGCGCCGTCGGGCGCGTCCGTGAAAGTTTGCGAGCCGGAGCGGCGCGCGGCCATCTCGCGCGCGACCGGTTCGAGGTGCGGCGCGACCTCGGCGGCGGGCCGGTGCATGTAGGCGGCGTTAGCGTGATAGACGATGCGGCCGTCGGCCGCGAGCGCGAAGACCTGACGGCCGCGCCCCGCGATTTCTCCGTCGCCTTCGGCCGCGACGCCGCTCGCGAGCGGCTTGAGCAGTGCGGCCTGCCGCTGCCTCTCACTCGACGCCGCGCCCACGAAATCGGCGGGCGCCGCCGAAGTTTCCGGGGGGGCGGAAGACTCACGCAGTTGCGCTTCGAGCTGGCGTGCGAGTTGCGCGGCGGACGTCGCGGCGTCGGCGCGCAGCGAGTCTTCGACGGCGCGCGCGCCCGCGCGGTAGGCGAACGCGGCGAGCAGCAGCGCCGGCACGAGTCCGCAGGCGAGGACGACGAGGAGGAGTTTGTTTCGCGTGCTCATGCGTTGCGGAATGCGGATCTCGGATTGCGGATTGGAAACAGAAATCCGACGGACGGTGTCGCCCGCCCCGGGTCGGCAGCAGGCCTCAGCCACGCCCGTGGGCTGTTAAGTTAAATCCGAAATCCGCATTCCGCAATCCGCAATCGCATCATCCCTCGCGCGACTTTTTGCGGCACCACCAGACGAAGCCGCGGCCGAACGTCGCGCCGGCGGCGGCGAAGGCGGCGACGAAGAGCGACACCTCGCCCGCGCCGAAGAACATCCCGCCCCGCAGGAGCGCGAAGAGCAGCGCGAGGAAGACGGGCAGGTTGAGCAGGAAGGCGGGGACTAAGGTGAAGAAGCGCGGCGGCTCGCAACTGCGGCGGCGGCGCGCGAGCCAGAGCAGGGCGGGCGCGTAGAGGAGCAGGCAAAGGACGAAGGCGGGCACGAACATCAGCAGCCCGAAGCTCTGCAAGTCCGTCCCGCTAGGCGCTTCGCCGCCGACGCCGGCGGCGAAGTAGGCCGCGTAGAGCGCGGCTATCCCGGCGCACGTACCCGCGAGCGCCGAGCCGAGCGAGATGAAGAAGAGTCTCAACGGCTGAATCCCCCGAATGTTGCGCGTCGCCGCCCCCTCGCGCGCGCGGGCGCGATCTCTCGGTCAGCGGCTCGCCGGCTCGTCAGAGCTTTCGGATCATTTAACGTCGGCGGCCGTGCCGGCGTTAACAGTTGCGGCGCGGCGCGCGTTCGCACCTTTGAGTCTGCGGCGGTAGTAGAGGACGAAGACGACGGCGAGCGTCTGGCCGAGCGTGGTGGCCCAGAGCTGACGCCAGGGCGGCGGGAGCAGTATGAGGACGCTTCCGGAGAAGGCCGCGACCGCGCCGAAGTAGCCGCCGATCATCTTGACGAGGTGCTCGTAGAGCCACAGGTTCGGCGTGAACGGGAAGCCGGCGGGCCGCGCGAAGCGGTAGAGATCGTAGAGGGCGTAAGCGGTGCTCCCCGCGCCGAGCGAATAGACGACCGGCAGGTTCTGCGTGACGCGGCCCGTCGCCGCGAGCCCGGTGAGGAAGACGCCGACCGCGAGGATCAAGAGCGTCACAATCCAGTCCAACGGCCGCGCGCGGTGTGAGGTGTTCACGTCCGGCCGCTTGCGGCCGAGCACGCGGTAGCCGGAGAAGACGGCGACCGTGGCGGCGGCGGTCAGGCCGGCGAAGTAGGGGTTGAAGCTGATGAGCGTGAGCGCGACGGACGTGCCGATGACGACGGCCATCGCGTAGAGGAACAGGCGGCCCGAGCGCAGGTGCGCGGGCGCGCGCCGCCCGACGGGCTTAGGCGCGACGAGCGCGACGAGGCCGACCAGGACGGCGGCCGTCCCGGCGATGATGTGCGCTACGAGGAGCGCGAGGGCGAGGGAGCGCATCGCGGGTAAAACCTTTCCGCGGCCCGACTTTCACTTGCCCGGCCGCCCGAAGCCTTACGCCCTACGCGCGGGGAATGTTCGCGCGACATATTCTCACGCAGAGTTTTGCCGAGCGTTGGAGAGCGCGAGTCGCTCAGGCGAGGTTAGCTGTCTGTCGAGTTCACACGCGCGCGGCCGAACTCGGCGAGGAGCGGGGCGAGCGTGCGCACGGCCAGCGGGTGCGAAGCGGTATTGGAGGCGATGAGGCCGTTGCGGTTGCGAACGTCCTCCGTGTTGTAGCGGTAAGGCTCGCCCCACAGATCAGTCAGAGTCCCGCCCGCCTCGCGCAGGATCGCTTCGGGCGCGCAGGTGTCCCACTGCTTCGTGCGCGGCGACAGGTGGATGTAGATGTCGCACTGCCGCTCGACGATCAGCCCGATCTTGATGCCGACCGAGCCGCGGTTGACCTCCTCGCGGAAGCCGAAGCGGCGCACGACCGCGTCCATCTTCGGGCTGCGGTGCGAACGACTCGCCGCGAGACGCATCCGCGCCGGCTCACTTTCATCAGAGACTCGCAGACGCTCGGCCTCCGTCTCGGGGCGCTCGACCCACGCGCCCGCGCCCCGCGCCGCCCAGTAGAGCACGTCGGTCAGCGGGAGGAAGACCACGCCCATGACGGGATCGCCCCCCGCGGTCAGCCCGATCTGGACTGCGAAGTCGCCGTTGCCGGCGATGAAGCCGTTCGTGCCGTCGAGCGGATCGACCATCCAGACGCGCGGCCTGTCGAGACGCCTGACCGTGTCGGTCGTCTCCTCCGAGAGTATGCCGTCTTCGGGGAACTCTTTCTTGAGCCCCGTCAGGATCACGTCGTTGGCCGCGTGGTCGGCCTGCGTAACCGGGTCTTCAAACTCGCCCTTGTGCTCGACGCGCAACGGCCCGCCGTAAAACCTGAGCGCCTCCGCGCCGGCCGCGCGCGCGAGCCTCTGCGCCACGCGCAGCTCGCGCTCGAAGCCGCTCGCCCGGAGCGCGGCGGCCTCCGCGTCTCGGCCCTGTTCGGCGGTAGTCATCCGCAAAAGTTTCGCGCGCCTTTCGTCCGATTGTTACGGGGTGGGCTAAAGCTACCACACGCGCGCGGCGCGAGTCGAAAGCCCTTGCCCGCGCGCGGCGCGCGCGCGTATGATTCGACGCGATCCCCCGTCCCCGACGCACACGCTAAAACATGACGACAACAGCAGAGACGCAACCCCGCGCCATCGCGGGCCACGCCACGCGCGAGGGGACGGCGCGCTACCGCGACCGCGCGACTCGCGAGCGCGGCGCGGCCCCCGGCCACTTCCGCTTCGAGCAGGACTTGTGGCTCTCCTCCGTCGGCATCGGCACCTACCTCGGCGAGGCCGACGAGGAGACCGACCGCGCCTACGAGGACGCCGTCTTCCGCGCCGTCGAACTCGGCGCGAACGTCATCGACTCGGCCGTCAACTACCGCTTCCAGCGTGGCGAGCGGTCGGTCGGCGCGGCGATCAGGCGTCTGATCGAAGAGGGCGTCGCGTCGCGCGACGAGCTGGTCGTCTGCACGAAGGGCGGCTACGTCCCCTTCGACTCCGCGCCGCCCGCGAGCCGCGCGGAGGCGCGCGAGTACGTCGAGCGCACGTTCGTCGAGACGGGCGTCGCATCGCTGACAGACTTCGTCGGCGGCAGCCACTGCATGACGCCGCGCTACCTGCAGCACCAGCTCGAACAGTCGCTCGGCAACCTCGGCCTCGAAACCATCGACGTTTACTACATACACAACCCGGAGTCGCAGCTCGGCGGCGTCCCTTCCGACGAGTTCGACCGCCGCCTGCGCGCGGCCTTCCGCCACCTGGAGCGCGCCGTCGCCCGCAGCTACATCAAAAACTACGGCGTGGCGACGTGGAACGGCTTCCGCGTCGAGACGGGCGCGCGCGAGTACCACCCGATCGAGCGCATGGCCGAGATCGCGCGCGAGGTGGCGGGCGAGCGCCACCACTTCCGCTTCGTGCAGCTCCCCTTCAACCTCGCGATGCCGGAGGCGCTCACTTTCGCGAACCAGTCTTACGCGGGCGAGAAGGTTTCACTGCTCGAAGCCGCGCGGGCGCTCGGCATCACGGTCGTCGCCTCGGCCTCGATCTTCCAGGGGCGCGTGGCGCGCAACCTCCCCGAGTCGATCCGCGAGCCGCTCGGGTCGCTCGCCTCGGACGCGCAGACCGCCATCCAGTTCGTGCGCTCCACGCCCGGCGTTACGACCGCGCTCGTCGGCATGAGCAGCCGCGAGCACGTCGAGGAGAACCTGCAACTGGCGCGCGTCGAACTTGCGGGCGCGGACGACTATCAGAGGGTCTTCGAGCAGGGCTGACGGCGGGCGATGTCGGCGGCAATGCGCCAGGTGCTATGAGAGGGCGTGGGCTGTTTCACTGATCGACTTCGGAGCACGCCGGGCGGGCGGGGGCGAGACGTTGGCGCGGGACCGTTTTCAAACTTACGCGGACTTCTGGCCGCACTACCTCGCCGAGCACAGCCGCCCGGCGACGCGCTGGCTGCACGCCGCGGGCACGCTCGCGGCCCTCGCGCTGCTGGTCTTCTTCGCCGTTACGGGTCGCTGGCCGTGGATGCCGCTCGCGCTCGTGCCGGGCTACGCGCTGGCGTGGGCCGGCCACTTCTTCGTCGAGCACAACCGCCCGGCCACCTTCGCGCACCCGTGGTGGTCTTTCGTCTCCGACTTCCGAATGCTCTGGCTGCTCGCCACCGGCCGCCTCGGCCGCCACACGCACGCGCCCGAGTAGTTCACCGCCGCGTTCAGTCTTACCCGCCCTCGCGCGCGCGCCTGGCCGCCTCTTGCGCCAGCCACTGCGCCGCCTGCTTGCCCTCGGCTACGAGGTAGCCGCTCTCGTCGTAAATCTGAAAGTATGGGACGAAGTTGACGCCGTGCGCCGCGGCGACGGGCGAACCCCAGTGATCAATGTTCAGGGCGAGCACTTCCACGTCCGGCGTGTTGCTGTTGATCCCCTTCATCATCGGCGAGACCTCGCGGCAGGCCGGGCACCAGTCGGCGTAGAAATAGACGATGGTCGTCCGCCCCTGCCCCAGGTGGCGGGAGAAGTCGAACTCCTCGCCGGGACGGTTCAGCGGCCAGCGCGCCTGCTTCGGCGTTGCCGGGCCGCCCGACTTCGACCCCTTGCCCGGCGAAGCCGCCGCCCGGCGGACGATCAGGTCTTCCGTGCTCAGCGAGCGGCGCGCGGGGCGCTCCGAAGGGGGCGCGACCGAGACGTTCGCCGGCAGCGCGAGCTGCACGGGCGCGACGGGTGCGACGGCCGCGACGGCCGCGGGCCCCCTAGCCTCCTGCCACACGCCGCGCCGCTCGGCGCGGGCCGCGCGCTCCGTCTCCGCGTAAAGCTGCCGCTCCGCCTCGCCGAGCGCGTTGTCGGTCGCCGCGTCGTAGCGGGCCGCGCCGTCGCGCACGAGCTGTAGTCCCAAATCCATCCCGCCGCACAGCGCGCGCCCGTAGATGTGGCCGCCGCGCAGGCCCGTGTACTCGACCGTGACCTCGCGGCCGAGCGCGAGCGCGGCGAGGTGTCGCCGCGCCTGCTCGGCCTCGCGCTCGTCGCGGGGCGGCTGCACGCCCTTGAGCACGACGGTCAGCTTGCGGTTGCTGTTGACGACGACGAGCGTCACGCCGTCAGGCACTTCGGCGACGAGAGCGCGCAGGAACGACGCGCCGGCGGGCGCTGTTGACAGGAGAAGGAGGACGGCGGGCAGCAGGAGGGCCGTGCGGCGAAGGTGTTTCATATATTTGTTCGCGTGGCTTAAGTGGGATTGGGCGGGAGGCGGGCGCGGCGGGGCCGGACGGGCGCGCGACGCGCGGGGCACTTTCGAGATTAGCGGCGCGGCCCGCCCGGCGTCAACGACTTTGATCCGGCGGGCGCGCTAGTCGCCTTCGACACGGGCCGCGCGCTGCTGCTGCTGCTGGTAGAGGAAGGAGACGCCTAGCAGGATCGCGCCGAGGGCGATGAACGAGACGATGCGGTAGAAACGCTCAAGCTCAGAGAGATCGAAGAAGAAGACCTTCACGGTCGCCGCGCCGAGCAGCGCGAGCGCCATCAGCCGGAGCACGCGTAGCCCGCGCGCGTGGCCGAGCGCGAGGAGCGCGCCGCCGTAAACCGCCCACACGAGCGAGAGCGAGAGCTGCGCGGCGAGCCGGAGGTCGCGCAAGCCCTCGCCGCCGCCGTTGCCCGCGGCTGCCGCGAGCTGCTTGTCAAAGTAGCCGACCGCTTCGAGCGAGAGCGCGGTGACGGCCAGCAGATTTCCGACGACTGTCAGCGCCGGGAACGCCGCGCGCCGCTCGCGCTCGTCGGTGCCCGCGCGCGCGCGCGCGTAAGTCCGCGCGACGTACCAGAGGGCGAAGACGAGGAGGGCGAAGGCGGCGAAGGTCTGGTTGGCGAGCGCGCGGTGCCAGGCGGCGTCGAAGTAGGCGGCGTCGATGACGACGAGCTTCAGGGCCGTGACGCCGAGCAGCGCGAAGGCCGCGAAGCGCAGGAACTGCACGCGGCGCGCGTACCCGGCGGCCCACAGCCCCGCGCCGTAGAGAGTCCACAGCGCGGAGAGCGCGAAGAGTCGCGCGTTGTCGAGCCGGGCGCGGGCGTCGGCGTCGCCCGCCGCGTCGCGCATCGCGCGCAGGTAGTAGTCGTTCACGTCCGCGCTCAAAGCGACGAGCGCGAGGCCCGCGGCGGCGAGCACGAAGAGCACGGAGAGCGCGTCGCGCTCTGCCGGCTCGACCTTTCGGCCCTCGCGCCTGTAGAGCCAGGTCGCGCCGAAGAGCGCGGCGACGAGCGCGGCGGCCGATGCCGCGCGGCCGTTCAGGAAAGGCACGAACGCGCCGGGCGTGCGGTAGGCCGCGAACTCGACCGCGTCCACCACGAGCCAGTGCAGCCCCGCGACGGCGAAGACGGCGACGCCCGCGTAGCGCGCGCCGCGCTCTTCCGCGCGGAGGCCCACCCACGTGAGCATCAGCGCCTCGACCGCCCACCCCGTTGTGACCCATTGCAGATCGAGCTGGATCGAGACGGCCAGCGTGAAGAAGGTGACGGCCGCGCCGACGTAGGAGAGCGCGAGCAGGCGATCCTCGCGGTGGCGCGTGCGCGCGGCGTAGAAGAGCAGGACGTAGAAGGATGAGACGACGAGCGCGAACGCGCCGAGCGCGCGTCCGTACCCGCCTTCGTCCAGCAGCGCGTAAGAGGCCGCGAAGTAGAGCGTCGCGTTCGGGATGAAGAGCGACACGTCCGCCCAACGCGCGGGCCGGCGCGCGAGCACGTTGTGGACTAAGGCCAGGGCGGAGAAGACGAGGAAGAAGAGCGTCAGGAAAAAGAGGGTGCGCCACAGCTTCCAGGGCTCGTAAAAGCTCACGAGCCAGCCGAGGAAGGTGAGCGCCGTCAGCCAGAAAGATATGTGGTTGAGCGCGCGCCAGCGTTTGAAGTAGGCGAGCGCGAGCACGCCCGCGTCGAGCGCGAAGACGTAAGTGAACAGCCCGATCTGGTTATCGACGCTGGTCGAGAGCAGGACGGGCGTGGCGAAGCCGCCGAGCAGCGCGAGGACGGCGACGGCGATTGCGTCGTAGCGGACGGAGAGGAGGACGGCGGCCGTCGTCACAGCGGCCATCAGCGCGAAGGCCGGGGTCAGGCCGACGAGTTCGTAGAAGACGCGCGCGGCGTAAACCGAAAGGTAAAGGATCAGTATGCCGCCGCCCGTCAGCACGTTCGGGTAGCTGCGGTAGCCGCGCCGACGCAGGCGCTCGGCCAGCGCGATCAGCCCCGCGCCGACGGCCGCGCCGATCAGCACACGGCCGCGCGCGCCGATCCACTGGCTGTCGAACGCGTACTTGAGGAAGAAGCCGACGCCGAGCACGCCCGCGACGATGCCGAGCCACTTGGCGAGGCTGCCGCCGACTATCGTCTCGAAGTCTCTGCGCGCGCCCCTCGCCGCGGCGGGCGACTCATCTGTCATGCCGACGCTTGCGCCGGCCTGTCGTGCGCGCCCGCCTGAAGCCGACTCGTCAGCCGCGCGCTCGTGAGCGCCGCGAGGCCCGAAAGGAGACTCTTCCTCGCGCGGGCGCGCCCCCGCCCCGGACGCCGCGGCCTCATTCACACCGGCCGTCGCGCCGCCCGGCGCGGCCTGAGGAGGCGGAGGCCCGGCGACGGTTTGCGGCCGGGCCGTTTGTGGTTGGGCGGACTGTGGGGATGATTGTGCGCCTGCGCCCTGGGCGAACGGGCGTGCCTGTGTTTGCGGCCGGGCGTTGGGCGCAGCGAAGTGTCGCTCGACGGAGGCGAGGCGCGCGGAGAGTTCTTCGAGAGCGCGTTCGAGACGCACGAGGCGGGCGGCCGTATCGGCGTCGCGCCGTCCGCCGTCGAGACTCCCGGCAGCGCGCGCCGTGTCGCGGCTGCGCGGCCCGTCGTCGCTTCGGCCCGCCTCGTCTTCGCCCTGCTCGTTGTGTCCACCGGGCATAAAATTTTCGTCCGATACCGATCCGCCGTCAGACAGTGTGGCCCGTGGGTGCGGAGGGGAGCGACGCGCCGGATGAGGACGCGCGCGCGGCCTCTTCGCCGAGCGCCTGCATCTCCTCGCGCAGCCGGCGGCGTTCGACCAGAAGCTCTTTGAAGAACCAGCGGCGCGTGAGGTAGAAGCGGACGGCGCGCGCGCCGCCGACGAAGTCGTCAATCTTCTCGGAGAAGCGCACGGCCGTCCAGCCCGCGAGCGGCGCGGCGGCGAGCGCGGCGAGGGCCGCCGCCCGGCCGAGCAGCGCGTAAGCGACCGCCGCGAGCGCGAGCCAGGTCAGGGGGAAGAGCAGCACCGAGGCGACGATCTTGATCGTCGAGACCATGTCGTCGCTCTTGTTAGACAGCCGCGTGGCGAGGAAGCCGGTCAGCCTGTAGGTCGGGTAGTGGAGAAGCGCGCCCGCGAGGGCGAGCGGCGCGAGGCAGAGCACGGGCAGGACGCGCGTGAGCAGGTGGCGCGCTATTCCGACGACGCCGGCCTGCGGCGCGGAGAGGTCTTCCGGATCGATGCCTGCCAGCCGCAACTCTTCCTCGTAGCGGCGCACGCGCGCTTCGAGCGCGGCGAGGCGCGCTGGGTCGCGCTCGAAGTGGAAGGCGTAGCCGTCGAGGAACTGCTGGCGCAGGCTGAGTTCGCGCCGGAGGCTGCGGCGCTCGCCGTCCGACTCGGCGGAGAAGATTCGCTCGGCGCGCGCGACGAGTTCGACGGCGCTCTCGTGCTCGGCGTTCAGAGTCACATCGCGCAGGGCGAGCCAGATGCGCTCGCGCAGGCTGTTGACGGCCTCGCGCGGCGGCTGGCCCTCCGCGTCGAGCGCGACCGCTTCGACTTTGATCGGCTCGCCGAAGAAGAGCAGGGCCGCGCTGCGGAAGGCCGTCTTCGCCGTGTAGTAGATTCCGGCCGGGACTATGTGGAGATCGATTGGCGGCGCGCTCGACGCGACGGCGAGCGCGATGCGCGCCGCGCCCGTCTTCAACGGCCGCAGCTTCGCGTCGCTGTGCGAGACGCCTTCGGGGCAGATGGCGACCGCGACGCCGCGCCGCAGGAGTTCCCCGGCGCGCTCGAAGGTCTCACGGTTGCGCGCGGGGTCTGACCCTTCGTCCTGCTTGCGGTAAACGGGGATGGCCTCCATCGCGCGCACGAGCCACCTGATGACCGGCATCCGGAACAGCGGCTCCTTCGCCAGGAACGAGACGCGACGCGGCGCGTGGCACAGCACGAAGACCGGATCGACGAGCGCGTTCGGGTGGTTGACCACGAACACGACCGCCCCGTCGCGCGGCACGCGCCCCCGGCCCCGCACCTCAATGCGCCGGAAGAAGACGCGCAGCGCCAGCCTGAGCACCGCCACCAGCACGCGCCTGAACATTTCCCTCGAACCTCCAACCGGGCCGCTCAAACCGGACGGCCGCACAGCCCGAACTATAAATCACGCGCCCGGCGCGCGGCCACAAACTTTTGTGCGACTTCGCGAAGCGTCACAACAGGCGAGCCTTCATGCCGTCAGGAAGTCTTCGACGAAAGCGCGAAGCTCGGCGAGTGAGTTGTCAGCGATGATGCGGAAGACGCGCACGTCCCTGCCTTCGGCGCGGGGGAGTTGTTGGGCGGTGAGGGCGTCGGTGATGAGGAGGGTGCTGGCGGCGAGACCCTTCTGCCAGCCGGGCTGGCGCGCGTCGCGGAAGTTGAGCGCGGCGGGGTCGAGGCCGGCGGCGACGAGGATGGTGCGCGCCCAGCGCAGCAGCTCCGGCCAGCGCGAGACGACGGTGACGAGCGCGTCCGCGCCGGGCCGCTCTTGCCCCGTGAGCGAGCCGGGGACGGAGCGCGAGTGCAGGACGAACAGGTTCGTGTCGGGCGGGAACAGTGAGCGCACCTGTTCGGCGTTGTTGAAGAGCGTGACCGGCGCGGCCCCCGCAGGGAGCCCCGCGTTCGCGATCTCGTCGGGTTCGCAGCCGCGCACCGTGAAGTCGGTCGCCCCGGCGATCTCGGCGCAGAGGATCGCGCGCAGCTCCGCGTCAGGCTCGACGACGAGGAAGTGGTCGGGCGGCTCAAGCGAGAGCCAGTGCTTGACGCGCCGCTGGACTTCGGTGAGCGAGTGGCCCTGCCGACGGGCGAGCTGGAGGAAGGTTGAGATGAGGCCGTCGAGCGCGTGCTCCGAGTCGGGCGCGGAGCCGTCCCGCTCGGCGCGGACGTAAACGCCGCTCCCCTTCCGCGATTCGAGCCAGCCGCGCTCTTCCAGCTCGCGGTAGGCCGCGCTGACCGTGTTGGCGTGGACGCGGAAGCGGCGGGCCAGCTCGCGCGTCGAGGGCAGTCGCTGGCCCGGCGACAGGTCGCCGCTGACGATGCCGAGCACGATCTGCGCCGTCAACTGCTCGCGCAGCGGGACCTCTCCGTTCTTCGAGAGCCAGAGTCGCATGGAAGGGGTTAGGGGATGGGGGACGGAGGTTGGGGAAGAAGGCAGGAGTTGCAACGAGACCGGCAAACGGTAATCGAAGACAACTACTTTGGCCGTCAGCCGACTTCCCTAACCCCCAACCCCTATCCCCCAACCCCCTCGTTCAGCGTTTTCGCCGCGGGCGGATCACGCCCGTCAGACTTTCGACGACGCTGGCGACGCGAGCCGCCGCGCGCCCGGCCGTCTCCGCGACCGTGGTGACGACGTCGCTACCGGCCCCTTTTGGAGCCGCCGCGGCCGGCGGCTCCTCCCTTCGTGCCCCCGCTCGGGCGAGCGCCCTTGTTGCCGCGACCGCCGGCCGCGCCCGAAGCGCCGCGGCCCGATCCCGCGCCGCGCGCCACGCCGCCCGTGCCGCCGCGCTTCGCGCCGCCCTTCGGACTGCCCTTGCCGCCGGCCTTCGACGGCTG
>DATHBT010000344.1:0-7065 GCA_035295985.1 Pyrinomonadaceae bacterium | reverse complement strand
GGACTACGGCTCCGACCTCGACATCGTCCTCGTCTATGACGAGCGCACCGCGCCGCCCCTGCGCGCGCTCGCGCGCGAGGAGGCTTACGCTCGCCTCGCCGAGCTGATGACGGCCGCGCTCTCCTCCGTCACGCGCGAGGGCCACCTCTACCGCGTCGATCTCAGGCTGCGGCCCGACGGCAAGAGCGGCCCCGTGGCGCGCGGCGCGCAGTCGTTCGTCTCTTACGTCTCGGCGCAGGCCGGCGTCTGGGAGTGGTTGGCCTACGTCAAGCTGCGCGCCGTCGGCGGCGACCTCGAACTCGGCCGCGCCGTCGAAGCGCGTGCACGGCGCGCGCTTCACGGCGCGGCCCGGAGGTGCGACGGCGAAGAGCTGCGGCTTGAGACGCGGCGTGTGCGCGAGCGGCTGGAGCGCGAGCGCGCGCGTGCCGGGGCGGGCGCGCTCGACATCAAGTTCGGCGCGGGCGGCATGCTCGACGTTTACTTCGCCGCGCGCTACCTACAACTGCGCGACCGCCTGCCCGACGAGGGCGACGACCGCTCGACCGCCGCCACGCTCGCGCGACTGCGCGCCGCAGGCTCGCTCGACGAGAGCGAGCACGCCGCGCTCTCCGAAGGCTACGCGCTGCTGCGCCGCCTCGATCACCGCCTGCGCCTCACGACCGGCCGCTCCACGCGCCTGCCCGCCGCGCCAGACCACCCGACGCTTCGCGACCTCGCCTCCGCCCTCGGCTTCGCTTCTCCGGCCGCACTCGTCGCGACCCTGCGCGAGCGCACGGCCTCGATCCGCGCCGCCTACGAACGAGTCACGTCGGGTTAGGAAGGCAGAAAGCAGAAGGCGTTGAAGCCCCGCAGGGGCGTCATGTGAGAGCTTGGGGCGTAGCCCCAAGGAAAGAAGCCGTTGAAAAGTATTGAAGCCCCGGAGGGGCGGAATAAGCCTTCAACGATCTATTCCGCCCCTCCGGGGCTTCGACTTTTTCTCAACGTCGATCTTGGGGCTGCGCCCCAAGCTATTTCATCTCGCCCCTGCGGGGCTTTGGCCGCCCTCTACCACCTATTTTGATTCGTCCGCCGTCGGCCCGTAGATCGGCGGGAGCGGCACGTCGCGCAGGCGCAGATAGACGCTGAGCTGGCCGCGGTGGTGTATGAGGTGGCTCATCACGAACGAGCGGTACGAAGCGGCGCGCGGCAGCGCGAGGATCGTGTGCGCTCCGCTGCGCAGCGTCCAGACGGTAGCCATGTCCTCATCCGCGGCGGCCGAGAGCGCGGCGCGTGCGGCCGAGACGTTCGCGTCGAACTGCTCGACCAGCTTTTGCGTCGTCTCGAACTTCGGCGGCGCGTAGCGCGCCGCCCCCGCCGAGGCCAGGTCGAGTTCCGGCAGCTCGAACGTCGCCGCCCCCCAGCGCACGATGTTGGCGACGTGCGAGGCCAGTTGCCCCATCGTCATCGACTTCGGGTGCGGGCGCCAGTCGGCGTCGGCCTCGGGCACGCGCGCCAGCACGGCGCGTGTCGTCCGCATCTCATGATCGAACTCGGGGAGCAGTGACTGTGAGATTTTCATGCGCCGAAACAAGTCTAGACGCCTAACGCCCGAATTGACCGGGCGCGAGCGTATAGCGTTCAACATCATCGGAGAAGACGACGATGAAAGAATTGCTATGGGGCGTTCCGATTGAATGAGATGTTAGCCGTACTGACTTTCGGTTCCGTCCTTACTATGTTAACTGAATCACTATAATCAACTTCTGACCGAATCTACCGGGGTGGCTTAACAATGTAACTGTCGCGCGCTCGTACCACTAAATTAGGAAGACGCACTTTTACTTTAATCTGTCGCTTCTGTCCTGCCTCTAAGCCTCCTTTTGGGTGGTAACCCAAGCTGTACTGGCGGCCGAGTTCACCTGTTATTAAGCCGAACGTCTCCCCCAGATCGCCTATCTCTTCCAGGAGGTAGTGGCGGCCCCCCGTCTTCTCCGCTAAATCCTTCATGTAGTTGGTCGCAGTTTTAATATCTTTATGAACGCTCTTGTAATATCTCTCATCATGCCCGGGACGCAAAACAGAAGTATTAAACTGCACGGTATAGATCTGCGCCTCCCCCTCTTCTGCCGCCCTGAGGGTTCCCTTCGCGCCGGAGCCGATCCCATCCGAAAATAGAACTATCGCCTTGCGTCCTTTAATCTTCTTCATGCGTTTGAGTGCGTAATTAACCGCGTCATAAACCATCGTAATGGGGGCCCTATCTTTTGCCAGACGCAGGTCGAACTTCCTGACTCCCCGTATATCTTTCACTTTCGAGAGTTCACATAACACCTCAACCTTGCCGTCGAATGAGGCGGCAATCAACTGGTCCTCAGGACGGAGTTGGCGTAGAAAAGTATTAGCCGCCCGGGCCAACTCGGCCATGTGGTTGTGCATCGATCCGCTGACATCCAGCAGGAAGATGATCGTGAATGGTGAATCTACAGGAGCGAAGAAAGAGATTTCCTGCTCTACCCCGTCCTCGAAAAGCTGAAAATCTTCTTTCTGTAGATTGGTAATGTAGCGCCCCTCCCTGTCCATGACGCTCGCCGGCACTGTGATGAGGTTTGTGTCCACACGTAGCACATCATCTTGAATATTCTCAGCTTTCTGCGTGCCGTGGGGCGTCAGCGCGGGTGGGAAATTAAGAGACCCGGCTTTCACTAATTCAGCACGGCCGTCTCGCGAGTGAACTACTGGAGCTAAAGCTAGTAGCAAGATTAAAAGGACAGCTGCCGTTTTGCCAGAAGTAGTAAGCATTATGGGACCTGCCTTTCGTAAATCGCCATTACTACACGCGATGGCTAACGCCCGGCATCACCCGCCGCCCCTATCCCCTAAAGGTATTTGAGAGCTGTCGTGTCGGCGGTCGGGTGCATGCCGTTGTTAGACAGTGCCGGTGCTGTCACGCCGTGATGAGAGCCCGCCACAGGTACGCACCTAAGCACGCCGCCGCCAGCAATAGCAGCGCCAGGATAAGCCCATTCACCAGGAATAATATGCCCTTCGCCATCGCGGATTCCATCGCCTCCGGGCTCCTGAGCGCCAGCTTGAACATGAGCAGCATGAGGCACATCCCGCCCAACGAGCCGAGCAGGAACAGCGGGTATGAGGGCGGGCGGAACTCGCGCACGGCCAGCAGCAGGACTCCGCCGCCGGCGAGCACGCAGAAGGAGCCGAGCAGCGCGTTCAGTTTCCGGCCGCGGACCTCGGACGTGATGGTAAAGAATGACATCTCGGATTCGTAGGAGACATCGCCGACAGAGGCAGCGATCAGGCCCATCGCCCCAGTAAACAATAGGGCCAGCGCGGCAAAGTGGACGGATAGAGCCCAAACGTATTCCATGTCTCGTTATCCCTCAACCCGCTGCCTAACTACGTGTTATACGGCCGGTGGCATTACAACACGCTCTGGAAGAGCGTTATCAGGCCGGCGGCCGCATAACTACATTATCGCTGCGTTTATATGAGGCCACGCTGCCTGTGGCGGGTCGCTTCACCTCGGCCGCTCGTGCTTGTAGATCGTACCCTCCTTCATCACGAAAAACACTCTCTCGGTCTGGCGGATGTCGCGCGTGGGGTCGCCGGGCGTGGCGACGATGTCGGCGAGCTTGCCGGCTTCGAGCGTGCCGAGGCGGTCGGAGACGCCGAACAGCTCTGCGTTGACCGAGGTGGCCGCGCGCAGGGCCGCGGCCGGCGTCATGCCGCGCTCGACCATCAGGCGGAACTCCTCGGCGTTGCGTCCGTGCGCGAAGACCCCGGCGTCCGTGCCGAAGGCGATTCGTACGCCGCGCCCGACGGCCTTGCGGAACATCTGATCGCGGCTCGCGAGCGCGGCGCGCGCCTTCTCGGCGACGTTCTGCGGGAGCTGGTCGCCGCGCGCGAGCCGCTCGCGCAAGCCCTCGCCGGCCATCAGCGTGGCGACGAGGTAGGTGCCGCGCTGCTTCATCAGGTCGAGCGCCTCGTCGTCGAGGAACGAGCCGTGCTCGATGGAGTCGATGCCGGCGCGGATGGCGCGCTTCGCGCCCTCGGCCCCGTGCGCGTGCGCGGCGGCGCGCTTTTTCAGCGCGTGCGCCTCGTCAACGAGCGCGTTTAGCTCCTCCTGCGTGAGCTGCGGCGAACTCACGTCGCCGACGAGCGAGAGCACGCCGCCCGTGGCGCAAACCTTGATCACGTCCGCGCCCTGCTTGACGTTCAGGCGCACGGCGCGGCGGACGGCGTCGGCCCCGTCGGCGACGGACGAGTCGAAGTTGAGCGCGGGGTTGAAGAGATCGGGCCGGTAGCCGCCGGTCGGATCGCAGTGGCCGCCCGTCGCGCTGATGCCGCGCACGGCGGCGAGTACGCGCGGCCCCTCGACGCGGCCGTTGGATGCCGCGTTGCGGAGGCCCACGTCCAAGAGTTCGGCCGAGCCGAGATCGCGCACGGTCGTGAAGCCGATCATGACCGTGCGGCGCGCGAAGGCGGTCATGTCGAACGCCTGCTCGGGGAGCGACTTTTTGAAGGCGTCCAGCTCGTCCTGCTTCCAGTCGGCCGTGGCCTCGAACGACAGGTGCGTGTGCGCGTCCATGAGGCCGGGCAAGAGCGTGGCATCGCCGAGATCGATAACTTCGGCGTCGGCCGGCACGCGGGCCTGCGCGCCGACCGCCTGAATCCTCCCGCCGGAGACGACGACCAGGCCGGGCGACACCGTTCGATCACCCTTGCCGTCGAACATCCGGGCGGCCCTGATGACGACGGTCTTCGGGGCAGCCTGTTGCGCGCCGCCCTGCGCGAAGGCGAGCGGCGTGAGCGCGAGGGCGATCAGGAGGGCGGAAACTCTCTTCATCTCGATTCTCCGTTCAGAACTTGTCCGTGGTCAGTTGTCCGTGGTCAGTCGTTTGTGGCTCTGCGGCTTGAGCCCCGATCCGCGAGCAGCGAGATCGAATAGGACGAACAACTGACCACTGACCACTGACCACTGACTTTAAATCACGCATCGCGCGGCGCGGCGTCCGTCTCCTCGTGCCAGCAGCGCACGCACCAGCGGCGTCGCGCGACGCGCTCGGCGTGCGGGGCGTCGGGGGCGGAGGGAAGGCGGCGCACGACCTCGCGCTCCTCTTCCGTCAGCTCGCCCCACGAGCGCAGGCGCGCGGCCAGGCAGCGCGGGCATGTCTCGCCGATCTCGTCAGTCATCGGGGGCAAATCTTAACACGGCCCGCCGCCGGCGCGTGCCGTCCATGACCCCGCTTCGCCGGCCGTGCCGCCGTGTGTTTGAGTAACGTGGCGGGGACGGGTTAATATCGCCGCTGTCTTTAACACACTCCTGCCACGAACAGAAAGCACGCCGGATGATCCGTAAGAACGCCCTCGCCCGCGCAACGCTCGCACTCTTCGCCGTCCTGCTCCCGGCCGCCGTCTCGAACGCGCAGCGCGAGGAGCCGCGCTTCGACTTCTACGCGCGGGGCCCCTACCGCGAAGCCGTCCCGCGCCCGCAGGTCTTAACGAAGTTCGACGTGGGCGACTTTCACACGAACTACGCGACGATGGAGCGTTGGTTGGAGCGGGTCGCCGTCGCCGCGTCCGACCGCGTGCGCGTCTATGACATCGGCGAGACGAACGAGCGGCGGATGCAGCACCTCGTCGCCGTCACCGCGCCCGAAAACCTGCGGCGCATAGACGAGATCAGGGCCAACGTCCGTAAACTCTCCGACCCGCGCACGACCACCGCGGAAGAGGCGCAGCGCATCACCGCGAACACGCCCATCGTCGTCTGGCTCGCCTACACGATCCACGGCAACGAGTCGGCGTCGTTCGAGGCGATGATGCAGGTCCTGTACCACCTCGCCGCGTCGGAAGAGCCTGCGACGCTCGACATACTGCGGAACACGCTCGTCCTCATCAACGTCTGCGAGAACCCGGACGGGCACGAGCGTTTCGTCACCTGGTACAACTCGGTCGCCGTCGGCGACCCCAACCCGCTGGCGGCCGAGCACCGCGAGCCGTGGTCTGTTTACGGAAGGTTGAACCGCTACCGCTTCGACCTCAACCGCGACAACATGATCGCCTCGCAGGTGGAGACGCGCAACATGCAGCGCGCCTACCTCGAATGGAACCCGCAGGTTCTCGTCGATCACCACGGACAGCCCGCACAGTTCTTCTTCCCGCCCGCCGCCCTGCCCGTCAACCCGAACCTGCCGCCGCAGCAGACCTCGAAGTGGCTCTCCGAGTTCGGCCGCGCCAACGCCGCGCAGTTCGACCAGCGCAACTGGGACTACTACGTCCGCGACGTGTTCGACCTCTTCGGCCCGTTCTTCTGGGACTCCTGGCCGGCATTAAACGGCGCGACGGGCATGACCTACGAGACCGACGGCGGCGGCTTCAAGGGCCTGCGCTGGCGGCGCGACGACGAGACGATTGTGACCTTCCGCTCCGCCATCGCCAAGCACTACGTCGCCTCCCTGACGACGCTCGAAACGGCCTCGCGCAACCGCGCCGCGCGGCTCGCGGACTACTATGACTTCAAGCGCACGGCGCTCGAAGAGGGGCGGCGCGAGCGCATGAAGCGCATCGTGATCCTGCCCGGCCGCGACCCGGCGCGCGCCGCCGAGATCGCGGACGCGTTGGCGCACGCGGGGATTGAAGTCCGCGTCGCGCGCGAAGGGTTCCGCTCGCCGAGCGCGCACGCCTACACGGCGGCGAACGCGCCCGCGACGGCGCGCGATTTCCCGGCGGGCGCTTACGTAGTCGATCTCGCGCAGCCGCAGAAGCGTCTGGCGAAGGCTTTGCTCGAACCCGACACGGAGCTTGATCGGGAGTTCGTGCGTGAACAGTTGGCGCGCTACCAGCGCAACCAGCGGCGCGGGGCCGGCGCGGGCAAGGAGGGCTACCAGTTCTACGACGTGACCTCCTGGGCGCTGCCGCTCACCTTCGGCGTCGAGGCCTACTGGACTGAGGACGCCGGCCAGATCGCGGCCGCGCCGCTCGAACGCACCCCCGCCGCCGAAAACGATCTGACGAACCGGCTGTTGCCGAATGTCGCCAATCTCGCGGGCGCGGTTCACGGCCGCG
>DATHBT010000343.1:0-3036 GCA_035295985.1 Pyrinomonadaceae bacterium | reverse complement strand
AGGTGCGAGATGTAATAGCCGGGGGCAAGCGAGCGCAAGCGAGCGCCGCCCCTAGATCGCACGGCAAAAAAAGACCGGAGCCCCGAAGGGACGAAATAACTCTCGTTGGTTATTCCGCCCCTTCGGGGCTTCAAACTATCTTGGGCGATCTTTCTTGGGGCTGCGCCCCGACCTATTGCATGACGCCCCTTCGGGGCTTCGCCGCACGACCTTCGACGGCGTTACGCCGTCGCGTTACTTCGACGGCAGCAGGTCGTAGTTGCCGGCCTGGCGATTGTGGTCGTCGAGCGCGCCCATCACGTCGGAGGTCTCTTCGAGCATCTGCCGGGTCATGGCGATGGAGTCGGAGAGCTGCTCGAAGTCGAGCGAGGAGACGCGCTCGGGCGTCGGGAGCGTGACAACCTGATCGTTGACGAGGCCGAAGAAGTTCTCGATGGACTGCAACTGCCCCTCGACGAGTTTGACCGAGCGTTCGAGGTCGCCGAAGGCCGCGAGGCGGCGGCGCAGGATTTCGACGTTGGCCTGCTGGATGCGGCGCGAGCGTTCGTCGGGCGCGGCCTCGACAGCGCGCTCGGCCTGCGCCAGTTGGTTCTGCACGGCCTGCCGGTTGATCGAGCGCAGGTGGTGCTTGCGGCGGCGGTAAACGTCCAGAAGATCGACGAAGTCCTCCCAGCGCTGCTCAAGGCTGTGGATGTTGGGCGGCACCTCCTTGGCTCCGGTGAACTTCATGTAGTTGTCGAAAATCTGCTTCTTGAGCCACTTCAAATAGAGCACGGCCTCGCGCTCGCGCGGGTCGAACATCTCGATCAGGCGCTCGCGCTGCTTGCGGTGCACCTCGCGCAACTGCTTGCGCTGGCGGTTGTCCACGAGGCGGCGGTAGAGGGAGCTGGCCGGGACGGTGGCGAGGTAGAGGCCCTCGGTGATGAGCGCCGCGCCGAGCGGGATGATCGAGCCGGTGTAGGCCGCGGCCACGGCGAAGCCCGCCATGCCCCAGAAGTTGACAGGCTCCTTGACAGCCTCTTTCAGGTACTGCAAATCGATCTTCTTCAGGTCAGCCATACGGTCTCGCCCACCTTGCCTGCATAACAACTCGAACGCGCGAATGTCGTTCACGATGAACAACCCGCAGCGGCGTTTGCGACGCTCCCCGAACAAACTTAGAGTCTGCTAGGACGGCCGCTCGTTGTCCGCGCCGCCGCCGGCGGCGGGCAGTTGTCCCGGCGCGCTCGACGAAGCGCCGGGGAGTAGTCCCATGCTCTGCTTGTATTCCAACAGCTTGTCCTGTAGCTGCATGTCCAGGGCCTCGCGCTCGATGTCCTGCATCTGCGCGTCCACGGAGGCGGAGCCGAGCTGCATCTTGGCCTCTGCGGCGGCGGCGCGGCGGTCGATCTTCTCGCGCATCTCGTTGAAGGTCGAGGCGTCGTCGCCCAGCTGGAACGACTCCATCGTCTGCGCGAGCTGCTCCTGGAGTTTGGCCTGCTTCGACTGGTTGATGAGTTGCATCGCCTCGGCCGAGCGGCGCTGCATCTGCATGACGTAGTTGTCGCGCGCCTTCAGGGCCTGCTTCGAGGCCAGCTCGGCGTGCTGCAACTGCTGGTCGGTGCGCTGGAGGTCGAGCTGCGCCTGCTGGAGCTGGCCGATGTAGGCCGTAGCGATGTCGTCGCGGCCCATCTTGATCGAGGCCTTGATCTTCGAGTCGAGATCGACGACCTGTTGCGCGAGCTTGTCCTTGTTCTTGGCTAACAGGCGCTCGGTAGCCATCACCTGCGCGACCGAGTTGTTCAGCTCGGGCACGCGGTCGCGCATGTCGCGGATCGTCTGCTGCAAGACCAGCTCGGGGTCTTCGGTCTTCTCGATCAGCCCGCCGAACAAAGCCCGCAGGGTACGCTTCAACCTGCTCCAGGTGCTCATCTTCTGTCAGCTCCTCCGAAACCGTCTCAGGCCGTCGCGCGCCCGCCGCAAGTCGCGCAAATGTTGTACGAAGCAAACCTTTGCGCGGTTGCAGTTTCGGGCGTGTCTTACGGCGAGTATATCAGCACTCTTTCGGATCGCGGAAATCAGTTGAAACGGCCGATGTCGCGGCGGTATTGCATCCCGTCCCAACTGATCTTCGAGGCCGCGCCGTAGCAGCGTGCGAGGGCTTCGTCGAGCGTCGCGCCGGTCGAGGTGACGCCGAGGACGCGCCCGCCGGCTGTGAGCCAGCGCCCTTCGGCGTCGCGCTTAGTGCCGGCGTGGAAGATTTCCACGCGCGGGTCTGCGGCCGTCTCGTCGAGGCCGGAGATGACTGAGCCGGTTTCGGGCTGTTCGGGGTAGCCGCGCGCGGCGAGGACGACGCAGGCCGAAGAGTCTTCGGAGAAGCGGACACCCGAACGGCCGAGCCGGCCGTGTGCGACCGACTCGAAGATTTCCGAGAGATCGCTTTCGAGGCGGACGAGGATGGCCTGCGCCTCCGGGTCGCCGAAGCGGACGTTGTATTCGAGCACGCGCGGGCCTTCCGGCGTGAGCATCAGGCCGACGAAGATGACGCCGCGGAAATCCAGCCGGTCGGCCGCTAACCCTTCGAGCGTCGGCTCGACGATTTCGCGGACGGCGCGCTCGTGTGTCGCGCTATCGAGCACCTGCGGCGAGGTGATCGCGCCCATGCCGCCGGTGTTCGGGCCAGTGTCCCCCTCGCCGACGCGCTTGTGGTCGCGCGCGGGCGGCATCAGAGCATAATCACGCCCGTCCGTCCAGAAGAGCAGAGAGGCTTCCGGCCCCGTCATGGCCTCCTCGATGACGACGCGCCGCGCGGCCTCCGCGCCGACCTTCCCCTGCTCCATCAACTCTGCGATGGCGCGCTCGGCCTCCGCACGATCTCGCGCGACCACGACGCCCTTGCCCGCCGCGAGGCCGTCTGCTTTGACAACGACCGGCGCAGCTTCGTTCCCGAACTCGCTGCTTTGCAGAATCGCGCGCGCCTCGCCCGCGCTCGCCGCGACGCGGTGGCGCGCGGTCGGGATGCCGTGCCGCGCCATGAAGTCTTTCGCGAACGCCTTG
>DATHBT010000342.1:0-3184 GCA_035295985.1 Pyrinomonadaceae bacterium | reverse complement strand
CACCGCGGGCGGGGGGCCGGCCGCGGGAAAAATATTCCGCGGGGCGTTAGAGGAGTCGCCAGCGTTTTGCGCCTTACGGGATGAAAAGGCGGCGAGCGGCCGCCGTTGAAACCGATAAGCCCGCAGGTAAGGGGCCGCGGGGTGAGAGGCAGGGCCGACTCCGGGGCGGGCGGCCCGCGCCGACGAAACGAAAGGGGAGCAAACATGAGAGTCAAAACACTGTGCGGAAGTCTCGCGATCACGGCCGGCCTCGTCGTCGTCCTCCTCGGGGTGACCGCGTATTCGGCAGTCAGCGAAGCGTGTGGGGTGGGCGGAGCGGCCCGCCAGGGGTTGTCCGCGGGCCGGGCGGCCGTGGCTGCGCGAAGCCTGAACGCGGTGCCGCCGGTGCAGGCGGGCGACGCGGTCACGGAATGGAACCAGCACGCGGTCGGACTGTCGCTGTCATCGCCGCCGGCCATACCGGCGGCCCTCTCGCCGGTCCAGCAGACGCGCGTCATGGCGATCGTTCAGGTGGCCGTCCACGACGCGGTCAACGGCATCACGGGCGAGTACGCGACCTACCTTTCGCCCGGCCCCGCGCCCGCCAACGCCTCGCCCGAGGCTGCGGCCGTCGCGGCGGCGCATCACGCGCTTCGTAACCTCTTCGCGGGCCAGGCCGCGGCGCTCGACGCGAGCTTTTCGGATTCGCTCGCCGCCCGCGGGCTGTCCGAACACGACCCAGGCGTCGAATACGGCCGGGCAGCCGCCGCGGCGATCCTGGCCGCGCGCGCCGACGATCTCTCCGCGCAGGCCCAGTACGACTACATCGTCCCGGGGGCGGGCGCGCCCGGCGTCTGGGTGCGGCTCAACAACGCGCCGGCGCTGCTGCCCGGATGGGGCAGCGTGACCCCGTTCGTGCTCAAGAGCGGCTCGCAGTTCCGGCCCGATCCCCCGCCCGCGCTCGACAGCGAGCAGTACGCGCGCGACTACAACGAGGTCAAGAGCGTCGGGGCTTTGAACAGCACGACGCGGACGGAAGAGCAGAGGCAGATAGCGCTTTTCTGGCGCGCCTCCCCGACCGCGATCTGGAACCCCGTCCTGAGGCAGGTCGCCGCGGCGCGGCCCCTCGACCTCTCGGCGAAGGCGCGTGCCTACGCGCTCTTCTACCTGGCCGCCTCGGACGCGAGCGTCGCCTGCTGGGAGGCGAAGTACTACTACAACTACTGGAGGCCGCAGCTCGCCATCAGGGGCGGCGACGCGGACGGCAACGACCTGACGGCGGGCGACGCGGGCTGGCAGCCGCTCCTCCCGACGCCCCCGCACCCCGAATACCCTTCGGGGCACGCGTCGAACAGCGGCGCCATGGCCGCGGCCCTCGGGCTGCTGTTCGGCGACGACCCGGGCGTGCAGATTGAGGTCACGCTGTCGGGCATCACGCGCCGTTGGGCCACATACGACGAGGCCATAGCAGAGGTCATAGACGCGCGCGTCTATTCGGGCATCCACTTCCGCACGGCCAACGAGGCGGGGGCGAGGGCGGGCCGGCAGGTCGCGCACTTCGTCTCGACGCACGCGCTGCGGCGCTGCCCGAAGGGCAAGGGTCGGTGCTCTTCTGATCGGCCGTCGGACTCAGCGCCACCCTCCGGGCGGGGATCGCATACTCAGAAGCCGGCAAAGTGATCGCCGCCGGCACTGCGGGCCGCTCGGAATCGTGCGGTCACCCGGAGGGCGAGAGCCCACCGGCGCAGAGCGGCACGCGGCGCTGCATGGTTCGGGTCAGGGTCTCGACGCCCGCGGCGGGCACGCGATGGGCGGCTTCAACGGCACAGGCGGCGTCAACGAAGGTCTGTCGCGTTCGAGTCGGTCACGTCTCTCAAAACTTCCCGCGGCCCGCCCGTTCGCCCCGCCCGCCCTTTAACCTTACCGCCCGCCGCGGCCGTCGCGCTCAGGGGCGCGGCTTGATGTTGAGCCGGTAGTGGGGGCCGCGCTGGCGGACGAGTTCGGCGGGCGCGTGGTGGCGGCTGAGCTGCCAGATGAAGTCCATCTCGGCCATGATGGTCGTGAACGCCAGCCGCGCCTCAAGGATCAGGAGCACACTGCCGTAGAAGAGGAACGTCGCGCCGCCCAGGCCGAGCACGACGGGCAGCCAGGTGAAGCGCACGCCCGCGAAGGCGACCGCGCCGATGGCGACGCTCGTCGCGACGAAGAGGCAGAGCGCGAGGTAGAAGATCTTCATGCAGCGTTGGAGCAGGCGCGCGCGCGAGGTCAGCCGGTCGAGCTGCAGGAAGATGACGACGCGGCGCTCCTCCGGCAGCGGCAGCTTTTCCATGCCGTCCGCGGCCATCTCCTCGAAGCGATCCGCGAGCGAGCGGACGCGATCCACGACGCGGCCCAGGCGGGTCGAGGTCGAAAGTATTAGCGCGCCGCACGCCGAGATCAAGACGGCGGGCGTGATCATGGCCGTCAGCACGGCCAGCGCCTGCGAAAGAGAGTCCACGGTTCCGTTGTGTCTCCGCCCCTTGGAGGTTTTATAACGCCGCGGCGCGGCGCGGGGCAACCGGCGTGCGCGGCCTCTTCCGGGGCGCGGAGATTTTGCGCCGCGCGTGTGAAAGAGTTGTCTCCGCGGGCGCGCAGTTGTGATATGCTCCGCGCCAAAATCAAACTCGGCCTGATCGTTTGTAGAAGGAATCTTGAAAGAGGCTCCCCCGTCCGGGGAGACTTCTCGGATACCTCATTCACAAAGGAGCGACGAGCACATGCCAGAGCGTGATACGGACGACAGAAACGACCTCTTCGGCGGCCCCGGCGAAGGCGGTGACGGCGGAGGCGGCGGCGCAGGCGACGAGACCGCGGGCACCGGCGGCGAGGGCGCGCGCACGTCCGAGGCCGGGGGCGACACGGAGGGGCACGGCGGCACGGCCATCGGCCGCGCGACCGGCGTGACGGCCGGCGGCGGGGGAGGCTCTGAGGCCGGCGGTTCGGAGATCAGCGGCGCGGGCGACTCCGCGAGCGTCGGCCGCGCCGCGGGCGGCGGTGGCGGCGCGGGGGCCGGGGGCGGCGCGGGTCGCGGCGGCGGCCGTTCCGGCGGCGCGGCTACAACGGGCCGCGCGGGCACTTCCGGCGGGGCCGCAGGCTCAGGCGGCGGGGCCGGGGCGGAAGGCGGAACCTCTACGGCGCGCGGCGGCTCGACGAAGAGCGCCGCGGC
>DATHBT010000341.1:0-16334 GCA_035295985.1 Pyrinomonadaceae bacterium | reverse complement strand
AAGCGGCGCGGCGTTCAACGTTGAACGCCGCGCCGCTTCTTTCATTGTCCCGGGGTCACGCCTGCTCTCGTGCGCCCGCTTCCGCCACTGCGCTGTCGTCGGGCGGCGGCAACTCCTGCGCGTCCTCGTCGCCTTCGAGGTGGCGCTGGCGGTGGACGCTCCCGTCAGAGTCGAAGATGTAGGCCGAGGGGGCCTCGCGCATGATGATGTCCTGGAGGCGCATCAGCCCGTAGAGCAGGGCCTCCGGCCGGGGCGGGCAGCCCGGTATGTACACGTCCACGGGGATGACGCGATCCACGCCCTGCATCGTCGAGTAGGAGTCGAACGGCCCGCCCGTCGAGGCGCACGCGCCCATCGCGATGGCCCACTTCGGCTCCGGCATCTGGTCATAGACGCGGCGCACGACCGGCCCCATCTTGAGCGTCACTGTCCCGGCGATGATGATCAGATCGCTCTGCCGGGGCGAGGGGCGGAACACTCCCGCGCCGAAGCGGTCGATGTCGAAGCGGCCTGCGCCCGTCGCGATCATCTCGATGGCGCAGCACGCCAGCCCGAAAGTCATCGGCCACAGCGCCGACTTCCGGCCCCAGTTGACCAGCCCCCTGACCGGCTTCGTGTCCATCACCGGCGCGGCCACGCTGCGCCGCAGCGCATTGAAGATCGAATCGACGGTGGTCAGGACGATGCCTTCTTGATGCTCAGCCATGATTAGCTTTTAGCTGTTAGCTTTTAGTCTCTGAATGAAAGCGGTCAGCATTCGTTTGAGTTCGTTGACTTCGCCGTTGAGCATGCCGTAGTCAGGGTCGCTCAGGTATCTGAGATCGCGAGCCAGTAGCAGATGATATTCCACCTCGCTGGCCGAGCCGGCTGCGATGATCAGGAAGCGCGCGAGTTCCGCGTCGCCCGTTCTCCCGCAGCCTTCCGCTATATTCGCCGGGATTGAAGCGCAGGCCCGCCTCAACTGACTCGTCAACCCGAACGCCTCGTCCCTCGGAAAACTTTTCGTGACGCCGTAAACCCTCAGCGTCAACTCGTGCGCCTTACTCCAAGCTGTGAGGCTCTTGAAGTCTTTCACGGCTAAACGACCGCCTTCTTAGTTTTTGCTAACAGCTAACAGCTAATAGCTAACAGCTTCCTCATGCCCACTCCAGCGCGCCCTTGCGCCAGGCGTAGTAGTAGCCGACGACGAGGATGCCGATGAAGACGAGCATCTCGACGAGGGCGAACTTGGTGAAGGAGAAGTCGTCGCCCATGTAGATGACGGCCCAGGGCAGCAGGAAGATGGTCTCCACGTCGAAGACGAGGAAGAGCATGGCGACGATGTAGTAGCGCACGGTGAAGCGGTCGTGCGCCTCGGTCGTCGGGTCGATGCCGCACTCGTAGGGGCGCATCTTCGCCTCGCCGTACTTGTTGGGCCTGAGCAGCCGGCCCAGGACGATGGGCAGCACGGGGAAGGCGACGGCGAACAGGAAGAAGATCATCACCGGCCAGTAGGCCGTGACGGGCGAGCCGATGTCGGCCGCCGCCGCCGTCGAGGCGTTGGCGGCCTCCGTCGCCTGGAAGAGTGCCAAACTCGGCATGGTTGTCTGTTGAAGCTTGCGGCGCGTGCGGTCGGACTCTTCGGAACACGCGCAATATAAGCGCCGCGGCGCGAGCCTGTCAATGAAGCCGTCAACCGTGACGGGTGACAGGGGGCTGTTAGCTGTTAGCGATTAGCCGTTAGCAAAACCGAGAATTGAATCCCGTGGCAAGCGGTTAGCGTCTCTTCCGGCTAGTAGCTAACAGCTAACAGCTTCTCTTCACCCGTCACGGCTCTTCTTCGTGCCTGCCGCCGCCCGCGAGCTGCGCGACGGCGTGGGCGAGGACGGGGCGGATCACGTCGAAGCACTCGCGGACGGCGCGGGGCGAGCCGGGCAGGTTGACGACGAGCGCGCCGGAGAGCACGCCGCAGACGCCGCGCGAGAGCATGGCCGCCGGCGTCTGCTTCAGAGTCTCCGAGCGCATCGCCTCGGCGAGCCCCGGCGCTTCGCGCTCGATGACCGACCGCGTCGCCTCCGGCGTGTTATCGCGCGGGCCAAGTCCCGTCCCGCCCGTCGTCACGACGAGGTTCACGCCCTCCCGACCCGCGTAGTAGCGCAGCTTCTCCTTGAGCGGCTCAAGGTCGTCCGGGAGGATGACGGCCGTCACGACCGTCGCGCCCGCCTCCTGTAGCAACTGGATGAGCGACAGCCCCGACTCGTCCTTCCGCTCGCCGCGCGCGCAGCGGTCGCTCACGGTGATGACTACTGCGCGAATCCCGTCAGCCATTTTCTAATCAACCTCTGGCGGCGTCTTTCCTTTTGCGCACGCGCTCAATCACCGGCAACAAATCTTTCCGCACTTGCTCCCACGCCTCAGACCTCAGCCGGGTCTCGACGACGCTTTTAAACTTCGGCGCCAACCGCTGTAGCCTTTTCAGAAACGGGTCTTCGTCGGACGCGCACGGTTCGAGCTTGACCGTCACCACCTCGACTTCCCCTCTGTCGTGGCGTTCGCGCGCGCGCTTCAGTTCGGGGTCTTTGATGTACGGCCGCACCAGAGAGGTCTGGCTGGCGACGAACAGGAAGATGTCCATCTCTTCGAGCCGCCGCCTGATCTCCCCGTCCCACTCGTCGCCCGCGATCAGGCGCTTGCTGTCGCGCCACGCGGCCAGCCCGTGCTGCTGCTCTAACACGTCGAGGATCGCGTCGAGCCGCTTGAGCAGCCGCTCGTCGTCGTGCGCGTAGCTGACGAAGAGGCGGACGGGCGCGGGCGCGCTTTCGGGGTCGCGATCAATGGCGCGCGCCTCGGCCGGCACGAGCTTGTCCAGTTCACGCGCGACATTCACCTCCGCCGTCCCTTCGGGTTGGACGGGCAAACGCTGCGTCGCCACTTCGGGGTTCTCAACCTCGCGCAGAGACCTCACGCTGATCCACTGACCGGCGTCGCCCGTCAACTCCAACTCCTCGACCGGCTGCATCTTCACCTCGGCGTGGAGCGATTCGAGTTCGCGGCGCACCATCGCCACCAGCACGCCGCGCGTCTCGTCGCCGCCGCCGAGAACGAAGACGTGCAGCTCCGGCCGATCCGTCTCCGCGCGAATGAGCGCCGCCGCTTCGGCGTGGCGTAGCACGACGCCGTGCCGCCAGTGCGGCGCGCCGTCGCTGAGCGCGTGCGTGCGAACGATGAAGCGCGGCAGGAAGCCGGGCGGCAGCAGCTCGTAACGGTAGCGCAGGCGCACCGGCGCGTCCTCCCACGGCTCGTCCATGCGCGGCTCAAACTCCGAGAGCAACTCCGGCACGAGGTAACGCGTGGGCTTCCCTTGCTCCTCCTCGCTCGCGTAGCAGAGTTGGAAGGCACGCATCAGTTCGAGGATGAAGCTGTGCGTCGGCGGCGGGTAATCCGAAGCCTTGATTACGTTTTCCGCCTCGGCCTCTTTGAGCACCCGCGCCATGTCCGCGACGGCGAGCTGTCCGTCCCTCGCCTTCACAGACTCGGAGCGTATCACCGCATAGACTCCACCCGTCACCCAACTCGGATTGAGCACGCGCGTGTCGTGCAACCGCGGGTCTTTCCCAAAGTAGAGCGCGAGGCCGAGCGCGTGGAGGATGCCCGCGAGGTCAGCCTGCGCGTCCGGCCGATCCTCGCCGCAGCGTTCGCACAGTTCGACGTACTGTTCGTAGGTGAGGAAGTTCTCTTGCATCCCGCTGACTTCATCTTTGATCTCCCGCCAGCGTTTCGGGAAAGGCAGCCACACGTCGGGCATCCGCGCCTCGACCACCTCGTTAATCTTACCGCGCAACTCCTCTATACCGTCGCCGTACAGGGCATCCGTGCGAATGAAATCGACGATGAACGGAAACTTCCGGCGCAGCTTCACCTCGTCCACCTGCCAACGGCGTGCGCGGCTCCAGTTCAGCACCACGATAACGGGCGACCCGCCGCCCTGCGTCTCGACGAGCTTCAGCCAGTACTCGGCGTCGCGCTGCGCCAGCCCCGTGCGCGGCTCAAGCACAAGCAGATAAAGACTGCGCTCACTGAGGAAGAACTGGTGCGTGGCGTGAAGAATCTCCTGCCCGCCGAAGTCCCACGCCCGCGCCCTCACCTGCCCGCGCTCGCAACCGAGCGTCAATTCACGGATCGAGATGGAATGCGTTTCCGACTCGTGCGCGTCAGGGTCTTCCCCGGCGAGCCGCTTCACCAGAGTGGTCTTGCCCGCGCGCCCGCGCCCGATGAGCAGCAGCTTCAACTCAAGCAGGGGAGTTCCCTTCTCGTCGCGCGTCTCGAAGTAATAGCGGAGAATTTCTTTGGGGGAGCCGCTTAGTACGCTTTCGGGAATATTAAGTTTTAGATTCTCCCGCACGTACAACCTTCTGAGAGGTAATTCTGTGAGCGACTTCGGGAGCTCTTCGAGCAAATTACCCCGCAGGTCGAGAATCTCCAGCTTCGGCAACGACCCGATCTGTTCCGGCAACCTCGCCAGCTTGTTATTCGCAAGGCCGAGCACGCGGAGAGACGAAAGCTCCCCGATCCAATCGGGCACTTTTGAAATGTAATTGTCGTCCAGAATAAGGACTGCCAGTTCGTGAGCGTCGCGCAGGCTTTCGGGCAGGGCCGTCAATTCGTACCCACGTAATCTCAGGCGGATGTCTTTGTCAGGGTCGAAATATGGACGACTCCTTTGCCACTTCCATTCAGCGATCACCGTTTCGGCGATCTGTTCGGACTTCAGCCCGACTTCTGCTCTTTGTTCCTTACCGCCGCCTTGTAGTTTGGAAAGTAATTTCTTGAACATGGCTCCTCCTACTCAGGGCTTCGCCGGGTGAGGCAAGTAGGTGTTGTCAGGCCCGCATCTTGATGGGAGAAAGGCGGCGCAGTTCGCGGCCCCCTTATCGCAGATGTCGAAGTTCCCCGCCCGCATCGCGAGAGCGTGTCTTAGCCGGCCGATGCGGCGACGGCGTGGAGTTCTTGCAGGGAGACGGGCTTGAGCATCTTTTCGTCGGTGCAGGAGCCGATGGCCTCGACGAGGGCCTGCGCGCCGGTCATGGTGGTGACGCAGGGGACGCCGTACTGGAGGGCGGCGCGGCGGATGGCCTGCTCGTCGAAGTGGGAGGTGCGGCCCAAGGGCGTGTTGATGATGAGCGCGATTTCGCCCTGCTTGATGTGATCGACGACGTTCGGCCGGCCCTCGTTGACCTTGAAGACCGACTCGGCCTGAAGGCCCACCTCGCGCAGGCGCCCGGCCGTCCCGTGCGTGGCGAGCAGGCGGAAGCCGAGTCGCGCGAGCCTCCGGGCGAGCACGACGGCCTGCCCCTTGTCCGCGTCGTTGACCGAGATGAAGGCCGTGCCCTCGCACGGCAGGGTCAGCCCCGCACCCTGCATCGCCTTGGCGTAAGCCTCACCGAACGTGCTGCCGACGCCCATCACCTCGCCCGTCGAGTGCATTTCGGGGCCGAGGACTGGATCGACGCCGGGGAATTTGACGAACGGGAAGACCGGCGACTTGATGAAGACGCGCGATACGCTCAGCTCATCCGGCAGGCCGAACTCCGCGAGCGTCTTCACGCCGGCCATCACGAGCGCGGCCACGCGCGCGAGCGGCACGCCCGTCGCCTTCGAGACGAAGGGCACGGTGCGCGAGGCGCGCGGGTTCACTTCCAAGACGTAAACGCGGTCGTCCTTGATCGCGAACTGGATGTTGAGCAGCCCGCGCACCGACAGCGCGCGCGCGAGGACGCGCGTGTAGTGGCGCATCGTCTCAAGGTGCTCTGCCGCGATCCTGACGGGCGGGAGCACGCACGAGGAGTCGCCCGAATGCACGCCCGCCTCCTCGATATGCTCCTGAATCGCCGCGACCACGACCGCCGTCTCGTCCGCGAGCGCGTCCACGTCGAACTCTGCGGCGCGCTCTAAAAACTTATCAATCAGCACCGGCCGCTCGCGCGAGGCTTCGACGGCCGTTCGCATGTAATCGTCCAGGCTCTGCTCGTCATAGACGATTGCCATCGCGCGCCCGCCGAGAACGAACGAGGGGCGCACCATGACGGGGTATCCGATCCTCTCGGCGACCTCCTTCGCCTCCTCGCCTGAAGTGGCCGTGCCGTGTTCGGGCTGCGGCACGCCCAGCTCGCGCAGGAGCGCGCCGAAGCGTTTGCGATCCTCGGCCAGATCAATAGAGTCGGGGGAGGTTCCGATGACGGGAGCGCCCGCCTCGTGCAGGCGCATCGAGAGGTTGAGCGGCGTCTGCCCCCCGAACTGGACGATGATGCCTTCGGGCTTCTCCACGTCCACGATGTTCATCACGTCCTCGAAGGTCAGCGGCTCGAAGTAGAGGCGGTCGGAGGTGTCGTAATCGGTCGAGACGGTTTCGGGGTTGCAGTTGACCATGATCGTCTCGAAGCCCGCGTCGCGCAGGGCGAAGCTGGCGTGGCAGCAGCAGTAGTCGAACTCGATGCCCTGCCCGATGCGGTTCGGCCCCGAACCGAGGATCATGATCTTTCGGCGATCCGTGGGCGCGGCCTCGTCCTCTTCCTCGTAGGTCGAGTAGAGGTAGGGCGTGTAAGACTCGAACTCCGCGCCGCAGGTGTCCACGCGCTTATAGACGGGCACGATGCCGAGCCGTTTGCGGTGCGCGCGCACCTCGTCCTCCGTGCGCCTCGTCAGGTAAGCGACGCGCCGGTCGGAGAGGCCGACCTCCTTCGCCTCGCGCAAGTCTTCGGGCGAAATCTCTTCGAGCCGCCGGCCCTCGATGCGCTCCTGCACGAGCATCACGTCCTGGAGTTGCGCGAGGAACCACGGGTCGATCTTCGACAGCCGGTAAATCTCTTCGATGGGGACGCCCTGCTGCAAGGCGTAGGTGATGTAGCTGAACCGCTGCGAGTTGGGCCGCGCGAGTTTCCGTTGCAGCTCGTCGGCCGGCACGTCCTTGAGGCGCAGCGGGCGCGTCGCTTCGAGCGAGCGCAGGCCCTTGAACAGCGCCTCCTTGAAGGTGCGGCCGATAGCCATCACCTCGCCGACCGACTTCATCTGCGTGCCCAGCACGTCGTCCGCGCCGCGGAACTTCTCGAAGTTCCACTTCGGAATTTTCGCGACGACGTAGTCAATCGTCGGCTCGAAAGAGGCGGGCGTCTTCTTCGTGATGTCGTTAGGAATCTCGTCGAGCGTGTAGCCGACGGCGAGCTTCGCGGCGATCTTCGCGATGGGGAATCCGGTCGCCTTGGAAGCGAGGGCCGACGAGCGCGAGACGCGCGGGTTCATCTCGATGACGCGCACCGCGCCGTTCTCCGGGCTGACGGCGAACTGTATGTTCGAGCCGCCGGTCTCGACGCCGACCTTGCGGATGATCTTGATCGCCATGTCGCGCAGGCGTTGGTACTCGACATCGGTCAACGTCTGAGCGGGCGCGACCGTGATCGAGTCGCCCGTGTGGACGCCCATCGGGTCGAAGTTCTCAATCGAGCAGATGATGACGACGTTGTCCTTGAGGTCGCGCATCACCTCAAGCTCGAACTCCTTCCAGCCGAGGATCGACTCCTCGATCAAGACCTGACTGATCGGCGAGGCGGCCAGACCCGCCCTGACGATCTCCTCGAACTCCTCCGGGTTGAAGGCCGTGCCGCCGCCCGTCCCGCCGAGCGTGAACGCGGGCCTTATGATCGCCGGATACCCCGTCTGCTCGACTATCTGTTCGGCCTCTGCCCACGTGTGGGCGAAGCCGCCGCGCGGCATCTCAAGACGAATCTCCTCCATCGCGCGCTTGAACAGCTCGCGATCCTCGGCCACGCTGATCGCCTCGCGCTTCGCCCCGATCATTTCGACCCCGCACTCCGCGAGCACGCCCGCATCGTCTAAAGCCATTGCGAGGTTGAGGGCGGTCTGCCCGCCGACCGTCGGGAGCAAGGCGTCGGGCCGCTCGCGGCGGATGATGGCGGCGACACTTTCGACCGTCAGCGGCTCGACGTAGGTGCGGTCGGCCGTCTCCGGGTCGGTCATGATGGTCGCCGGGTTCGAGTTGACGAGCACGACCTCGTAGCCCTCGGCGCGCAGTGCCTTACATGCCTGCGTCCCCGAATAGTCGAACTCGCACGCCTGCCCGATGACGATGGGGCCGGAGCCGATGATCAGGATTTTGCGTATGTCTGTGCGCTTGGGCATGGATGGGGCGGATTATACAGAAACGGGCCGGGAGCGACGAATTAACCAAGCGGCGTGCATTCTCCTAACTTTCTAACGGCTGCGCGACACCCGTCTCAGTTGCGATTCGCAAAGCTAAGAATGCCTCTTTCAGTGCCGGACTGACCGCACTGTCCGGCTCACTCATCAGGAGCGTTTGATACGCTTCCAAAAACTGCATCCGTACCCGGTAAAAAAGGTGTAGAAAGTGACGAAGAAAGCTGATGCAGTCCAAGATAGCAAACTCGACACCGGTCAGCGCGTGCAGCGTTGCTGCATACTCTCTCACTTCGTCATCAATCTTGTCCGTCGTTATGAAAATGTAATTGTCGATCTGGCGTGCACCGGCCGCGACTTTCTGTAAAGCAATGTCGATATCTTCGCGGATAACTCGCTTCGCTTTCATTTCGTAGGCCGTCGCGATTTCGTTATCGTCCTTCAAAACTATCTCGACATCGCCGAGCGCGCCCGTCTGCCTATCCGCGGCGGTGTGGCCTCGCAGCGGTAAATGACGTTCACCCAAGTGATCCTGCGCGGCTTGATAAACGGCGGCCACCACTAACACCGGCAGGCGCGCGGACTTTGGCAAAGCCATATGCTGCTCGATAAGAGTGACGATGCTCTCGACAGGCATAGACGTGTCGCCGGCGGTGGCCTTGAGCAAGTCCCTCAGAGTCTTCATCCGGTGCTTTCTTTCGTCCCTGATAATAAGCAACTGGCGGACAATCTCCGCCAGCACGTCCGCCGCCTTGCTCCTGCCCTCGTGAATGGCGGTTATAAGATCGATCACGGCGGCGTATAGCCGCTTCGGGCGGCCTACGAGATGCACGCCCGGCTCGATCACGGTTTTGTTTGTTCTGAAGGCAGGCGTGAGAAAGCTGGTCGTAGGGTTGACCGGCAGCCCGTGCTTGAATGCGAACGGAGCGACGAATTTCTCGTCGTAATATCGCCCTGAATAAATCCCGGCTCCGCCGATCTCCGTGTATGGCTTGCGAATATCGAGTGTGGCGTCTGACAGCTTCGCCACCAGGCACGCCATTAGAAACCTCGTGCCGGCTTGGTTAAAGCAGCGGCATACAAACTCAATGTCGCTTACGGCGTGACGATCCTTCACCAACGGCTTAGCTATGCCCTCGGACGCGCGCTGGTGTGCTAGATCAAGGACGCCTGCCGGGGAGCTTTGTGATCCTGCCGCGCGTTTGGCTGGCACTCCGCCTCTTCTCCTATTTCGTAATTAACCCATAAAACTTCTTTGCGAACGGTTTTCACGGAATGGATCACTTTTTCTTCCGACTCGACGCGCGGCCAGTCGCCGTAAAGCTCTTCCATCAACTCGCAGTGATAGCCGGACAGGGCGACTTTGCCTTTAACATTCCGTAGCACTTCGGCGAGCTCCCTGTGCTGCCCGTCCGTCATCTCGTTGGCGTAGGCGTTGGAGTCGCCGCGCGAGGCGTGCGGGTAAGGTGGATCGCAATAAAAGAGCGTCTCCTCGCTGTCGTAACGCCTGATGACTTCGATTGCCGACTCGTTTTCGATCTGCACGCGCAGGAGCCGCTGAGCGATGAGCGGTAAATCTTCGACCGCTCCGAGCCAGCGCGACACCGCGCCGGCCATCCCCGCGCGGCTGGTCAAGAGGCAGTGCGCCCAGCGGCCGGCGCTGGCTTTCAGCGCTAGCCCTGTTCTGACTTGCCGGGCGAGGACGTAAAAGCGGCGCGCTCGCTCCAACTCCGACAGCCGTTCCGTCGGCTCTTTTATGGCCGCTTCAAACTCCGCGCGCGAGAACGGGGTTAATCCTATCGCTTCGATCAAGGCGTCTTTCTGAGTGCGCAACACGCGGAAGAAATTAACCACCTCGCCGTGTATGTCGTTATAAGTCTCGACAGGCGAAGGCTCACGGTTTATCAGTACCGCCGCGGAACCCCCAAACGGTTCGCAATAGTGAGTGGCTTTCGGTAGCAAAGGTAATAGCCAGTCTAAGTGACTATACTTGCCGCCATACCACCCGAAGGCTATTAGCTTTCCCATTTTTTCCCCCTCAGCGGCCGGCCAGATTATAAACGCACTGTGATGGTCGTGCATATAAAGTCTTAAGTACACATGAAGGAAGTTGACTGCAAAAAAATTCGTGGCATTATACACGCCAGCCGGCGCAAGACTGAACTACAATCCCGGCGCTACTCGACGGGCAAGGGCGGGATGCAGATTTTCGGATGACCGTAGCGGCGAAAACCTCAGAATCGCCGAATTTCCGCAGAAAAACGTGAGTTTGGCCCGAACGGGATAGAGTTTCCGGCTTCCGCAAGGGCCTTGCGTCGCGCGACAACGAACCTCACGCCCGTGACAACGAACTTTACACGTATGACAACGCACTTTGCGGGTGCGTCAGAGCCTTTGTGTCGCCTGTAAAGTCAATTGTGAGTGATGTAATGGGTGTTGCGGGGCGTGCGATCTCGGTTATCGCTGGCGTAAACAGACTTGTCAACCGTGTTACCAACCCGCGCGTCGCTCGCGCGCGCCGTGCGGCCTCGCAAAATCAACCCTCAACCCACCTGAATAAGGAGACCCCTCATGGCTGCAATCAGACACGCCGTATCGCACCGCCGACTCTGCAAGCGGATCGTGACAGCTTTGCCTCCCTGCAAGCCATCACGTCCTACGCCCCGGCCAACGCCGCGTATTCCGTCAACGCCATCTCGACCCTGCGGCAAGCCATGGAGGCTAAACAGGCCGCGGAGACGCAGGCCGCGGCAGCACTCGCCGCCGCGCGCGACGATGCCGTCGCCGCCGAGTGGGAGTTTCACAACGCCATGCTCGGCGCGAAAGAGCAGGTCGTCGCGCAGTTCGGCAAAGACTCCAACGAGATACAGTCGCTCGGCCTCAAGAAGAAGTCGGAGTACGCGCGGGGCGGCAGCAGGAAGGGGACGCCGGCGGGTGCCGTGAAGTAAGTCGCAACCGCGTGGCAGACGCACCGGGGCATTTAAAGAGCCGGCCCGCTTCGCAACGGGCCGGCTCTTTCTGCGCGCACTATTCTGCATTCGCTAGACCTGCTGCGCGTCGAAGCGGCGGCGGTAGTCCTCGCCGTCCACGTGGACGGTGCGGCACATCTCGAAGAGGCGCGAGCGCAGGCGCGTCCCGACGCGGTCTTCGAGAGTCTCGTCCGTGGGCTGGCGGCGCGCGTCCAGGTAGTTGGTCGTGAAGATGGTCAGCTTCCGGTCGTTGTAGCGCGTCCCGATGATCTGCATCATCGTGTCCCTCACCCAGTCGGTAGGCTTCGACGCCCCCAGCTCGTCGAGCACCAGCACCTCGGCCTGATAGACGGGCGCGAGCACCCGCAGCTCCGAGTTCTTCGAGATGGGGTTGTAGCTGTCCTGAATCTCCTTCAGGAGCGAGCCGAACTCGTAGAAGAGGCAGCCGACCCCTTTCTCCAACAGCCCGCGGAGGATCGCGACGGCGAGGTGCGTCTTGCCCACCCCGCACGGGCCCATAAAGAGCAGGCCGCGCTCGACCGAGGGGTACTCCCTCACCAGGCGGAAGGCGTAGTTGAAGGCGAGCAGTTGCGAGCCGCTGCTAGGCGCGGGGAAGAAGCTGTTGAGCGTGCACGAGTCGTAGCGGCGCGGGATGCGGGCCGCCTCAACTAACTTCGACTGCGCCGACTGCTCGCGGCAGGGGCAGCGGCGCGCGCCGCGGCCGGCGACGACCTCGTAGCCCGTCCCGTAGCAGCGCGGGCAACTTGGGGCGGCGTCCTGGGGCGGCGCGGCGAGCGCGGGCGCGCGGTCGAAGGGCAGAGCCGGCGTGGCGGCGTCGCGCTCGGGCACGGCGCGGAGCTGGCTCTTTTTAGCGTTGTCCGACGACATCAAACTGTTTGTAGTTCCTGAACCGGGGACTGCTTGGGGGCGTGCCGGAAATCTTTCCGAAGGGCTTGCGTCCAGCGCCGCGCCGCGTGCGCCCGACACTTCGGCGTCGGCGGCCGGATTATAGCACCCGCGAAAAAGATTTCAAGACGCATCTGGCGCGCGCGAGAAATCCACAGGTGGAAAACTGTTCGCGCACTCGGCGTGTTAGCCAGTGACGGCGCGGCCCGCGCCGTTCGCCGCGGGCGTCAGGGCTGCGCGATATTTTTTTCCGCGGGGGCGCGCCGCACGTCAGGTCGTGCTGAGGAAAAGTTCGAGCAGGGCGAGGACGGCGACGATCACGACGAAGCAGAGCACGAACAGGTGCGGCCAGCGCAGTATGTAGCGCCGGCACGCACGGCACTTCAGTCCGAGTCCTTTGAGGGGCCTAGCGCAATAAGGGCATCTTGACATCGTTGACCAGTCGGGGAATCGAGAATGCCACGCATCGCGCTTTCAAATCAAGCGGCAATCCCGCAACTAGTGCGCCGCACCCGCCCCCGGTGCGGCCCGCGCAACCGCTGTGCTATAGTTTTCGCCGTCCAAACAATCCGACTAAGACGAAGAGATGGGGAGCGCGCCGCCGCGTTCGGCGGCGCGTCCCGAACGAAGACGTGAGCATCTGGCAGGGGCTATTGCGAAAGTTGGGAATCGCGGACGCGGCCGAAGAACGCCCGCCCCTGCGCGTCCTCGTCCTCGACGACGAGCGGGGGCGGCACGACTGGCTCGCCGAGCGTTTCAAACGAGACCATTTCGACTCGGCGTTCGAGCCGGCGGAGGCCATCGAGCTGCTCACGTCCAACCGCTACGACGCGATCTTCCTCGACCACGACCTGCTGCCGCACCACTACAGGAACCAGCAGGAGCCGGACGACGAGCGCACGGGCTACGCCGTCGCCTCCTGGCTCGCAGCCAACGCGGGCAAGCACTCGGTCGCCCGCATCATCGTCCACACGCGCAACGCCGACGGCGCGTGGCGGATGGTGTCGCTGATGCGCGACGCCGGGCTGACGGCCGAGCACATCCCCTTCCCTTACCTCTCGCAGAAGCTCAAAACATACTGGCAGCGATGACGCCGCAGCCGCGCGCCGCGCGGGAGTGCGCCGGCAACCCGCGCGGCCGTGTTAAACTGCGCGCGAAACGTCTGACACTTTCGCGCGGGCGTCCGCGCGCGCACGCTCTCCGCGCCGCGCGCCCTTTCATCGAACCGTCTTTCCGCTCAGGGGGTTTTATAACGAAATGTTGAGCAGGTTGATCGGCGCGTCGGCCGCGCTCGCTTGTCTGTTGCTCGCCTCGCAACCCGCCGGCGGCGGGAGGGCGCCGCTCGCGCGGCAGCAGCCGCTGGGCGTCGAGCAGGCTGCCGCGCTGATGAAGCACCCGCGCGTCGCCGCCGCGTTCGAACACGTTGACAGGGAGCGCGAGGCGACGTTGCGCGAGTGGGTGGCGATCACGGAGATCAACGCGCCGTCGGGGCACGAGCGCCCGCGCGCTCAGTTCATCGAGCGGCTGCTGCGACGCCAGGGCCTTTCGGAGATTCGCTACGACCGCGCCGGCAACCTCGTCGCCGTGCGTAAGGGCACGGGCGGCGGGCCCACGGTCGTCTTCGACTCGCACCTCGACACGGTCTTCCAGCCGGGCCTGAAGATCAAGGCGACGATCAAGGACGGCCGCGTCTATGCGCCCGGCGTCGGCGACGACACGCGCAACATCGAGGCGATGCTCGCCATGATCCGCGCGCTCGACGCGGCGAAGGTCAGAACGCGCGGCGACCTCGTCTTCCTCTTCACGGTCGAGGAGGAGTCTTCGATGCGCGGCGCGACCGAGTACGTCGCCGAGAACAAGGGGCGCATCGGCCACTACATCGCGCTCGACGGCGGCTACGAGGGGTTCACCTACGGCTGCATCGGCATCAACTGGTACAAGCACCACTTCGTCGGCCCCGGCGGCCACACGCGCTCGCGCACGCCGCCCTACTCGGCCACGCTCCCGCTGGCGCGCGCCATCCAGCGCATCTACCAGATAGAGACGCCCCGCGACATCGGCGCGCACATCAACATCGGGATGCTCGGCGGCTCCGAGGTCGTCAACGCCAAGGCCGCCGACGCCTGGTTCTCGCTCGACCTGCGCTCCACCTCGAACGACTGGATCAACGCCACGGAGAAGCGCATCGCAGAGATCGTGCGCGAGGAGGCAGAGCGCGAGAAGATGGCGGTCAACACGGAAGTCGTCTCGCGGCGCGCGGCGGCGCAGGTTCCGGGCCACCGCGAGTCGTACCTCGTGCGCACCAGCGAGGCCGTCCACCGCGCGATGGGGTTCGAGAACCCGCCCATCACGCCCGACTGCTCGAACAACGCCAGCCCCGCCCTGGCCGCGGGCGTCTCCGCCATCTCGACCGGCGCGGGCCCGTGCTCCGACTCGCACGCGCTCACCGAGAACTGCCAGATCGAGCCGCTCTACAAGGGCATCAAGAAATTGATCCTGCTCGGCGTCGCCCTCGCGCAGTTGAGCGAGTAAACAAGGCAAAAGTAGAAAGGCAAAAGGCAAAAGAGAAGAAGACCTGCGCGCCTTCCTCACTTTTGCCTTTTGCCTTTCTACTTTGCCCTACTTCTCCCTCTTCTCCCTTTCGCGCCGTCGCTCGGCCGCGGCGATTTCGCCGGGCGTCTTCTTACCGGGCGCGAGCTTCGGATCGTCCGTCTCTCTTCTCTGGTCTTCGCCCGCCTTCGCCTCGCCGGGCTGCCGCTCGCCGCGCATCGGGTCGTCGGGCGAGAAGCCGGCCTCGGCGAAGGCGATCTCGGAGTTGACCTCGCCGCCGATGAGTATCGCCGCGCCCGTGAGGTAGAACCAGAGCATCAGGATGATGACCGCGCCCAGCGCGCCGTAGGTCGCGCTGTAGGAGTTGAAGTAGCCGAGGTAGAGGCGGAAGACGAAGGAGACGAGCAGCCAGAGCAGGACGCCAGTCACCGTCCCCGGCGTGATCCACTGCCAGCTCTTTTTCTTCACGTTCGGCGCGGCGTAGTAGATGAGCGCGAAGGCGGCGAGGACGAAGACGAGCGCCACCGGCCACTGCAAGATTTTCCACGCCGTCACGAAGACCGACCCGAAGCTCCAGCTCGCCGCGACCCACCCGGCCAGCGTCTCGCCGAAAAGTATGAGCACGAGCGCGGACGCGATCAGGACTGTCAGCCCCAGGGTCAGCCCGACGGCGACGAGCCGCGCCTTCCACCAGGGGCGCGACTCCTTCACCTCGTAGGCGACGTTCAGCGCCTCCGTGATCGCGCCCATCCCGTTCGAGGCGGCCCACAGCGTGGCGAGGACGCCGAAGGAGAGCTTGCCGCCCCCGGCGTTGTCCTCCACCTCCTCGACCGTCTTGAAGATGAGATCGCTCGCCTCCGCCGGGACGACCTGGCCGAGGAAGCGGAGCATCTCCGCGCGAAGCTCCGAGCCTGCGTCGGCGAAGTAGCCGAGGAGTGTCGTGAGGAAGAGCAGCAGCGGGAAGAGCGCGAGCAGGAAGTAGTAGGAGAGCTGCGCGGCGCGGCCCCACACGTCGTCCTCGCTCATCTCCGACCAGACGCGGCGCGCCAGCTCCTTCCACGTCAGGCCGCCGAGTCCCCAGGCAGAAAACAACATCCTCACGCTCCTCCTTGATCGCGGGGCGCGCGGGGGCCGCGCGTCAGTCGGGTTGACGAACGGGGGCGTTCGGTTCTATTAACGGCGGGGGGACACTGGGTCTTAGACTCACCTGACCATCGTGCCGGTGCGGCCCCAGCGCGTGTTGCGCAGGAAGTCGAGGACGAAGGGCGGCTCCATCGGCCGCGTCTCGTCGTAAGACCAATAGACGAACATGGCGCGGCCGACGATGAGGTCGCGCGGGACGAAGCCCCACCAGCGGCTGTCGAGGCTGTTGTCGCGGCTGTCGCCCATCACGAAGTAGTGGCCCTCGGGCACGTTGATCGCGTGCCCGCCCGCGAGCTTATAGACGGGGTACTCGCGCTCGCCCGCGGGGTCGAGCCGCGTCTCGGCGTCGTAGAAGACGGCGTAGGGGCCTTCGCCTTCGGGGGGCGGCTGCGTGAGCATTTCGAGCGGCGCGTTCTGATCGAGGCCGGGCGTGCGCGGGTCGTCCTCGTGGACGACGTTGGTCGAGACGATGCGCTCCGGCAGCGGCTCGCCGTTGATGAAGACGCGCGTGCCGCGAAGCTCGATCCGGTCGCCGGGCGCGCCGATGACGCGCTTGACGTAGTTGGTAACGTACTGCTT
>DATHBT010000340.1:0-10532 GCA_035295985.1 Pyrinomonadaceae bacterium | reverse complement strand
TCCTCTCCCAGCCGCTCGGCCTCCTCGCGCGCGCGCTCCGTCTCCTCGGCCACGCGCGCCGCGCCGCGGCGGGCCGCCTCCTGGGCGTTGCGCGCGCCCTCCTCGACCCGCTCCTTGATCTTGTAGCGCTCGTCCAATTCGCGCGCCTTGCGCCGCGCCGCCTCGCCCCACTCGCCCAGTCGATCTTTGTAATCAGCCAAAATCGAACCTCCGGTTCGGGAATGATGGATGATGAATGCGGAATGACGAACTAAAGAGCTTGGCTTTCATTCATCATTCCGCATTCATCATCCATCATTTTACTTTACGCCCAGCACGGCCGCGGGGTTCTCGTCGGGCGCGACGGGGCAGCAGACGCGGTCGCGGCCGGCGCGCTTGGCCTCGTAGAGGGCGGAGTCGGCCGCCGCGAACAGGGTGCGGGCGTCGGGCGTCGCGGCGCCGAACTCGGCGAGGCCGACGCTGACCGTGACGTGGCCGACCGCGGGAATCGCCGTCTCCTTGACCGCCGCGCGCAGGCGCTCGGCCACCTCCATGCCGCGCTCGAAGTCCGTCTCGGTCAGCACGACGGCGAACTCCTCGCCGCCGATGCGCGCGGCCATGTCGATGCCGCGCGTGCCGGCCTGCAGGGTGTTCGCCAGACGCCGCAGCACGTCGTCGCCGACTTCGTGGCCGTGAGTGTCGTTGACCCGCTTGAAGTGATCGATGTCGAGGATGAGCAGGCAGAAGGGTCGGCTGTAGCGGCGCGTGCGCGCGACCTCGCGCTCCAACTGCCGCTCGAAGCGGCGGCGGTTGGCGAGGCCCGTCAGGTGATCGGTGAAGGCCGCCTCCTCGCAGGTGTCGAGGTAGTTCTTGAAGTCGAGCAGCGTGCGCGCGCGTGCGAGGAGGAGGTCGAGGTCGGTCGGGTCGGTGATGTAGCCGAGCGCGCCGGCCTCCGCGCCGAGCCGCACGTCGTTGGCCTCCCCGCGCAGCGCCGTCTGGATGATGACGGGGATGAAGCGCGTGGACGGGTTGGCGCGAACTTTGCGCACCATCTCGTAGCCGTCCATGCGCGGCATCGTCACGTCCGTGACGATCAGATCGGGCGGGTGCGACTCGACCGCCTGCAACCCCTCGACGCCGTCCGTGGCGACCACCACGCTGTAGCCGGCCATCTCCAGCGCCACCTTCAGCAGTTGCCGCTTGTCGTCGTTGTCTTCGACCAGCAGGACGTTAAACTTGCTCAGCATAAATTCGGCGCCCCGCGCCTCGCCCCCCCTCGCCCGCCCGAAACAGTTCTTGCGCCCCCACCCCCAACGTGTTAGAGTGCCGGGTCATCAAGGACGGTTGCCGTTCGCCCTCGTTCGGCCGCTTTGCTTGCCGAACCTCCCTTACGAAGGTTAACTACTAATCACGAACGAACCAGCGTCTTCCACGGGGTCTTTCGGCCGAAGCGCTCCCGTACCTTGCCCGTTCGCGCCGCCCACGCCCGAAGGTTTGACCGCGCGACTCTCCTCGCGCCGCGGTCGCCGGGCCGTGACGATCTAACCCGGAACTTCTTGACGACCGAGGTGTCCCCCCAGATGCCGCACCGAAGGGCCTGCGACCTCTCCGCCGAGGATCGCGCCGAGATCATACGCCGCTCCCACATCGGCGAGCGCCTGGACGAGGCCGTCGTCGCGCGCCTGGCCGCGTCCTCGGCCGCGGTTGACGTGCGCCGCCGCCGCTTCGTCTATCGCGCGGGCGACGCGCCCGACGCGCTCTACCTCGTCGCCCGCGGCCGCGTGAAGCTGTGCAGCGTCGAGCCGGAGACGGGGCGCGAGGCCGTCATAGACATTTTGCCGGCCGGCTCGCTCTTCGGCGAGTCGGCGCTCTACGAGGCGGGGGCGCGCCAGATGTCGGCGGTCGCGTTCGAGAACGCGCGCCTGCTGCGCATTCCGGTGGGGGAGTTCAAGTTGGCGATGGGGGACAGTCGCGAGCTTTATGATCACACTTTCCGCCTGCTCGGTCAACGACTTTCACGACAGGAGCGCCGCGTGGCCGACTTCGCCCTCGACGCCATCCCCGCCCGGCTGGAAAAACTCCTCTGCGATCTCTCCGACCGTTACGGCCGCCCCGGCCCGGGCGGCACGATCATCGATCTCAACCTCCCGCACCGCGAGATCGCGTCAATCGTCGGCTCCACGCGTGAGAGCGTCACCGTCCGCCTGAACGATCTGCGCCGCGCCGGCGTCATAGACTTCGTCGACCGCAAAATCCTCCTCAAGCACCGCCCGGCCGAGGCCGCGACGGCGTAGCTCGGGGCAGAAGTAAAAAGGTGAAGGCAAAAGTCCGTCAGCGCCGCCGCGCGCTTTGACTTTTGCCCTTCACCTTTTTACTTTTGCCTTATGCGTCGGTGTCCCATCTGCGGCAAGCCCGCCGGGCAGCAGGGCGATGAGTTCCGCCCCTTCTGCTCCGAGCGCTGCAAGCTGCTAGACCTCGGCAACTGGGTGGACGAGAACTACCGCGTGCCCGCGCACGGCGAGCGCCCGTCGCCCGAAGACCTCGGCCGCCACGACAACAGCCAGGGAGAAGAATGAGTTTTCAGTTTTCAGTTTTCAGAACACTCCGCATTCTGAGCTGAAGGCTGAAAACTGAAAACTGAAAACTGTAATGAGATCAGCAACGTCTTTCGTCATCGCCGCCGCGCTCGCGCTCTCCGCGGCGTGCAGCCGGCCGGACTACACGAAGCACTCGGCCTCGACCAAGCCGGGCGAGACGCCGCAGACCGAGACGCCGGGCGGCAACAAGCTGCCGCGCACCGCGCTCCCGATGCCGCCCGTCGCCGCCGGGCGCACCACGTCGGCGCGCTTCTCGCCGACCGATCAGGCGCGGCTCGTCTCCGCCGGTTGGACGAACGAGGAAGGCCAGAGCCAGCGCCCTTCGGACTACGCCGGCAAGGTGCTCGTCCTCGACTTCTGGGCCACCTACTGCCCGCCCTGCCGTGAGCAGACGCCGCACCTGATCGACTTGCAGAATCGCTACGGGCCGCAGGGCCTGCAGGTGGTCGCCATCAACGTCGGCGGCGAGGACGACCGGCCCAAGATCGCGGGCTTCGTCAAAGAGTTTAAAATCCCCTACCCGCTCGGCTTCCCCGACGAGCAGATGAGCCAGTTGTATTTCGCCGACAACGATGCCATCCCGCAGACCTACATCTTCGACCGCAAGGGCCGCCTCGTCCAGCGCTTCATCGGCTACGACTCGACTATGCCCGCCGAGGTCGAGCGCATAGTCAAAGACGCCCTGGCGAACTGAAAGCAGTGACAGGTAAACCGCGACAGGTGACAAGAAAGAAAACGGATTTTCCTGTCACCCGTCGCGGTTTACTGTTTCTGGCCTTCTCCCGTCACCCGTCACGGTTTACCTGTCACGGCTTTTAGGTTTACGATTCACGAACTTATGAGACGAGCCAAGATACTGGCGACGCTGGGGCCGGCGTCGCGCGAGCCGGCGACTTTGGAGGCGCTCTTCGCGGCGGGCGCAAACGCGGTGCGAATCAACATGTCGCACGGCACGCACGAGGAGCACACCGAGACGATCCGCCGCGCGCGCGCCGCCGCCGAGAAGATGGGCCGGCCGCTCGCCGTGCTCGTCGATCTCTCGGGGCCGAAGATCAGGACGGGCGTGCTCAGAGGCGGCAAGGCCGTCCCCCTCGACACGGACGCGCAGTTCACGCTCACCACGCGCTCCGTCGCAGGCGACGAGCGCGAGGTCTCGACCAACTACGAAGGCCTGCCGCGCGACGTGCGCCCCGGCGCGCGCGTACTCCTCGACGACGGCCTGATCGAGCTACAGGTCGAGCGCACGACCGACACAGACGTCGTCTGCCGCGTCGTCAACGGCGGCATGCTCAACGAGCGCAAGGGCATCAACCTGCCGGGCGTCGCTCTCCCGATCCCCTCGCTCACCGACAAGGACAGGCGCGATCTCAACTTCGCCGTCCGGCAGGGGGCCGACTACATCGCCCTCTCCTTCGTCCGCAAGGCCGAGGACTGCGAGGAGGCGAAGGCCCTGATCAAAGCGGCGGGCGGCAAGCAGCCGCTGGTCTCCAAGATCGAGAAGGCCGAGGCGATTGATAACCTGGACAAGATCATCGCAGCCTCGGACGGCGTCATGGTCGCGCGCGGCGATCTGGGCGTGGAGACGAGCGTCGAGCTGGTGCCCGTCTATCAGAAGCGGATCATCGAGGACGCGAACCGCGCCGAAAAGTTCGTCATCACGGCGACGCAGATGTTGCAGTCGATGATCGAGGAGCCGCGGCCCACGCGCGCCGAGGCGTCGGACGTGGCGAACGCGGTGTGGGACGGGACGGACGCGGTGATGCTCTCGGGCGAGACGGCGACGGGCAAGTACCCCGTCGCGGCCGTCGCCACGATGTCGCGCATCATCGAGTCGGCCGAGTCGGGGCGCGGGCAGTCGGGGCGGGTGGAGCGGCAGTGGAGCGGGCGGCAGTCTGGGCGCGTCAGCCGCGCGATCTGCGAGGCGGCGTCGTTCGCGGCCGAGGAGATGGGCGCGCAGGTGATCGCCGTCTTCACCGAGTCGGGGCTGATGGCCCGCCGCCTCTCGGCGCTTCGGCCCGAGCAGCGGATCTTCGCGCTGACTACGACGCAGGCCGTCCGCGACGAGCTGGCGCTCATCTGGGGGATCGAGTCGCTCCTCCACGAGCCGACCGACAGCACGCGCGATCTGATCCAGACGGGCGACCGCGCGCTTCTCGAAGCGGGCTTCGTGCATCAGGGGCAGATCATCGTCGTCATGGCCGGCCGGCTTTCGGGCCTCGGCCTCTCAAGCTCGATGACGCTCCACGCCGTCGGCGAGGAGACCCTGCCGCCGCAGGTCTGATTCAAACTTGAAAGCGATAAAGTGGGCGGCGGCCGGGGGCAGTGGAGTCTGCCCCCGGCCGCCGTAACTTTTGCCGCCACCCTCGCCTGTTAGTTTACGGGGCGCGGGAAGAAGTAGCCCTCGCGGCTGCGCACGACGATCTTAATCTCCTTCGACAGCGAATCCACCCTGATCTTGATCTTCCTCCACTTCGGCTCAGACGCGACGCCCGCCGCCTGCCCCGGCGCGAACCCGACGACATACTGGCTACGCAGATCGGCGGCGATCCACTCGCCGGCCGCGACCGCCTCCTTGCGACTTTCGGGGAAGAGGGCCACGCCGCCCGTTTGAGTCGCCATGTCGGCGAGGACGGCTTTACCCGCCACCTCGTCGAGCGCATTACGCACGCCGCCAGTAGGGCCAAGTGAATAAACCAGCACTTCTGACGCCAGAATACGGCTCCGCAATTCGCGGAGGGACACGCGCGAATGGGTATCCATCCCGTCGGAGATGACGACGAGGACTCCCTTGTCATGCGGCCCCTCCGCGAGTTTGGTGAGCGCATCCGCGCACGCGTCGTAGAGAGAGGTATACCCCTTCACGCGCGCCCGGCCGAGTGTCGCCCCGATCTGCTGGATTGAGCCTTCGAGCACCGCGCGGTCACTCGTCCAGTCCGAGAGCAGCCTCCCTTGCGTGTTAAACTCGGCGATAAAGTAGCGGTTTTCGGGATGCCCTTTGATTACGAGTTGGCGGAGGGCGACTTTGATCTCGTCCCCGCGCCTTATCATCGACTCGGACACGTCAACCACAACGCCGACATTCGCCGGTGCGTCTGCCGCGTCGAACGAAGTGATCTCGCGCGCCTCCTTGCCTTCGAGGATGGAGAAGCGCGACTTTTCAAGGTTGGTGATGTAGCGGCCCCCGCTATCCGACACGGTGACGATCAGCCGCACCTCATCCGCCGCGCCGGCCCGTTGCGCGCGGACGGGCGCGGCGAGAACCACGAGCGTTGCGACAGTGACAGTAAGAGACAGGAGTGGCCGGGCGGCGGGGCGTGCGCGGAAAGGATAGGACATCGTCGCCTCCTTCGCGTCGAGTGGCCGAGACGGCGTCGGATGAAAGCCCGGAGTGAGTCTGAAGTGACGGCCTACTCGGCGCTCAGCACGCGGCTGATCGTCTCGCGCAGGTTTTTGGCCGGCGCCTGGGCGGCTAGTTGCTGGGGCTTGCGCCAGTTGTCGAGGATGCCGACCTTCTGGGCACAGGCGACGGTGCAGAGGGGCGCGCAGTGCTTCTCCGTGTCGTATTCGCGCACGATGTCTGCCGTCGTGTAGTCGGCGAGCGGCGTGCCGGGGTAGCCGCGCTGCTGCGAGCACCAGTGGACTAACCCGTCCTCGCAGACGTAGAGGTAGCGCGCGCCCGAACGGCAGCGCCAGTCGTTCGGCTTGCCCTGAATCAAATTCTCCTGGAACCAGTCGAGGCGAGCGTAGTCGCGGCGGCCGACGTTCCTGGCGAGTTGCCACAGGCCCTGCCACGGCCCCTTCACCTCGAACGGCTCGTAAACCTTGTGGTCTTCGAGCTTCTGCACCTCGCGATAGACGCGGCGCTCAAGGTCGCCGAGCGGTTTCAGCTCGCCGCCGCCGTCGTGGATGACGCCGATGGTCGAGGTGAAGCCGAGTTCGAGCGCGCGCTTGTCGATTTCGAGCGCATCTTCGGGCTTGCGGACGCCGCTGCCGATGACGGAGTTGATGTTGACTTGGAAGTTCGCGTGCTCGTTGAGCCACTTGAGGCGCTTGTCTAACAGGCGCAGGCTCTTCTTAGAGACCTCGTCCGGCTCGACGTTGTCGATGCTGATCTGGAGGTAGTCGAGGCCCGCCTCGTTGAACTTCCTGATCTTTTCGGGCGTCAGGTAGAAGCCGTTGGTGATGAGGCCGGCGATCATGCCGCGGCGTCGCGTGTGGCGGACGAGTTCAAAGATGTGCGGGTGCATCATCGGCTCGCCGCCCGAAAAGGTGACGACGGAGGTGCCGAGGTCGGCCAGCTTGTCGAGCCGGCGCAGCATCTCTTCGAGGGGGACGGGCGCGGAGAAGTCGTCGTACTCGTTGCAGTAAGTGCAGGCGAGGTTGCAGCGGCGCATCGGGATGACGTGCGCGAGGACGGGGTGATCCGTCGAGAAGAGGGCGCGCGTGATGAAGCGCGCTTCGCGCAGTTTGATGCTGATGAACTTGCCGCGTCTCATCGTTACTGGTCGCCGGGCCGCCCGCGCTGACTCGTCAAACTTCCCTGTTCTGTCGTTCGGTTGTCTCGCGGGGAGGGCTTGCGGGTGAGAAGATACGCGAGACCGCGCCCGCCGCGCAAGCGGCCCGCCGCGCGCGCACAAAAGTCGAAGGGTTCTGGTCGCTGCGGCGGGCCAGAACCCTTCGACTTTTAACCCGAACCCGACTCTTAGCCGCGGACTTTCTTCACGTCCGAGCCGAGGTTGAGCTTGAACTCGTCCTTCGAGACGGCGACGTTGCGCTGGATGTCCATCAGGCGCACGGTCGTCGCGTCGCCGTTCTTCTCGACGACCTTGGTCTGCACCAGCATCCCCGATCCGTCCACCCAGATTTCCGTGTACTTGTGGCTCGCGGCGCCCTTGGGCACGAGCGTGATGTGCGTCGTCGCCACGCCGCCCCAGAGCGTCTCGTTGTAAACGTCCTTGTAGTCGTAGGCGGCCTTGAGCTGCGAGGCCGACGCGTTCAGGCCGAAGCCGAGGACGTTGGAGACCTTCGCGTTCTTCGAGTCGGTCGAGCCGACGTAGGCCAGCTTGCGGCGCGGGCTGAAGAGCGTGTACTCGCCGCCCGCGACGGCCAGAATCTCCTGCACGGGGGTGCGCCAATCGACGCGCACCGAGCCGCTGCGCCCCTCGCCGGGGACGTAGGCGACCGTGCCGGAGCGCTTGTCCGAGTCGCGAATCTGCGCGTTGTACTTCTCCATCGAGATGCTGGCGCGCATCGAGCGCAGGTCGCGGCGGTTGCGCTCCATCTTGTTGAAGATCGAGCTGACGAGGCCGGCGCCCTGCGCGTTCACTCTGGGGGTGGAGGCCAGGGTCAGGGCGGCCGCGAACAGAACCGCGAGGCCGACCGTTAAATTCTTCTTCATGCGTACTCCTTCAAAATCGCGAGGGGAAACTTGAACCCGCGCCACGGCCGATGAAAAAACCGTGCGATTATAGAAAACGGCTATTCGATGTCAACCTCGTAGGCGGCAACCCGCCCGCCCGCGTCCCGCAAAGCCTGCCAGCCTTTGACCCGCACTTCTGAGCGCCGCAGCTCAATTCTCAGGCGTCGCTCGAAGTCCTCTGTGCCGGGGTTTGCCGGAAGACCCTCCGGCGAGACCAGCCGCTTGCTGGCTGTCAGGACGGAACTTTGATGCCCCGAAAAGGCCTTCGGTTCGCCGGTCTGGAACCACCCCGGCGGCGTCAGAAACACGAACGCGAGGATGAGAACCGACAGCACGTCGTACTGCCAGCTCGTGCGCCCGTAAGACCAGAACAGGATTTTCTTGAAAACTCCCAGCAAAACGCAGTCTTCCGGCGGATTTCAAAGCGAGGGGGGATTCCAGCGGTAGCCTGCCCCGGCACTGACGGCGGGTCGTCCGCCGGCCTTGGCCTGCCGGTCTGAATTATATCTGTACGCCCCCGGCCGGCGCAACGATCTGGCCGTCCCTCATCTGGATGATGCGGCGGCACATGGCGGCGGCCTCCGGGTTGTGCGTGATCATGATGATGGTCTGGTTGAAGCGGTAGTTCATCTCCTGGAACATGTTCAGGACGATGGCCGAGTTCTCCGTGTCGAGGTTTCCCGTCGGCTCGTCGGCCAGGATGATGGCGGGGTTGTTGATGACGGCGCGCGCCAGGGCGACGCGCTGCTGCTCGCCGCCGGAGAGTTCGAGCGGCTTGTGGTGCATCTTGTCTTCGAGTTTGAGCAGTTTCAAGACCTCGCGGCGGCGTTCGGGGTCGTCGCTCTTGCGGTCGCCGTCGCCGCCCGCGTGGATGCGCTCGGCGAGGCGCAGATTGCCCTCGGCAGTGAGCGTCGGGAAGAGGTTGAAGCGCTGGAAGACGAAGCCGATCTTGCGGCGGCGTATGTCGGTGCGGCGCGCGTCCGTGGCGGCCGTCATGTCCTCGCCGTCGATTGCGATGCGCCCGGAGGTCGGCGTGAGCAGCCCGCCGAGCAGGTGCAGCATCGTTGACTTGCCGCACCCCGACGGCCCCATGATCGCCAGGAACTCGCCCTCCTCGACTTCGAGCGTCACGCCGCGCAACGCCGGCACGTCCACCGCCCCGACGCGATAGACTTTTGTCAGATTGTCTGCGTGAACGATTGTTTTCATGAAAAGAAGCTGTTAGCTGTTAGCTGTTAGCTGTTAGCCGGAAGCAATCAGTTCTCAGCTTTCGCTTTAGTTTTTGGATTTGCTAACAGCTAACAGCTAACAGCTAACAGCTACCACTCATTCGTAACTTAAGGCGTTGACCGGGTCGAGGCCGGCGGCGCGGACGGCCGGGTAGAGCGCGCCGAGGAGTCCGCCGCCGACGCCGATTCCTGCGGCGGCCAGCGCCCACGTCCACTCGTAGTCGAAGGGCAGCCCGTAGGCGCGCTGGATTAAGGCCTTCGCGGCGAGCGAGCCGAGGAAGCCGACGGCGAGGCCGAGCAGGCTGATCACCAGCGCCTCGCGCTCGATGGTCGAGACGATGTAGGCGCGCGACGCGCCGAGGGCCTTGAGTACCCCGATCTCCCGCGTCCGCTCCGTGATCGTCGTGTACATCGCCAGCATCACGACGAGCGCGGAGACGACCGCCGCCAACGCGACGAGCGCGCGCAGGAAGACGGGAAGGTACGGGATGCTCTTCTCGAAGTTGAACATCGGCAGGTCTTGCGTGAACTGAATCTTGTTGCCCGGTAGCTGCTCGTCGATCCGCCGCGCCAGCGCGCCCGCGTCCACGCCCTCGCGCGCCTTCACCAAGATGTACGAGGCCCTGCCCGGCGACTCCATCGCGTCCTGCATCGCGCCGAGCGACATCTTGACGCGCGCCCCAGCCTCCGGCGAGTAGATGCCCGCGACGCGGTAGGGCTGCCCGCCGAAGATGCTCACCGTCGAGCCTAGCCCCAGGTTCCCGTTGCGCGCCTTCGTCTCGTCAATTACGACCTCATCCACGGCGGTCGCGGCGCGGCCCGCGACGAGCCGCGTCCCGTTCTGCGCGGCGAAGGCGTCGAAGTCCACGCCCTCAACCTGCTCGAAGCCGAAGCCGCGCCCGCCCTGAAAAACGTTTCGGATCAGGGGCACGGCCGACTCGACGCCATCGATCTTCATCAGCTCCTCGACGTACTTCGTCGAAAGGTTCGCCGTCGAAGAGGTCAGCTCCATCCCGCCCGGCCGCGTGAAGATGATCTCGGCCCGCAAATTCGACGAGCGCCGCTGCAAGTCGTTCGACATCCCGCGCGCCAGCCCCGTGAACAGCATCACCAGACAGACGCCCAGCGCCACGCCCAGCACGCTCACCGCCGCGCGCAGCGGCCTTTGCCTGATGTTGTTGATGACGAGACTATCCATAACTCAAGTGACGAGTGACGAGTGATGAGTGATGAGTAGAGGGCACAGGTTTTTACTCATCACTCATCACTCGTCACTCGTCACTCCGGTTTTCCCGCGTCCAGATCGAC
>DATHBT010000339.1:0-8318 GCA_035295985.1 Pyrinomonadaceae bacterium | reverse complement strand
GAGGCGTCGCGGGCCGAGCGCACGAAGGCGAGCAGATTCTCCTCCGCGTCGAAGAAGACGACGCCGGCCAGAAAGTTCTCCGGCTTCGGGAGCAGGGCGGCCTCGACCTCGCAGACGACGCCGAGCGTGCCCTCGCTCCCGACGAAGAGATCGACGGCGTCCACCCGCGGCTCGATGAAGTAGCCGGCCGCGTGCTTGCGCGTTTGCGGCATCCGGTAGGTCGGCAGTTTCAGATTAATCCCGCGCCCGTCCGCCAGCGGGAGCCTTAAGTTCCCTTGCCCATCCGCGCGCGCCTCGCCGCGGCGCAGATGAACGATGTCGCCCGTCGCGAGCGCGAGTTTGAGGCGGCGGACGTAAGCACGGGTCGGGCCGTACTTGAAGGTGCGCGCGCCCGAGGCGTTCGTCGCCACCGTGCCGCCCACGTAGCAGCTCAACTCGGTCGGGTCTGGCGGGTAGAGCAGGCCGCGCGATTCGACCGCGCGACGAAAGTCCGCGAGCGTCACGCCGGCTTCGACCGTCGCACGCCCGCCGCCCCGTTCGCCTTTAACTATCTCTACGATCCTGTTCAACCTGTCCGTCGCCAGAACGATGCCGCCGAACGGCACACGCCCGCCGACGATGCCCGTGCCCGCGCCTGACACCGTGACGGGCACGCGGTCGCGCGTCGCCGCGGCAAGAACCTCCGCGACCTCTTGGGCCGTCTCCGGGAATACGACGCGCTCCGCGCGCCCGCCCGCGAGGTTGCTCGCGTCGGAGAGGTACGACCGGACTTCGTCGGTGCTCGTCGTCATCGAGATCGGCGGCGCTGCCGCCGCTGGCGCAGCTCCTCGTTTAGCTCCCGGCAGTCTTCGGCAGACTGCCAGTGTGGCTGGCTGAAGTTTTCGGGCTGGTTCGTCCAGCCGACCAGTCCGTCTGGGGTTCGCACTTTAATCCACGTCTCCGAATCCGGCTCGCGCTTGAAGTATCCCCAGCACCGGGGGGTGGCCTCGCACTCCTGCCGCGAAGAGGGCACGCGATTGACGCTGTGCGTCGGGCTGCCGGGCAGCGCCACCTCGGCGATCCACCGGCCGCGGTGCCGCACCTTGTAAACACTCTCGCCGTGGTAGGTGTAGAGGGCGAGCACGTCGCCGGGCCGGTAGCCTTCGTGCGGCCTCACCATCACGAATTCGCCGGGGACGCGGACGTGAACCTCGCCTGTCAGCGCCAGGACGCACGGCCCCCCGGCTTGGACTTCGCCCACCTTGCGACCGGCCACATTGGGCCGCGCTCGGAGTATGGTCTTGGCGTGCGGCTTCCACGGATGCCGCCCGCATGCCAACCACCCGTCACCGCAAACCCCGCGATCCACGTATACGCGGCCGCGGTGCGGCTGCTGCGCAGAGAGATTCGCGGTCAACGACAGGAGCAACAGGCAAGCGCACGCGGTAAGGGATCGCAGCATAGCTTTCGCACCTCCGCCGTCTTTGAAAACAAGGGCTCTCTAAGCCAGCTCCGCTACCGGGTGACGAGACGCGGTTAGACGGCGACCAGCTCGCGCTCGCGCAAGTACTTGATGCGGTCGCGAAGCTCGGCCGCGCGCTCGAACTCCATCGCCTTGGCGGCGACGCGCATCTCGCCTTCGAGCCGCGCGATCGTCTCGCGGAGGTTGCCCTTCGAGTACTCCTCGATGGCTTCCAGATCGAGCGGGACTTTGAAGTAGTCGGCCTCGTAGGCGGTCACGAGCGTCGATTCGATGGCCTTGACGATGGTCTGCGGCGTGATGCCGTGCTCGCGGTTGTACTCCTGCTGGATCGTGCGCCGCCGGCTGGTCTCGTCAATCGCGCGCCGCATCGAGTCGGTGACGCGGTCGGCGTAGAGGATGGCGCGGCCCGAGGCGTGGCGCGCGGCGCGGCCCATCGTCTGGATGAGCGACGACTCGGAGCGCAGGAAGCCCTCCTTGTCGGCGTCGAGGATGGCGACGAGGGAGACCTCCGGCAGGTCTAGTCCTTCGCGCAGGAGGTTAATGCCGACGAGCACGTCGAACTCGCCGCGGCGCAGGTCGCGCAGGATTTTGATCCGCTCCAACGTCTCGATGTCAGAGTGGAGGTAGCGGACGCGCACCCCGACCTCGGCGAAGTATTCGGTCAAGTCCTCGGCCATCTTCTTCGTCAGGGTGGTGACGAGCACGCGCTCGTTGCGCTCGGCGCGGACGCGGCACTCTTCCAGCAGATCGTCGATCTGACCCTTCACGGGCCGCACGTCAACCTCCGGGTCGGTCAGCCCCGTCGGCCGGATGATCTGCTCCACGACTTCGCCGCCCGCGCGCGTCAGCTCGTACGGCCCGGGCGTGGCCGAGACGTAGATGGTCTGGCCGATCCTCTGCTCGAACTCCTCGAAGTTGAGCGGGCGGTTGTCCATCGCGCTGGGCAAACGGAAGCCGTACTCCACCAGCGTGCGCTTGCGCGACTGGTCGCCGTGGAACATGCCGCGCACCTGCGGGACGGTCTGGTGCGACTCGTCTATGACGACGATGGTGTCTTCGTGCAAATAGTCGAGCAGCGTCGGCGGCGGCGCGCCGGGCGGCTTGCCCGTGAGGTGGCGCGAGTAGTTCTCGATGCCGCGGCAGAAGCCCATCTCCTTGATCATCTCAAGGTCGTACATGGTGCGCTGGTGCAGGCGCTGCGCCTCGACCAGCTTGCCCTCCTGAATCAGCTTCGGCTCCCACCAGTCTAATTCTTCGCGGATCGTCTTGATCGCGCGCTTGACGGTGGTCTTCGGCATCACGTAGTGCGTCTTCGGGTAGATCGGCAGGCGCGACGTGTGCTTTTCCAGGACCTCGCCGAGCAGCGGGTCGATGGTCGAGACGCTGTCAACCTCGTCGCCCCACAGCTCGATGCGGTAGGCCTGATCCTGATACGACGGGTAAATCTCGATCACGTCGCCGCGGACGCGGAAACTGCCGCGGTCGAACTCGATGTCGCTGCGCTCGTACTGTAGCTCGACCAGTTTTTGCAGGAGTTGATCGCGCCCCATCTTCTGCCCCGGCTCGACGAAGAGGAGCATGTTGTAGTAGGCGTCCGGATCGCCCAGGCCGTAGATGCAGGAGACGGAGGCGACGACGATCACGTCGCGCCGCTCGAAGAGCGCGCGCGTGGCCGAAAGCCTGAGGCGGTCGATCTCCTCGTTGACCGTCGCCTCTTTTTCGATGTAGGTGTCCGAGGCCGGCACGTATGCCTCGGGCTGGTAGTAGTCGTAGTAGGAGACGAAATACTCGACCGAGTTTTCGGGGAAGAAGCCTTTGAACTCCTGGTAGAGCTGGGCGGCGAGCGTCTTGTTGTGCGCGATGACGAGCGTGGGGCGCTGCGTGCGCTCGATGGCGGAGGCGACGGTGAAGGTCTTGCCGGAGCCGGTGATGCCGAGCAGCACCTGATCCTTTGCGCCGTCGCCGAGGCCGCGGACGAGCGAGTCGATGGCGGACGGCTGGTCGCCCTGCGGCCGGAATTCGGAGCGTAATTTGAAAGGCATACTGGCGCAAATTGTAAATCGTGAATCGTGAATCGTAAATCGCGAACAGATAAAACCTCGCCAGTTCCTTTTCGCCCTTGTGCGAGTCTTCCTCCTGCCGGGAAGCGGCCTCGCGCCGAGGGGCAAAGGGATCGGGGAGTAATCTTAAAGCCGGAGGGCCACCGCTCTGTCTCGGTGGCCCTCCGGCTTCTATTCACGACTGACGATTTACGTCTTTCGTTACCGGTTGGGGGCGGCGGGCGTCTTGGCCGCGCCGCTGCTGCTGATCTGGTAGATGGCCTCCATGACGGCGGCGCGAACGTCCGTGGGGAGCGAGCCGCGCACGGCGAGGCGGCGGAAGGAGGGCAGCACTTCCTGCTGCCCCGAGAGCGCGAGCAGTTTCACGACCGCCAAACGCACCTCGTTGTCCGGGTGCGACTCGATGGCGCGGATGAGCGGCGCGGTCTCGCCGGCCTTCGCCATGAGGAAGAGGAGCGAGAAGGCGTCGTAGGTGCGGTCGCGGCTCTCGCCCGTGAGCTGCGAGACGGCGTCGTCTGCCAAGCCCGAAGAGGCGAGCGCCGCGCCGATGTTGCGGCGGCGGTCGGGCGAGGCCTCGCGCAACGCGCGCGTGAACGACTCGGCGCGATCCTCGGAGACCTCGTAGAGTGCGCGGGCCGCCGCGTCTCGCACCTCCTCGGCGCGGTCGTCGAAGGCGGCGCAGATCTGCGTGAACGCCTCGTCCGTGTTGAGGCGCGCGAGGGCGAGCACGCTCTGGGCCCGCTCGTGCGAGTCGTCGCTCTCCAGGCGGAGCTGGATGGCCTTCGGGATGATCGAAATCCCGGAAGCGTCTTCGAGGGAGGCGGAGAGGCCCTTTTCGGGCCGCGGCACGTCAAGCCCGGTGGCTGAGTCGTCGGTCGCGGCTGCGAGGCCACGCGCCGCGGGAGCCTCTCCGAGCGCGGGCGCGAGTCCCACCTCTTCGGCGGGCCACGGTTCGACAGGCGTTTCGACCGCCGCCTCCTCGGCGCGGAAAGGCTCGATGGCGGTGGACGTGTCCGCGACCGCGGGCGGGTCGGCCGGAGGCTGCGCCGCGGCCGGCGCGCCCTCGAACAGTTCGAGCGACTTGACCGCGTCCGCCTGTGCGTGCGGTTCGGACGGTTCGGCGACGGCGACTGCGACAGGCTCTGCGGGCGCGACGCTGATCGGTTCTTCGACCGGCTCGATCCGCTCGAAGACGCCGGCCGGCGTCGCTCCCACTAACTCTTCCTGCTCAACATCGACTTCCGGCTCTGACCAGTCTTCCGCGGCCGACTCCTCGCCCCTGAGGGCGAACTCGGGCGCGACGTAAGCGGGTCGAGCGTCGGCCTGACCCGCCGCGCGCGACTCGGCGCCGTCCGGCTTGAGCGCGTCGAGTTCGGCGAGCAGGTCTTCTTCCTGTCCGCGTGCCGGCGCGGTGCGGCGCTCGGCCCATGCGGCAGCTTCGGCCTCGTCGAAGGTATAGACGGCCTCGCTGGCGGCAGATGGCTCGGCTCCGGCGACAGGCGTCTCTTCGCCCGCGACCGAGACGGGCAACTCGGCCGCGTCGTAATCGACAGACGCGGCCGACTCGGCCACGCCCGCGGCCACACCGCTCTCGCCCGCGTCCACCGCGGGGCTCTCGGCGGCGACCGCTTCGACGGCGGCGCTCTCTTCAAATGTCTCCGCGGGTGTCTCCGCAAGCGCCTCTTCGACGGCGCTCGCTTCGGCAGTCGCCGCGGCAGATTCGGGTGAAGGCACGGCCGACGGCTCTTCGGCCGTCACAAGTCCCGCGACTTCATCCTCGGCCAACTCCGAGGCCGTAAAGCCCTCGGACTCAGAAGTCTCAAACGTCTCGGCCTCGCTCGCGGCGGATTCCGAGGCGGCGTCCGCGTCGATAATCGCGGCGGGTGCGGCAGCGAGTTCGATCTCTTTAGACTTCGGTTCGGCCGCGGCGAGTTCCGGCGCGGCCGCTTCCGCGTGCGCGGCGGGTTCGGCGTCGGTCTGGACAAGCGAGGCCGCCCGCGCGTCCTCTTCGCGGACGAGCGTCGTCTCGGTCTCCTCGGCCTCTTCCGCCTCCGCCGCGGCCGTGCACAGCTCGACGGCCTGCATGATGAGCTGGCGCGGAACCTGGCGCGATTGCTCGCGCCAGCGCAGGGCTTCGAGCGGGCCGACTGCGGCCGGGTCGCGCAGCTCCGCCAGAGCCTCGACCGCCGAGCGGCGCACGTCGGCCGAAGGATCTTCGAGCGCGGCGACGAGGTGCGGGGTGGCGGCGCGGTCGCCGACGAGCGAGAGCGCGTGCGCGGCGGCGGCGCGGCGTCCCGGAGCTTCGGCCGATTGCAGATCGCGCGCGGCCTCGTCGAAGTAGCCGTGCCGCGTGAAGGCCGAGCGTGCGCGCTCCTGCCGCTCGGCGTTGCGGCCCGTGAGCGCGGCGGCCAACTCGGCCGCGACGAGCTGCCGCGCCGCAGCGTCGGACGCGCCGACGACCGACTCGTCGTAAGCTTCGCCCGCGAGCAGATTTTTGACTTCGGCCCCGACGCGCTCGGAGTCAACCGCGACCGGGGCGACTTCGATCTCGCTCGACGCCGCGACCGCCGCGGCAGGCGCGACCAGTTTCGCAGCATCAACCTCGCCGGCCTTCGCTTCAAACGGCGCGGGCGCGGCAGGCCCCGCCGCCTCGACAGGCTTAACGTCCCCGGCCGCCTTCTCCGTTTCAAACGGCTTCGGCTGCTCGGCCTTCGCCGCCGCGGCCTGCGAGCCGGCCGACGCTTTCCCCTTCTTCTTTTTCTTCTTGCCGCGTGGCTCCGCGACAGGCGCAGCGGTCGCGGCCTTTGCGGGCGGCGCTGCACTTGGCGCGGGTGGCGGCGTCGCGACCGTCGTACTCGCCGCCGTGGTTGCCGCGGACGTGGCTCGTGCGACGGGCACGGCCTTCGTCTCGCGGAGCGCAGGCGGCGGCGTCGCGTCGGGCGGCGGGAGTTCCACCTGCTCGCGGCGGGCGCTGGAGCGTCCGGCCAGGAGCAGGCCGACGCCGCCGAGCGCGAGCAGCACGGCGAGAATCCAGGGCCAGTTGTTGACGAGCGTGGCGCCGAGTGTCGCGCCCGTAACCGAATCAGTCGGCGGCTGGACGACGGTGCTGCCCGGCGCTGCCGGGGCGGCCGGCTGCTGCGCCTGCGCGATCTGTTCCGTGGCGGCCGTGGGCGCGACCGACGGCTCGGCCGTGGGCGTGGCGGCGGGCGTCTCGGTGAAGACGGGGAAGCCGGACGAGGCTTCGCTCTGGACGGGCGTCGCGGCGGGCTGCTGGGCCGCCGCCGTCTGCTGCGCGGCCTCGCTCACAACTCTAGCACCTGGGGACGGCTGCGCGGCCGGCGTGGGCGTCGTAAGTCCGGCGATCTCAGGCGGGGTGCGCGTCGCGCGCGGCGTCGCGGCGGGCGTCGGCGCTGTCCTCGCGTTGGCGTTGGTCTGCGCCGGAGTCTGCGGCGTTGTGAACTGCACGTCGAGGCGGTTGAAGCGCTGGTTGACGCGCGCGCTCGCGCCCGGTTCGAGCTTGAAGGTGTAAACCAAATCCTTGCCGCGGCGCGAGACCTGCGCGCCCTCGAAGCCGCGCCCCTTCGCGCCGCCGCCCCCGCCTTCGGCCTGCGGGATGACGACGATGAAGCGGTCGCCGCTGCGGTAGGCGGAGTAGTCGTTGAGCTCGCCGTCCGACGTGATCGTGACGCGCGAGCCTTGCGACGTGTCGCTCGTGCGCAGCGGCGTGACGCGCTTCGTGCGTTCGCGCCCCGCGTTCGAGTTGTCGGGCTGCTGCGCCGCGGCCGGCGCGAGGAGGCAGAGCAGGCAGGCGACTACGGCCGCAACCGCGGAATGGACGCGGGCCGCTTCGGGGGGGTAAGTCTGATTCACTTTTTGGAGCATCGCTTTGGTTGACGGCAAGGGGCCGGGGCACGGCGCGAATCGGGGCAGACGCGCGGATTATGCAATAGCCGGAGACCCCTTGTCACCTTCGTTATCGCCCTCACTCGCCGAGCGCGCCGGCGCGCTCCGCCGTCCGCTGCTCGCCGCGCGTGACGACCTCGCCGATGGCGGCGCGCAGGCGCTCCGGCGTGTGTGGATTGGAGGCGACGAGGCGCAGGCGCTCCGTCGCGTGCTGCTCGCCCTGAAGCGCGAGCAGCCGCGCGGCGGCTATCCGCGCGTTCAAGTCCTTGTGCGACTCGACGGCGTCCAGAATCAGGCTGACTCCGCCCCCGCGCGCGACGAGCGAGAGGAGCGAGAAGGCTTCGTACGCCTGCCGGCGGTCGTCGCTCGCGAGGCGGTGGAGTGCCTGGCGAGCGAGGCCCGCCGTGACGCAGGCGTCGGACAGACGCCGCAGGGTCTCCTCGTCGGAGGTTTCGAGGACGCGGACGTAGGCGTCGGCGCGGTCGAAGTTGAGGCGGGAGAGGGCGCGGGCGGCGGCGGCGCGGACTTCGCGCGCCTCGTCGGCCATCGCGATGAGGACGGGCGCGAAGACCGTCTCGTGGCCGATGTGGCCGAGGCTGGTGACGGCCGCCGCGCGCACGGGGGCGTCGCGGTCGTCCGCGGCCATCGCGGCGAGCGCCTTGACCGAGCGCGTGACGCTGAAGTGCGAGAGCTGCTGCGCGGCGGCGACGCGCGCCTCCACGTCAGCACTGCTCAGGCGTTCGAGGGCGTCGGCGAGCGAGTCGTCTTCCAACCACTCGGGCAGTTGTTCGATCACCGCGACGGGTTCGAGGCCGGCGATGTCGCCCGTGAACTCTTCGCTCGCGAGCGAGACGAACTGGCCTTCGCCGCCTTCCACGCAATCGACCGAGCAC
>DATHBT010000338.1:0-18260 GCA_035295985.1 Pyrinomonadaceae bacterium | reverse complement strand
GTCAAACAGAAGATCGCGATGTGCGGGAAGGCGATGGCCGAGAGCGGAATGAAAGTGTAGCTGAAGAAGTAGTAGGGGGAGATGCGCTCGCGCGTCAGGAGCGGCGCGAGCGCGGGCGACTGCTGCATCGCGTTGATCGCGCCTGAGAACCCGCCCATCGCCGAGCCGATGACGATGACGGCGATTGAGCCGAACAGCAGGAAGAGCACGGTCTGGAACGCGTTGACCCACGCCGTCCCGCGCATCCCGCCGAAGAAGACGTAAGACATGACGACGAGCGCGACGATTGCTCCGCCGAACCAGAAGGGCACGAAGCCGCCGCTGATGACGTTCAAAGTCGTCCCGCCGCCCATCACGCCGATGATGATGTAGGGCAGAAGCAGCGCCGCCTGAACGGTGAAGATGACCGTCCCGATGTGGCCGCACTCCCAGCGGTCGCGGAAGATCTGCACCGGCGTCATGAAGCCGTACTTCTTCCCTAAGGCCCAGACGCGCGTGCCGATGAGAAAGATGGTGAGCGGGATAACCAGCCCCGAAGAGGTCGCCATCAGCCCGAAGGTGACGACGCCGTTGTTGAAGGCGTGGCCCGACGAGCCGAGGATGGCGAAGGCCGTCATGTTCGTCCCGAACAGCGAGAGCAGGAAGACGAACGGCCCGAGCGAGCGGCTGGCGAGGAAGTAGTCTTCGGCCTCCTCTTTGCCCTTCGCGCGGCGGAAGGCGAAGATGCCGATATAGACGACGATGGCGAGGTAGATGAAGACGACGATTGCGGGGATCAACGCGCCTCTCCCCCTTTCCTCGTCTCCGCCTCCTCGGCCTCGCGCTCGAGGTGCCCGGGCCAGGCGAAGGTGACGAGCAGCCACATCAGGAGCGAGGCGGCGACGGCGAAACAGGCGTGGTAGAACAGCCCTATGGGGAAGAAGCCGAAGACGAGCGGGTAGGGCGTGCGCCAGTTCCAGATGTCCTGGTGGAGGACGTAGAGCGTCGCGACGGCGGCGACCAGAAGTATTCTCTTCATCTGCTTTTCGGTGGAAACTGCGGGGCCGTTTGGGACGTAACAATGCATAGTGGGCCGGTCAGTTTGCGGCAGTCAAGCGCCGCGGCTAGAATACCGGGTCTCCCTTTGCCGGCCCTCGCCTAAAACTTTTGAAGACGCAATAAAACTGATGAAATCCCTGACACTCGATCCGCGCTCTCTTTTACGAGCGACGCTACTGGCTTGTTTCACTGTCCTCTTCGCCGCCTCCGCGGCCTTCGCGCAGCAGACGGACGCCACCGTCACCGGCGAGGTCAAAGACCAGAACGGCGCGGTCGTGGCCGGCGCGCAAGTATCGGCGCGCAACCTCGAAACCGGCTTCACGCGCAACACCACGAGCGACGCCGAAGGCCGCTACACCTTCGCCTCCCTGCCCGTCGGCTCCTACGAAATCCGCGCCGCGAAGGGTGGCTTCAGGCCCTTCGCGCAGCAACTCCGGGTCACCATCGGCGAGACCTCGGTCGTCAACCCGCAGCTTGAGGTCGAGGCGGTCGGCGAGCAGGTGGACGTGACGGACACGGCCGTCCTCGTCAACACCCAGACGCCCGAGCTGAGCTACCTGGTGAGCGAGCGCGCCATCCGCGAGCTGCCTTTGAACGGGCGCAACTACACAGACCTCGCCCTGCTCCAGCCCGGCGTCATCGCCTACCCGCACCGCGAGGGCGGCTCAATCGTCGCGCACGGGCTGGGCACGAGCGTCAACGGGCAAGACCCGCGCTCGAACGTTTACCTCATCGACGGCACGCCGCAGAACGACTTCACGAACGGCCCCGCCGGCAGCGCCGCCGGGACGGTCTTAGGCATCGAGTCGATCCGCGAGTTCCGCGTCGAGGCCAACTCCTACTCGGCCGAGTTTGGCAGAAACAGTGGCGGGCAGATCAACGCCATCTCGAAGTCGGGCACGAACGACTGGCACGGGAGCCTGTACGAGTTCCACCGCAACGACAACTTCGACGCGCGCAACTTCTTCGACCCGGCGCGCAAGCCGGAGTTCAAGCGCAACCAGTTCGGCGGATCAATCGGCGGCCCCGTCGAACGCGACAGGACATTCTTCTTCGCCAACCTCGAAATCCTCCGCGAGCGTCTGGGCCGCACGATCCAGACCGTCGTGCCCGACGCGGCCTCGCGCGCGGGCGCGGTCAACGCGGCCGTCCGCCCCTACCTCGATCTCTTCCCGCTGCCGAACGGCCCGAACCTCGGCGGCGGGCTGGCGGCCTACTCGTTCGGCTTCGCCCAGTCCATCGATCAGTACTACACGCTCGGCCGCGTCGATCACATCTGGAACGACCGCCACCAGTCGTTCGCCCGCTACACGCTCGACGACGCCGACCAGCAACTGCCGACCGACTTCCCGCAGTTCCCGCGCGCCTTCCGCTCTAAGAACCAGTTCTTCACGGCCGAGCACCGCTTCGTGCAGTCGGAGCGCACTGTCCACACGTCTCGGTTCGGCTTCAGCCGCACGCGCATCGGCCAGGCCGTGGAGGCCAACATCGGCACTAACCTGCCGCCCTTCGTTCCTGGCCGCGAGCTGATCGGCAACATAGACATCGGCGGCATCCCGCGCTTCGGCCCGCAGACCTCCGTGAGCGTCCGCCTGACGCAGAACGTCTTCGGCTTCGAGCACGGCGTCGTCCACACGCGCGGACGGCACCTGATCCGCGCGGGCGGCCTGGTCGAGCGCTACCAGGACAACATGGTGAACCCGACATTCTCCCTCGGCATCTTCACCTTCAACACGCTCGCCGACTTTCTCGCCAACCGGCCCGCGCGCTTCCTCGGCCTCACGCCCGAAGGCGCGCTCGACCGCTACTGGCGCTTCACGCTCTTCGCCGGCTACGTGCAGGACACCTACCGCGTCCACCCGCGCCTGACCCTGAACGCGGGCGTGCGCTACGAGACGACGACCATGCCCGTCGATCTCTACGGGCGCGACTCCGCCCTGCCCAACATCCTGACCGACACCGCGCCGACCACGGGGCAGCTCTACGAGAACCCGACGCGCAAGAACATCTCCCCGCGCGTCGGCTTCGCGTGGGACGTGTTCGGCGACGGCAAGACGAGCGTGCGCGGCGGCTACGGCATGTACTTCAACACGAACAACCAGCAGAACCTGATCGTGACGGTGACGAACCCGCCAGCCACGCCGCGCATCGCCGTCGCCTCCACCCCGGCCTGCCCCATCGTGTTCCCCGCCGCGCCCCTGAACTGCGCCTTCGCCAACTCCATCCGCCCCGTGCAGTTCGATCTCGATAACCCTTACGTGAACGTCTATAACTTGAACGTGCAGCGCGAGCTTTGGTGGGACACGGTCGTCACGGTCGGCTACGCCGGCTCGCGCGGCGTACACCTCCTGCGCAGCAGCGACGCGAACACGGCCGTTCCCGTCCGCCTCGGCGAGGGCCTCTACTTCTACCCGGCGGGCGCGCCGCGCCGCAATCCGGCGTTCTCGACCATCGAGCTGAAGTCGAGCGACGGCAATTCGTGGTACAACGCCGGCATCCTCGAAATCCGCAAGCGGTGGGGGAACGATTTCAACTTCCAGTCGTCCTACACCTTCTCGCGCAACATCGACACCACGCAGGCTTCCACGTTCTTCTCCGACTCGACAAACGGCACGACCTCCGCGATGCCCGAGTTCCCCGATCTGAACTACAACAAGGGCCTCGCCGACTACCACGCCAAGCACAACTGGGTCGTCAACTTCACCTGGGCCATCCCCTTCGCGCGCTCGCTCGACGGCTGGCAGGAGGCGCTGCTCGACGACTGGCAGCTCGCGGGGATCGGGCAGGCTCGCTCGGGCAACCCCCTGACCGTCTTCCTCCAGGCGAACCGCTCGCGCTCGCTCTGGCAGCCCTCAATCGGCCCCGGCATCGGCTTCGACCGCGCCTCGATTGCGCCCGGCTTCACCTACGAGACGGCCGTGACGGGGAACCCAAACCAGTACTTCAACCCGGACGCCTTCGTCCTCCAGCCCGCGGGCTTCCTCGGCAACACCGGGCGCGGCGCGTTCATCGGCCCGAACTACCGCAACTTCGATCTCTCGGCGACGAAGAATTTTCGGTTCGCCTCCCTGCTCAACGAGGCGACGAACCTACAGTTCCGCGTCGAAGCCTTCAACCTCTTCAACCGCGCGAACTTTGCCGCGCCGGAGCTGCGCTTCGGGACGCCCTCCTTCGGCCGCATCCGCTCGACCGTCACCCCGGCGCGGCAGATACAGCTCGGCGTGCGGCTGGCGTTCTAAGAATTGCGGAATGCGGATTTCGGATCGCGGATTAGAAAGCACGTTGTCTTTTCAATCCGCGATCCGAAATCCGCATTCCGCAATCGCCCGTCCTCTGTGGTAAAACTTCCGCTCGTCCAACACCGACTCTGAAAAGACTGTCCGGCTGTCGTCTCTTCGCCAATGGAAAGAGGAAAACAAAAGTCTATGCTCTGGGTTCTGTTCGTCTTGGGCGCGGTGGTGTCGTGGGGGATGTACGGGGCGATGCTGCACCAGGGGCAGGTGCGCCTGGGCAGCCCGATGAAGGCGCTGCTCTGCGTCGGCGCGGCCTACTTCCTTGTCGGCGTGCTCGTGCCCGTCGCCACGCTCGCCACGCAGGGCGAGCTGCGCGGCTTCACGGCGAACGGGACGACGATTGCGATTGTGGCGGGCGCGCTCGGAGCGGCGGGCGCGGTCTGCATCATCTTCGCCTTCCGTTACGGCGGCCTGCCGCTCTACGTGATGCCGCTCGTCTTCGCCGGAGCGCCGCTCATCAACGTCATCTTCACGGCCATCCTGCACCCGCCCAAGGAGCGACCCAGCCCCCTCCTCTACATCGGCTTCCTGCTCGCCGCCGCGGGCGCGGGCATGGTGCTCTACTTCCGACCAAAATCCTGAGCCGCTTTTAGAGACGGTAAAAATCGGGAGGCCGCGCGATAATTAACGCGCGGCCTCCCGATTTTTACGGCCACCGTAGGTTACTTCGACGCGCGCTTGCCGATGGCGTAGAGCGCGTTGGCGGTGCGGAGGAAGAGCTGGCCGTCGGAGACGGCGATTGACGAGAGGCAGTATTCGTTGATCGCGTTCTCCGCCAGTATCTCGAACGTCGGGCCGGCCTTGAAGATGGAGGTCAGGCCGTCCTCGTTCGTGACGTAAATCTTGCCGTCGGCGAGGACGGGCGAGGCCGAGTAGGTGCCGGGCTTGAGGCGCTGCTGGCCGTAAACCTCCTTCCCCGTTTTAGCGTCGTAGCAATAGACGATGCCCTTGTCGTTGACGATGTAGAAATACTTGCCGTCGGTGACGGGCGTCGGAACGTCCGGGCCGTTGTCGGTTGACCAGAGCAGGTGCGAGGTGGTCACGTCGCCGCGCCCGCCCGCGCGGAAGGCGAGCAGGGGTTTGACGCGCGTCGGCGCGTAGATCACACCGTCGTACACGATGGGCGAGGCGACGATGCGGTAGAACGGCGCGTTCTCAGGGTTCAAGCCCTTCGCCCGCCACAGCTCTTTGCCCGTAGCGAGATCGTGGCCCGTCACCACGTCGCCGCCCGTAATCACGATCTCCGTGGCCTTCCCGTGTCGCAGCAGCGCGGGCGTCGTGTAGGAGTCGGGCGACTCCTGGATCGCTTCCGTCGGACGCTCGACGCGCCAGACGGTCTTCCCCGTCGCCTTGTTGATCCGCAGCACGTACGACGGATCGTCCGTCTTCATGCCGTGCAGCACCTGCACGTAGAGCGAGTCCTCGTGGAGCAGGGGCGATGAGGCGTAGCCCCACATCAGCCCGAACTTGCCGTAATCCTTCTGGATGTCGCGCGACCAGATTTCCTTGCCGGCGAAGTCGAAGGCTTTGAGAACGCCCGTGCCGGTCATGATCCAGACGTGGCGGCCGTCGGTGACGGGCGAGGGCGAGGACATGTTGTGCTTGCGCATCCGCGCGTTCCCGCCGCCGAGCCGCTGCTTCCACAGCAACGCGCCCTTCTGCTTGTCCACGGCCCAGAGGAACAGGTCGTCGCCCTCGGCGACGTTGAGGAAGACGTGGTTGCCCCAGATGATCGGCGTCGAGCCGCTGCGGTCGGGAAGCTGTAGCTTCCACGCGACGTTCTCCTCGGCCGACCACTTGAGCGGCAGGTTCCGCTCGTCGCTCGTCCCGTTCAGGAACGGCCCGCGCCACTGCGGCCAGTTGCCCGCCAGCCCGGCGGCCGGCGCGGCGAGAATGAAAGCGACCACCAACAGACACAGCTTCCCGCGCATCACTCTTCTCTTCCCTCCTCGCTTGAGATGGCCTTAATATTAGCCCAACTAGCTTTGAACCTGTACTGACTTCTCGAAATCATGGAAGCGACTTTCAGGCCGGCCGGCGTCTCCGACATCGACGCGCTCCTGCCGATGATCCGCGAGCTGTGCGAGTTCGACCGCACGCCCTTCGACGAAGGGGCGGCGCAGGGGGCGCTCGCGCAGCTCGTCGCCGACGAGTCGCTGGGCGGCATCTGGCTAATTGAGTCCGGCGGCCGGATGGCCGGCTACCTCGTCATTACGTACGGCTTCAGCCTTGAGTTCGGCGGGCGCGACGCCTTCATAGACGAGCTGTTCCTGCGCGAAGAGTTCCGCGGGCGCGGCCTGGGTCGCCGCGCGCTCGAATTCGCCGAAGCGGTTTGCCGCGGCCGGGGCGTGCGCGCGCTGCTCCTCGAAGTCGAGCACCACAACGCCGCCGCGCGGAAAGTTTACCGGCGGTCGGGCTTCGCCAACCGCGACTTTTATCTGATGGTCAAGCGACTGTGAAGGTTGCGGAATGCGGATCAGCGGAGGGTTAAAGATTTCAAATCTGAAATCCGAGATTTCAAATTCTTAAATCCGCATTCCGAAATTCGCATTCCGCAATCATCTCACTCTGCGCGCAGCGCGGGCAGGAGTGGCGAGCGTAGGGCGGCGACGGTCGCGGCGAGCGAGGCTGCGAAGCCCGTGACGAGAACCGCGGCGAGCAGCGCGGCGAGCGAGAGGTTGAAGCCGCGGCCCGTCCCGGCGCGGGCGAGGAAGGCCGGGGCGATGGCGAGCAGCGCGCAGGCCGCGCCGGTCAGGAGTCCCGCGACGAGCAGCAGGGCGTTCTCGCCGAAGACCATCACGGCGAACTGGCGCGGGCCGTAGCCGACGGCGCGCAGCAAGGCCAGCTCGCGCCGCCGCTCGAAGACGTTACGCAGCAGCACGGCCGCGAGTCCGAGCGTCCCCAACAACATGCCGAGTCCGCCGAGCGTCTGGAAGGTCGAGAGATACGTGTTCTCGACGCGGTGGTAGCTCGCCAGCCGCTCGGCGGTCGAGGCCGCGTCGAAGCCGTAATCCGATAGCGTCTCTTCCAGAACTCCGGCGACCGCGGGCGCGCTCTCGGCCGGGGCGTCGATCAGAAAATAGCGGTAGCCCTGCCGCTCCGGGAACGCACGAAGAAAATTCTTCTCGGCGACGACCAGCTCGCTCTGGAAGAGACTGTCCGAGAGCGCGGCGACGATGCGCAGCCTCACGTCCCGGCCGCTCCCGCCTTTGACCACGATTTCGTCGCCAAGTTTTTTGTGCAGCACGTAGGCGAGCGACTTCGCGTCGGCGACGGCCGGGATCGCGCCGTCGCTCGAATCCTTTTCGAGCAGCAGCCACGGGTTCATGCGCTCCGCGTCCGTCTCGGCGAGTGAGTCTTGGAAGCCGAAGCGGTTCTCGCGGACGAAGGCGGGCGCGGCGGAGAGCACGCGCGGATCGCGCGGCTGGTAGAGGTTCAGACAACTGGCGTCGTCGCCGGGCCGCAGGCGGAAGCGCGCGAAGGTGACGCCGCCAAGCTTGCCTTCCTCGTGCGCGATGTCGAGGCCGAGCGCCTCGCGGCCTTCGGCCGAGTTCGGATCGTGCGCCACGGGCAGCAACGCCTCGGCCACGAGCGCGTAGCCGCCCGCGCCCGACTTCCTGTCCGTCGAGACGCCGTGCGCGTCCTGCCTGAACGCATCGACCGAGACGATGATGAAGGCGGCCGACGCGACGAGCGCCACGCACAGGACGCTTCGGCCGGGTCGGTGCGCCGCGTTGCGGAAGCCCAGCCGCGCAACCGGCCACACACCGCGCGCGCCGATCATGCCGCCCGGCCTGCCGCGCCGCAGCCACGCCGACTGCGCGGACAGCAGCGCCACCAACAACAACACGCCCGCGCCGAAGAACCCCGCCGCCTCGCCCACGACCTTCAACGCCGCGAGCGCAAGCAGCGACAGGCCGAGCGCGCCGCACGCGACGGCGAGTAGGAGAGATGCGGGGACGCGGCGGCGGGGCGATTGCGGATTGCGGATTGCGGATTGCGGATTCGAGATTTCAGATTTTGAATCTGCCACCTCGTCGCGATCTTTATCGCGTCCTCCCCCGCGTTTCGGTGTCCCCGCGTCCGCGCGTTCCAGCGTCGCTTCCCTCTCGAACACCCCGGCGAGCAGGCTGCGCGTCGAGACGTGGCGGAGCGCGCGCAGGCTGAGCCAGACGCAGACGAGCGCGGCCAGGACGCCGCCCGCCGCGCCGGCCGCAAGCGACGCCGTCGAGACGTGCAGAGACAGCGCGCGCGTGCCGACGGCATCGACCCACCACGTCCGCAAGCCCCACATCATCAGCCAGCCGTACAGGAGCGCGCCCGCGAGTCCCACGAGGCTGCCCGCGGCGGCGAGCGCGAACCCTTCCGCGAGGAAGAGTCGACGGATGCGCGACGCGGGGAAGCCGACCGCTTGCAAGAGGCCGATCTCGCGCACGCGCTGCTCGACGCCGAACTTGAAGAAGAGGCTCGCCAGCAGCAGCGCCGAGACGACGATGAAGAAGCTGAAGTAGAGGAAGTACTCGCCGAAGTCCGTCGCGCCCCGAGACGCGCGCAAGCCCTCTTCGCGCACCGCCGCGACCGACAGCCCGCTGCCGAGCGGATCGGTGCCGGCGCGCAGCCGCCGTGCGAACTCGGCGCGCGCGGTTTCGAGATCGACGTTCGCATCCGTTTCCCCGCCCCCCGCCGGCGTGTAGAGCCGCAGCGAGGTGAGGTTGCCGAAGCGCGTCTGCCAGAGCTGCTGGCCGCGTTCGAGCGGGATGAAGGCTTTCGGGGTGGTGCGGTAGGTGTCCCAGTACTCCTCGTCCTGCGGGCGCACGCGCGATAGATCGACGGGGAACGGCGGGTCCCAGTCCGACAGGCTGTCCGTGTCCGAGATGCCCGGATACTCCGGCGTCAGCTCCCTGTCGGCCGCGAGTCCCTTGACGGGCACTACGCCGGCCAGACGGAACTTCGCCGTCTCCGTCGCGAGCAGCCCCTCCTCGCGCCAGAGGTAGTAGTCGATCTCGATCTCGTCGCCGACCCTGACGCCGAGGTCGCGCGCCGCCCACTCGTTCAGCAGCATCGGCGACAGAGACGACTGCGGGGACGGCTGCGCCTGCTGCTGCTGTTGCTGCTGCGGCGGCTGCGACTGCTGCGATTGCGAGGCGGTTGTTGTCGTCGAACCTGTAGGGTCGTTTGCGGCGTCGCCTGACCGCGTGAGAGCGTCGAAATTCTCCGGCTCAAGCGCGGTCACGAGCGAGTAGGGAACCTCGCGGCCGTTGGCGCGGATCGTGTTGGCGAGGTAGGAGAAGACGCCGACGGGCCGCAAGGCGGCGTCTCGCGCGGCGTCGCGTGCGCGCCCGGCCATCTCCTCCGTCAACAGCGCGCTCTCGCTCTCCAACGACAGCACCCGCCGCCCTTCGAGCGCGCGCAGCTTCAGGCCGAGGTCTTCGAGCGCGAACGCCTCGCGCAGCAGTTGTTCGGCCCGCGCGACCTTCGCCGCGCCGCCGGCCGCATCTTCCGGCGCACCGCCGGCCGACGAGAGCAGCAGCGCGTTCGCCTTGCCCTCGCGCCCGGCCTCCTTCTGCAAACGCGCGAGTGAGACGAAGACGGCGCGCACGTCGCCCTGCTGCGCGCGCGGCGAGAACTCGCCCAACGATTCGGACGCGAGCACCTCGCGCACGGCCAGCCGGATGGTGCGCCCCACGTCCTCCTTGCGGCCGTGCAGCGACTCGACGGGGATGGCCGAAGGCTTCTCGACGCGCACGCGCACCGTATCAGTGGCCTTCGCCCCCAGCTCGCGCGCCAGCCCCGGACTCATCAGGACTTCCGAACCCGTCGGCGTTTGCACCTGCTCGGCGAGGCCGTGGAACTCCCAGAAGCGCGCGTCAACGCCGTACACCGCGACCCTTCCCGCGCGCCGCCCGTTCTCGTCGTGAATGACTGCCCCGTTCAAGGCCACAATCGGGCACGCCGCCCCGAAACCGCCCGCCCCGAACTTCTCACTCGCGCGAATCTCCTCGGCCAGCCCCTCGCGGAAGAACCCGGTTGACGTGACGAGCAGATCGGTTCGCCCCAGCCTTTGCAGGAACAGCGTCCGCAGACTCCCGCGCACGGAGTCGCCTACCAGCAGCGCCCCTGCCAGCACCGCCACCGCCACCGCCACGCCGCCCACAACGGCCGCGTTCGTGCGCCAGTAGTGACTCAGGTTGCGCTTGATCAGTTGAACGCTTCGCATGATGGCAAGCTGTTAGCGATTAGCTGTTAGCTGTTAGCAATACAAAAACCGAAGACGAAACTAAAGCTGAAAGCATTTCTCTTCCGGCTAACAGCTAACAGCTAATCGCTAACAGCTTCTTTCAGGTTTCTTTCGTGCAGCTCGTAGCGGACGGGGAGGCGCGCGGCCAGCTCCATGCTGTGCGTGACGACGATGAGGATGGTCTCCTGCCGCCGGTGCAGACCGAGGAGGAGCGAGCCGACGCGCTCGGCCGAGTCGCGGTCGAGGTTCCCCGTCGGCTCGTCCGCGAGCAGCAGCGTGGGGCGGCGGATGAGGGCGCGTGCGAGGGCGGCGCGCTGCTTCTCGCCGCCCGACAGCTCGGCCGGGCGGTGTTCGAGCCGTTCGCCCAGGCCCACCTCATCGAGCAGTAGGCGGGCGCGCGCCTCATCTTCGGCCGTGGTTCCCGCGACGAGCGTCGGCGCGAGGACGTTCTCTAAAACCGTCAACTGCGGGAGCAGGTAGTGATCTTGGAAGATGAAGCCGATCTCTTTGTTGCGGAACGCGGCCAGCTCGCGCCCCGGCATCGAGAAGGGGTCGCGGCCGTCGAGCGTGACCGCGCCCTCGGTCGGGGGCTCCAACGCGCCGACGACGTAGAGCAGCGTTGACTTGCCCGACCCCGACGGCCCCGTCACCGCGACGGCCTCGCCGCGCGCGAGCTTCAAGTTGACGCCCGACAGGATCGCGAGCGCCCCGCGCGGCGTCGGGTACTCCTTCGACAGGTTTTCGACGACAAGCAATCTATGACCTCAACCCCGAACAAACTTGCAGGGGCAGGACAAGTCCGCGGCCCGCCGAGCGTAAGCGCGAACACAGGTTCGGTTTCAACCGATCTTGAAAGAATGTGTCTGCTGTTCGGCGTGCTCACGCACGCCGCGGGCCGCGGAATTGCCCTGCCCCTACAAGTTTTTCTCTCAGACCCGCGCCTGCCCCGCGCCGAACGCTACTTCCTCGTAAACTTCGAGCGCGCGGTCGGCCATGCGGGCGACGCTGTAGTGCTCGCGTGCGCCGCGCGCGCCGGCGCGGCCGAGGTCGGCTGCGAGTTCCGGCTCTTTCCAGAGTCGGTGAAGCCCCGCGGCCAGGGCTTCGGCGCTGTCGGGTTCGACGAGCAGGCCGCCCGACGTGCGTTCGACGACTTCTGTGAGCGAGCCGCGGCGAGGCAGCACGACGGGCACGCCCGACGCAAGTGCTTCGAGCACCGAGAGGCCCTTCGGCTCGTCGCAGGTCGCGGGCAGAGAGAACACGTCGGGCCTTCGGAAGAAGTCGATCTTTCCCTGCCGCCCCGGCGAGCCGTGGTAACTGAACTCCGCGGCCAGCCCCCAATCCCGCATCTGCGTCTCGATGGCTTTGAAGTAGTCCGCGTGCTCCGGCGCGAGGTAGCCGGCGGCTTCGAGGCGCGCGCGCGGCGGCGTGTCGGGGCGCTCGCGGAAAATCCTGTAGGCCTCGCAGAGCAGGTGCAGGCCCTTTTCGGGCGCGACGCGCGCGAAGAAGCCGACGGTGAAAGTGTCGTCGCGCCCGCGCTCGTTCGCCGGGAAGTCGTCAACGCTGACGCCGAGCGGAACGACCGACATCTTCGCGTCGGGTATATCGAGCAGGCGCGCCATGAACTCGGCGCAGTAGTCGCTGACGGCGACGAACCTGTCAACGTGCCCCACGTTCGAGCGGATCAGCTCAATTGTCTCGGCCCTGTACGGCTCGCGCAGGCCGTCGATGAAGAGGTCTTCTCCCTGGAGCGTGCAGACGATGGGGCGGCCGGTCGCCTCCCTGACGGGGCGCGCGAGGCTGACGAGCAGCGAGTTCGGCAGCACGACCAGGTCGGGCCGCTCGGCCTCGTGGCGGAGCCAGTGCGAGAGTTTGTCCAGCTCCTTGCGCTGGTTGCCGTCGCGCCCGCGCAGCATCGAGACGGTCAGTTCGCCCAACGCGCCGGGGTCGAGCGCGAGCGAGCGGCGCGCGGCCAGTTTCAGCGCGGCCTGCGAGTCCCACAGCTTGTCGAGCAGCCATGGCGTGCGTCGGAAGAGCGAGGAGTGCTGTTCGAGATAGACGCTGATGCCGCCGAAGAGCACGCGCCCGGCGCTCACGTTCGGCTCGTCCGTCAGCGTCGGCGTGTAGATGGGCATGAGCACGACGTCGTGCCCGCGCCGGATCAGCTCGGCCGCGAGCGCGTTGTCCCTGAGACAACTGCCGCAGTACATAAGCCCCGCGCCGGCGGTGAACGAGAGAATCTTCATAAAACGATTGCGGATTGCGGAATGCGGATTTCGGATTGAAAAACAGGAGGACACAACGCGGCGCAGTCTTCTTTAAATCCGCAATCCGCATTCCGCAATCCGCAATTCATGAATTCCGCATTCCGCAATTCCTCAAGCGACTGACTGGAACGCGCGGCGCGCGTAGAGGTGCTCGAAGAGGTTGCCCTCGTGCGGCTGATCCCAACTGATGTGGTTGGTCGGGACGGCGCCGAGGTTGAGTCGATCCACGTGCGGCGATTGGAGCAGCCGGCGGATCAGATTCTCGTCGCGCGTGATCGCGGTGACGACGAGGCTCGGCCCCATGGCTTCGGGAATCTCCGACTGTTCGACTTTGACGACCGACGCGAACGGGAACAGGAACTCGCGGTTGGCGAGCGAATGTTCGTGCGACTCACAAAGGATGACTGTCGGGAGCAGGTAGGTCGAACCCTCCCACTCGACGGCCCTCGGGCCTTCGCGCCGCGTGGCTGTAACGTCGCGCGCGCCCTCCTCTTGCAGCCCCGCGTCGATCATCAACGAGACGCGCGCGGCAACATTCGCGTCGGCGAACGGCGCGATCTCGGCGCGCTCGTCGTCGGCCGCGCGCGGCCTGACTTCCGCGAGCCGCGCGGCCAGCGCCTCGGCGATCTCTTCGGCGTGCGCCGGAGTCCAGACGCCCGACGCGTTGACGCACGAGCGGCCTCCGTTCTCAAGGATCGACGCGACCATCACGTCCAGGTATTTTTCCCACTCGCCGACGCAATCTTCGCCGATGACGATCTTGCTGTAGCCGGGGCCGTGTACCTCGACGCGCGCGTCTCCGTGCCACTGCGCGGTCGCCGACACGTCGCCGAAGACCATGCCGCGCCCCGTGCGGCGCAGGATTTCCGCCGCGCCGCCGTGATCGGCCGGGTAGAAGCTGAAAGCCCCGCGCGGCGCGCCCGCCTTGATGAACGACTGGATGAGACGGTACGGCGTCCAAGGCTCGGCGCTGCCGGGCTTCAAAACGAGCGGCGTCTTCAAGGCGACGGCCGGAACCCAGAGCGCGTGCACGCCCGGCGAGTTGTTCGGCAGGACGACTCCGAGCGAGCGCCCGCGCGGGAAGAAGCTGACGGCCTGCCCGGCGACCTCGCCGTAGCCGCGGTCGAGCACGGAGAGATCGAGGTTGCGCGTCAGGCCCGCCAGCACCGTCCGCATCTCCGCGAGCACGCCGCGAATCTTCTCCATGTTGCGGCGGGCCATCACGTAGGGCATCCCCGTCGTCGCCGACAACTGCTCGACATATTTTTCCGGCGCCTGCGCGTCGTCGCCGACCGGCAACTCGTCTGACATGAAAATCTCGGCGGCGCGGGCGCACAAGTCGATCAGCTCGCCGGTCGTGAAGGCTTCGAGCGCGCGGCGGGGCGACTCCTGATCGAGCAGGTCGCGGCGCACTAAGCCGGCGTTGGCCTGGCTCACTTCAACGAACGGCTCGCGCGTCCGGTGGTGCGAAGCGCGGGCCACGTCGAGACTCCGGTAAGGGACTCCTTTGCGCAGAACGGGGATGTGCAGCATGGCGGAGATTTTAACAGTCGCTTTTGTGGCCGAACCAGTCGCCGAGAGTCTTACGCCGCGGGCGGGCGCGAAGTTTCGCCCGGCCGGGCGGGCGGAGAGAAGACCTCACCACGGAGGCACAGAGGACACGGAGGGGGCACGGAGAAGACAGATCTGAAATCTCGAATCCGAAATTCCAAATCTCAAATTTCCTCGGTGCTTCCTCTGTGTCCTCTGTGCCTCCGTGGTGAATCTTCTTCTACTCGACGCTCCACAGCGAGAGCGACGATTCATCTTTGACGAGAATCTGTTTGCCTACGACGGCCGGGTGCGCCCACGTCGCGCTCTCGGCCACCTTGTAGCGCGCCAGCGGCTCGAAGCCTTTGCGGCTCTTGGCCGCGACGATCAGGTCGGCGTCGCTCGTCAGGAAGAGCAGCACGCCCCCGGCGCTCAAGACCGCGGCCTGGTTGCCGTCTCGCCCCTCGGTCGCCCAGACCAACTGGCCCGTCTTCGCGTCCAGACAAAAATACTGCCCCTTGCGCGCGTTCGACAGCCCGTAGAGCAGGTCGCCTTCGAGCACGGGGGAGGACATGTACATATGCACGGCGGGATTGTGCCAGAGCTGTTTGGCCTCGAAGCCGACGCCCGCGCGCACGATCTCGAAGGCTCGCGTCCCCTGCCTGACGCCGGAGACGATGAGCGTCTTGCCGTGCACGACGGGCGTCACGATGTTCTCGTTCCACTCGTCCGGGAACGGGACTTTCCACAAGAGCTTTCCGCTGTCGGCCGCGACGCCGACGACCGACTTGTCCGTGAGCGTCACGACCTGCCGCGCGCCCGCGAGATCGGCGACGACGGGCGAGGCGTAGCCGGGGCCGTCGCCCAACCACTCCCACTTCTCCGCGCCCGTCGCCAGGTCGAACGCGATGAGCGAGCCGCCGCGGTCGTCGCCGACGTGCGCGATCAAAAGGTTCTTCTCGACGGCGGGCGACATCGCCGTCCCGCAGAAGAGCTTCGACGTGTCGATCTTCGACGAATAATCCTTGCGCCACCTCAACTCGCCCGTTTTCGCGTCGAACGCGGAGAGGATGGCCGTCACGCCGAGCGTGTAGAGTCGGCCGTTGTGCAGGACGGGCGTCGAGTTCGGCCCCTTGCCCATGCGGACTGCGTACTGGTTCTTCGCGAACGGCGCGGGGTACGACTTCGTCCAGACGGTCTTGCCCGTGGCGAGATCGAACGAGGTGACGACCTCCTGCTCGCCCTCGCGCGTGTGCAGGAAGGCGCGGTTGCCTGAGACGATCGGCGACGAGTAGCCGCCGCCCGCCGCCACCTTCCACTTGCGCGATAGCTCCTTCGGCCACGCCGCGGGCGCGGGGAACGCTTTCACCACGCCGTCGCGGTTGGCCCCGCGCCACTGTGCCCACTCGCCCTGCGCCCGCACGCCCTGCGCGCAGACGGCCGCGATTACGCCGACGAAGATCGACGCGAGTTGGTAGTTAACTCGATTCATTGCGTCTGAAACCTCTCTGGCTAAGGCGCGGCGGGCCCGAACCCCTCGGATGAACTCGCGACGCGCGCCGATTTTCTAGGGGCAGGGCTTGTCCCTGCCCCTAGTGTGCGCGAGCACGCTCACCGAGCGGCACGTGCTTTCAAGATCGAATTAACCTTCTCTCGCGTTCGCGCTCGCGCCCGAACGGGCAGAGGACTCGTCCCTGCCCCTACAAATCTGTTTTCAGTAAACGCCCTCGACCACCGTCGCCTGGAAGCGCGAGAAGGGGCGGACGTTGCGGACGCCGTCCCAGGGGTAGAGCGCGTAGGGCGGCTCGCGCTCGGCCTCGTCACGCTCAAGGAAGCGCGGCATGAAGAACTCGCGCGTCAGAGTCGTCAGACGCACGCGGCCCGTCTCGCCGTAGCCGACGATGCGGTCGGGTTCGTCCGGGTCAACCACCTCGGTCATCGCGCGCGGGGCGGGCGGGTAGTAGATGATCGCGTAGTTGTCCTCGGGCAGGCGGGGCTTCCCCGTGGCGAGGCCCATCAGGGTGTTGCCGTAGGTCGGCGCGAAGTGGACGCCGTCGCCCAGCAGCTCCTCGACGGCGAAGCGGTGGAACTGCGGCGTCATCTCCGTCCCGCCGCAGAAGACGCCGGTGATGCCGGCCTTCCTGAGCGAGATTTTTTCCGAGATCGCTTCGAGCAGCTTCGGCGTCGTGAAGAGGCACTTGATGTTGTCGTGCGCCTTCAGAAGCGTGAGCGCCTGATCGACGACGTGCTGCTTGTAGGCCTCGGCCTGCTTGGGCTGGCCGGACTTGAGGAGCTTGATCACCCAGCGCGGGTCGAGATCGACCATGAAGCAGATGCCGCCGCGGTGCTGCGCGAGGTGTTCGATGGCGAGGCGCAGGCGGCGCGGCCCCGACGGGCCGACCATCAGCCAGTCCGCTCCGGGCGGGAAATATTCGTCGGGCAGGGTGTCGCTAAACGCCGAGTAGTCTATGCGGAAGTCTTCGATGTTGATGCGGCATTTGGGCACGCCGGTCGAGCCGCCGGTCTCGAAGACGAAGACGGGGCGATCCTTGTAAGCCCGCGGGACCCAGCGGCGGACGGGGCCTCCGCGCAGCCACTCGTCCTGGAAGGGGCCGAGGCGCGCGAGGTCTTCGTAAGTCTTGATCTCGCGGCGGGGGTCGAAGTCGAAACTTTTGGCGCGTTCGAGCCAGAAGGGGCAGCCGGTTTCAGGGTCGAAGTGCCACGAGACGATCTCGCGCGTCCAGGCGTCGAGCCGTTCGCGCGCCTCGCGGACGTGGGCCTGCAATTCAGGGGTCTGTGCTGCGGACATGGCCTCGGATTCTACAGACGGGCTTCGGCGGAGCGCAACAACTTGAACGAACTGCGAGGCCGCAGGGTTCGCAGGAAGGCCGCGCGCGCTGATACTTTTCCCCATTCCCTTCTACAGAAGACAGAAGGCGGGAGGCAGTGACGATCACTGCGGCCTCCCGCCTTCTCCTTTTTCTGTACGGCTAACGGCTAATAGCTAACCGCCACCGTTCGCGCCCTCTCGGCGCTCAACTGTTCGAGCAGGCGGTCGGCCTCCTGCGGGTCGAGCTTGCGGACGAGGAGGACGGTGTCGAGCACCATCCGGTCGTTCCAGTAGCGGCGGCCGTTCTGGAGGACGATCTCGCGGGCCTTCTCGACGAGCCGCTGGCGCAGGGACGGGTCGTTCAACTCGACGAGACCCCTGAGCGCCTGGAACTGTAGCGAGACGGACTCGTTGTCGAGGTAGCCGACGAACAGCTCGCGCAGCTCCGGCCGCTCGCGGATGCGGCGCGAGAGTCCGCCGAGGGCGGCCACGCGCACCGAGCGGCTCTTGTCGTTGCGCGCGGCGTTGACGAGCAGATCGTACACTTCCGCGTTGTCGGCCTTCCTGGCGAGCGCGGCGGCGGCGCGGGCGCGCGTCGAGTCGCGCGCGTCTGCGCGGAGCACTTCGGAGAGGGCGCGCGCGACGGCCGGGTCTTCGACCTGGCGGGCGACGGCGTTGACTATCGTCGCGCGCATCTGGTCGCGCTTCTCGGCGGCGAGGACGCGCAGGAAGGCTTCGCGCACCTGGCGGTCTTCCGGGTACTGGCGGGCCAGCGCGCGGGCGGCCGTCATGCGCGCCGCGTCGTTCTTGTTCGATTCGAGCAGGCGCAGGAAGGATTCACGCACCTCCGGCTCCTGGACGTAAGCGGCCAGCTCGCGCACGGCCGTCTGATGAATCGCGCTGCTCTGATCCGTGCTCAGGAGTTCGACGAAAGCCTGTCGCACCTGCCGGTTCGAGATGTGGAGAGCGAGATCGGCCGCCGCCTGCGTCCGCTCGGTGCTGCGGGTGGAAGACCGGAGCGCGGTCAGCATCTCCGTGACCGTGCGGCCGGGCGAGAGGCGCACCGT
>DATHBT010000337.1:0-2269 GCA_035295985.1 Pyrinomonadaceae bacterium | reverse complement strand
TAGGCGTTGCAGCCGGCTTCGAGCGCCTTGGCGCGGTACTCCGACTCGTGGTGCGCCGTGACGGCGACGATCAAGGAGTCGCGCGTCTCCTCGCGCTCGCGGAGCCGGCGCGTGGCCGCGATGCCGTCGAGGACGGGCATGCCGATGTCCATCAGAATGATCGGCGGGCGCTCGCGCACGGCCGTGGCGACGGCCTCCTCGCCGTTCGTCGCCTCGACGATGCGGAAGCCGCGCTGCTCAAGCTCCAGCCGCATCAGGTGGCGCGTGTCCTCGTAGTCCTCCACCACCAGCACCGTCAGCGGCGCTTTGTCCTGCCCACCCGCGTTCGCGTGCGTCGTCGTGTCCTGGCTCACTGTCCCCCCCGGTACTGCTTCGGTAGCCCCCGCGCGGCCGGCTGTTAAAGCGCGCATAGTGTCTGCCATTTAACGCCCGCGGTCAACTGTCTAACTGACGCGACGCGGCCGGCCCGCGACCGCCTCACCTTACTTCAGACGCAACGTAAGCCCGGCCCGCCTGTGCCGGGAATCGCAGGGCTGTGCTCTCGAAATCTTCCCGCCAACACTGAACCGGCGATTCTGTCATTCGCAAGACCCGCTGGCCGGGTGCTCAAAAATTTCAGAGTCGTTAAAGGACTGACAGCTAATAGCTTCAGCCTTTCCAGGTCGAACTCGCCGCGATCATATGAATGTAAGTACGAAGATTTTCGTTGACAGTACGAATTGCTTCGTAGTAGGGTCTTGCGCGTCCGGCCCGTGCGGCCGGTCGGGAGGAGCGGAGACGGATGTCGAAGCAGGATGTGCCGCGGCCGACGGACGCGGAGCTGGAGATTCTGAACGTGCTGTGGCAGCGCGGGGCGGCGACGGTGCGCGAGGTGCACGACGAGTTGAGCGCGCGCAAGGCCACGCTCTACACGACCGTCCTGAAGACGTTGCAGATCATGACGGAGAAGGGGCTGGTCGAGCGCGACGAGTCGCAGCGCGCGCACCTCTACCGCGCACGTCTCGCGCAGGACGAGACGCAGCGGCAACTCTTAAACGATCTGCTCGCGCGCGCCTTCGACGGCTCGGCCTCGAAGCTCGTCATGCAGGCGCTCTCGGCGAAGGAGGCTTCGGCCGAGGAGCTGACGGAGATTCGCGCGATGCTCGACGCCTTCGAGCAGGGCCGCGGGGCGGGGAACAAGGGGGGCGAGGAGAGATGACGAACGCGCTGCTCGAAGCCGCCGTCTCGCACCCGCTCGCGCAAGCCACGGGTTGGGCGCTCGCGCACTCCGTCTGGCAGGGCGCGCTCGTCGCGCTCGCCTTCGCCGCCGCGAACTGGCTGCTCAGGGAGTCGGGCGCTCAGGCGCGATATCTGGCGGGCTGCGCCGCGCTCTTACTGATGGTCGCGCTGCCCGTCACGACCGTCTTCGTCGCAGGCTCATCAAGCCCGCCTGCCGCGCAGTCCCGACCCATGCCGTCAACGAACGCGACGAAGGGCGCGGAGACCTCGCCGCCCGCGGGTTCGGTCGGCGAGCGGCTGGTAACTGCGGTCTTCTTCGACAGGGGCAGGGCAGAAGAGTCGGCCGCCGCGCCGCTGGCCGAGTGGGCGGGGGCGCGCTTCGAGTCGCTGCTGCCGTGGCTCGCGCTCGCGTGGGCCGCGTGCGTCGCGCTGCTCGCGGCGCGGCTCGCGGGCGGCTGGGCGCGAGCCTCGCGCATGGGTCGCGTGCGGGCAGGCGCGCGCGACGGTGTGCATGAGTGGGAGCAGACGCTCGCGCGGCTCTCGCGCAGGATGAAGGTCGGGCGCGCGGTTCGTTTGTGCCGCTCGGCGCTCGTGGAAGTTCCGACCGTGGTCGGCTGGCTGCGGCCCGTCATCCTTGTCCCCGTGGGCGCGATGGCGGGTCTTTCGCCCGCGCAGGTCGAGGCCGTGCTCGCGCACGAGTTGGCGCACATACGCCGGCACGACTACCTCGTGAACCTGTTGCAGACAGTCGTCGAGACTGCTCTTTTCTTCCACCCGGCCGCGTGGTGGATTTCGGGCCGCGTGCGCGCCGAGCGCGAGCACGCGTGCGACGACCTCGCAGTCGAGGCGACGGGCGACGTACTCCTCTACGCCCGCGCGCTCGCCGCCCTAGAAGAGTCCAGGCAGGGGCTCCGTGCGAACGAACTCGCCCTCGCGGCGAACGGAGGCTCCCTCGTGAGACGGATTCAGAGACTGATCAGGATGCAACCCCCGAACGCGCGCCGCGCGCACGCCCCGGCCGCGCTCGCCGCAGTCGCGCTCTGCTGCGCCG
>DATHBT010000336.1:0-2994 GCA_035295985.1 Pyrinomonadaceae bacterium | reverse complement strand
GGGCGTCGGCGCGATCACGGAGTCGGACGTGTTGCTCGCCTCGGCCACGCAGGCCGGCGCGTCCAACTCGGCGGTCGTCATCATCGGCTTCAACGTGCGGCCGGAAGTGCGCGCCGCGGAACTGGCGAAACTCGAACACGTCGATATCCGCCTCCACTCGATCATCTACAAGGTCGAGGAGGAGATTCGCGCCGCGATGATCGGAATGCTCGACAAGATCGAGACGGAGCGCACCATCGGCAAGGCCGACGTGCGGCAGGTCTTCAAAGTCCCACGCGCCGGGAACGTCGCCGGCTGCATGGTCGTGGACGGCGTCATCCGCCGCACCGCGCGCGCGCGCCTCATCCGCGACGGAGTCGTCGCCTGGGAGGGCAGCATCGGCAGCTTGCGGCGCGTCAAGGACGACGTCTCCGAGGTGCGCGAGGGCTTCGAGTGCGGCATCGGCCTCGAAAACTTCAACGACGTGAAGGTCGGCGATCAGATCGAGGCCTACGTCGTCGAGCAGGTGGCCGCTACGGAACTGTAAAACTGTCAGTTGTCCGTAGTCAGTTGTCCGTTGTGCGTGGTTGGTGAGTTTGCCGCCAAAAGCGGAGGTTCAAGCCACGGCGGCTAAAAACAACTGACCACGGACAATTGACCACGGACGTTTTATGCGTCGCCCTGAGAAAGTCGCCGAGCTGGTGCGCGAGGAGATCGTGCAGATCGTCGGCTACGAGCTGGAAGACCCGCGCGTGGCGGGCGTCTCGGTGACGGACGTGCGGATGTCGGAGAATTTGCGCGAGGCGCGCGTGTACGTGACGGTCGAGGGCGACGACGCGGAGGCGGCGCAGGCGATGCGCGCGCTCGACAAAGCCGCCCCCTACGTGCGCCGCCAGCTCGCCACCTCCCTGAGCCTGCGCCACGCGCCGCAGATCTTTTTCGTCCGCGACACGGTCGAGGAGCGCGCCAACCGCGTCGACCGGCTCCTCGGCGAGCTCGCGCATGAATCCCCCGACCCCGGCTCGTCGGCCGCGGGAGAGAGAGGAGATGTTAGTGATGAGTGACGGGTGATGAGTGATGAGTGAAACCGTCTTTTCACTCATCACTCATCACCCGTCACTCGTCACTTTTGAATTGAAATGTTGAGTCAAGTCGTCGATCTAATCGTGGCTAAGGAGCGCTTCGCGATCACCTCGCACGTGCGGCCGGACGGGGACGGGCTGGGTTCCAGCCTCGGGCTGTACTGGCTGCTGCGCGCGCTGGGCAAAGACCCGGAGGTGATCATGCGCGACCCCGCCCCACACGCCTACGAGCGGCTGCCCGGCGCGGAGCGGATCCGCGTCACGCCCGCGGTTGATCGCCCCTACGACGCCGTCTTCGTCATCGAGTGCTCGGACGTGTCGCGCCCCGGCCTCGCCGATCTGGAGAAGCAGTTAGTCGTCAACATCGATCACCACGCCACCACCTCGCACTTCGGCCAGGTCAACTGGATCGACGCCACGGCTTCGGCCGTCGGCGAGATGATCTACAACCTCATGAAGGCCATCGGGGTGAGGCCGACGCGTGAGATCGCCGAGTGCGTCTATACGGCGCTGCTGACCGACACGGGGTCGTTCCACTACTCGAACACCTCGGAGCGCACCTTCAAGATCGCCTCGGAGCTGGTGCGCGCGGGCGTGAAGCCGGCGAAGGTGGCGCAGGCCGTCTTCAACAACCACCCGTGGTCGAAGATCGAGCTGGGGGCGCGCGTGATGGGGACGGCCCGGCGCGACCCTTCGGGCCGCGTCGCGTGGATGCGCCAGACCCTGGCGATGCTCGACGAGACGGGCGCGTCTGAGGAGGACGGCGACGGCTTCGTCAACTACCCGATGAGCTGCGGCGAGGTCGAGGCCGTGGCGTTCCTCAAAGAGACCGCGCCGGGCGTCTATCGCACGTCTCTGCGGTCGAAGGGCGAGGTCAACGTCGCGCGCATCGCCGAGCAGTTCGGCGGCGGCGGCCACCGCAACGCCGCCGGCTGCACGCTCACCGGCGACTGGGACGAGGCCGAGATGATGATCGTCCGCGAACTCCTCGACGCCGTTGATCGCGCCATCGACGACAGCCAAGTCCCGACGGCCCGGCTCGACGCCGAACTCCTCGCCGCGCTCAACGTGGAAAGGTGAAGGCCGGAATCCAGAGGCCAGAAGAAAGACGAGGGCGGGAGTTGATGTTCGCTTCTCTTATTCTGGCTTCAGACTTCTGGCTTCTGGATTCCGGCTTTTTTGAGTTATCATCCCGGCGTCCGAACTTCCCCCTGGCCCGCTTATGACCTGGTTCCAGAAGAAGAAGCAGAAGATCGAGGCCGTGCCCGCCGACGAGCGGGTGGTCAAGACCGAGGGAATCTTCGTCAAGTGCCCCGACTGCGACGCCGCGCTCTTCAAGCGCGATCTGGAAGAGTCGATGCAGGTCTGCCCGCACTGCTCCTACCACTTCCGCTTGGGCGCCCGCGAGCGCCTCGCCCTGCTCTTCGACGACGCGAAGTACGAAGAACTCGACGCCGAAGTCACCTCCGGCGATCCGCTCAACTTCACCGACACCAAGCCCTACAAGCTCAGGCTCGAACAGGCCCGCCGCGCCACGGGGCTGCCCGAGGCGGTCATCAACGGCCGGGGCCGCGTCGGCGGCCACCTCGTCTATGCCGGCGCGATGGACTTCTCCTTCCTCGGCGGCTCGATGGGGTCGGCCGTCGGCGAGAAGGTGACGCGCATCATCGAGCGCGCCATACGCGACCGCGCGGCCGTCGTCACCTTCTCGGCCTCGGGCGGCGCGCGCATGCAGGAGGGCACGCTCTCGCTCATGCAGATGGCGAAGATATCCGCCGCGCTCGCGCAACTCGACGACGCGCGGCTGCCCTTCATCTCTGTCCTGACCGACCCGACGACGGGCGGCGTCACCGCCAGCTTCGCGATGCTCGGCGACTTCATCATCGCCGAGCCGCGCGCCCTGATCGGCTTCGCCGGCCCGCGCGTCATCGAG
>DATHBT010000335.1:0-3768 GCA_035295985.1 Pyrinomonadaceae bacterium | reverse complement strand
TAACGTCGCAGGCGAAACGGAAGTGTGCGCGGCCCTCGGCGGCGAGTTCCGCGTGGACGCGCGCGTGCTGGCGGCCGAGGCTTCCGGTGCCGATGACGGCGGTGCGAAGTGGCATGAAGAAGCTGTTAGCTGTTAGCTGTTAGCTATTAGCCGTTAGCTGTACGTGGTTGATGTGCTGTCGCCTTTGGCGAGGTCGGACGGGCCGGCCGGTTTGCGGATCGGCGCGGCTTACCTGATACTCGCTCACTTCAAACGACTGAACGGTAAAGACGGAAAAAAGCTGACAGCAAAAGCCAACAGCTAATAGCTAACAGCCATTCCGGGGTGAATATACTTGCAAGGTTCGACGCTTGCCAAGCGCGACTGGCTGCTGCTCCTGGCGGCGGCGCTGGCCTACTTCTACGGCCTGGGTGTCATCCCCTTCGTCGGGCCGGACGAGCCGCGCTACGCGCAGGTGGCGCGCGAGATGTTCGAGCGGGGCGACCTGGTGACGCCGACGCTCGCCGGCCGGACGTGGTTCGAGAAGCCCGCGCTCACCTACTGGGCCGCGGCGGCAGGCTACAAACTTTTCGGCGTCTCGGAGTGGGCGGCCCGGCTCGGCTCGGCTCTCTGCGGGTTGCTGACGATCATCGTCGTCGGGTGGGTCGCAGGGCGCGTCGAGCGGCGTGCCGGCGGCGGGCTGCCGGGCCTGCGCGTCGCGTGCGCGGGAGTGGCCGCGTCGAGCGCGGGACTGATCGTCTTCTCGCGCGCCGTCAACTTCGACATCTACCTCGCAGCGACAGTCAGCCTCGCGCTCGGCTGCTACGTTGTCTCGGAGTACGAAGAAGACGCGCGGCGGAGGTGTCTGCTGCTCGCGGCATTTTACGCCGGGATGGGGTTGTCGCTGCTGGCGAAGGGGCTGGTCGGCGTCGTCCTGCCGGTCGGCGTCGTCGCGCTCTACTGGTTGCTGCGGCGTCGCCGGCCTTCGCAGCTCAAGTCGCTGCTGTGGGGGATGCCGCTGGCCGCGCTCGTCGCGTGCTTGTGGTACGCGCCGGTGATCGCCGGGCACGGGCGGGAGTTCATGGACGAATTTTTCGTGCAGCACCACTTCGCGCGCTACACCTCGAACCGCTACAACCACCCGCAGCCGTTCTACTTCTACCTGCTCGTCGCCCCGCTGCTCGCGCTGCCGTGGACTGCCTTCCTCGCCGCCGCGCTCATGAGCGTGAAGCGATCAGTCGTCCGAAGGAGGAGCGCGGGGGTAGGCTCGACTCAGGAAGAGTTGATCGACGGACGAGGGGCGACGCCCGCGGCGACCGCGGACGGCGGAAACGGCGTGCCGTCCGAAGCGGGCGACGCAGCGGTTGATCGGCTGCGGCTGTTCGCGCTGGCGTGGCTGGTCGCGCCCGTCGCGTTCTTCTCGCTGTCGGGGTCGAAGCTGCCGGGCTACATCCTGCCGGCGCTGCCGGGCGCGGTGCTGCTCGCGGGCGAGAGGCTGGCCCGCTACGCGCGCGGCGGCGCGGAGTGGCCGATGCGCGCTACGGGCGCGCTGCTCCTCGCGTTCGCCGCGGCCTGCGTCGGCTACGCCGTCGTGACGAGAGAGGTGACGCTTTCTTGCGCGCTGCTGGTCGCTGCCCCCGCGGCGGGGAGCGGCGTTTGCGTCGTGCTGACGCTCGGCACGAGGGCGACGAGGGCGGCGGTTGTCGTCGGGGCCGCTCTCCTGACGACGATGCTGGCCGCGGGCTGCGCCGCCGAAAGCGTCGCCCGGCGCGAGACGGTGGGGGAGTTGTTACGGCTCGCCGCCGTGCGCGGCCACGTCGAAGGCCCAGTCCTTAACCTGCACACGGTCGAGCGCGCGGCCGAGTTCTACGCCGCGGGGCGGCTGCTCTACGACGAGCAGGGCGAGCCGTTCAAGTTCGAGGGCGCGGGCGAGATCGTCGAACTTTTGCGCGGGGGCGGCGGGGCTGCGCTCGTCATCGTGCCCGTCGAGTACGAGGCGCAGGTCGGCGACTTCGGGCCGCTCGCGGCCGAGCGCGTGGGGGACAACGGCCGCGTCGCGCTCTACGCGGTGCGGCTGCGTTAATGCCTTGGTAAGGCACTCACCACAGAGACACAGAGAGCACGGAGGCTGCACAGAGAAAACCATTCAACCCTCCGTGCGTCCTCTGTGAACTCTGTGTCTCTGTGGTGAGTTTGGAACAGAGCGATTCGGAAACTTGGGAGAAGGTAGGCTCAGCGAGGGGTCGGGGCGGTATCGGCGCGGAGGGTGCGAGCGAAGAAGTCGATGATGAGCAGGTCGTAGGTCTCGCCGGCGACTCCGGTTGAGGACGCGACGCGCATGCCGGTCACGGGCAGGTCGTCCCTGCTCTCGACGCTCGCCTCCGCGGGAAAGCACTGCGCGAGGGCCTGCGTCGAGGCGCGCAGGTAGCCCGCGTCCTCGCCTGTGAGCAGCAGGGCTGTCGCGCCCCTGACATTCCGCGCCAGCTCACAAGCCGGCACATTCTCGTAGCCTCCGAGCAGCAGAACTTTCGTGCCGAGGCGGACGCCCGCCCGGACTACGCCGGCCTCGATGCCCGTGCGCGCTCGCAAAGCCTCGTGCAGCAGTGCGTCGGGCGTGGCCGGGACGGAGTCGAGCGCGAGCGCGGTGATTTGTTCGCCGCCGCCCGCGCGTGACGCGGTCAGCAGTGCGGCGTAGCCGCCGAGTTCGACGCCGTAGAGGCCGATCTGGCGGCCGACGAGGGGGCGCTGCTGCGGCGTCCGCTGCGCGCGCAGGAAGCGGAGCGCGGCCGAGAGGTCTTCGGCCTCACGCGCGCCGAAGGTGGTGGCCGGGGCGAGCGGGTCGGGGCCGTGGCCGCGCAGATCGGGGAAGAGGACTGTGAAGTTGGTCGCCTCGCTCAGCTTGATGCCGAGGTTCAGGAGCGTCGAGCGATCCGAGCCGTAGCCGTGGAGCAGCACGACGGCGGGCGCGCCCTCGGCGCCGCGTAGCAGCCAGCCGCGCGCGCTCGTCCCGTCTGCGTTCTCCCAGGTCTCTTCCGTCGCCTGCACTGCCCGCGCGCTGATCCTCGTGAAGGTCGCGGGCGTCAGCAGGTAGGGCTGCCCGGGCGGGCGCGTGACGGCGTAGGCGAGGTAGAGGAATGCCGCAGCCACGCCGAGCGTGAGCAGCCCGACGACGGGCAGCAGCGTCAGGAGCAGTCTCTTACCGGGCCGGCGGCGTGGGGACATCAGATAGTGGTCAGTGGTCGGTGGTCAGTGGTCGGTGGTCAGTTAAAGCCCGTCAGTCGTCCGTGGTCGGTTGCCCGTAGTCCGTTTGTTCGTGCTTCGCAGGCCCGCCGCCCGCGGTTGATGGATCGAGTCGCGCAGGCTCGAACAACTAACCACTGCTCACTGGCTACTGATCACTGCTCGCCCGCCCGCTCAGTCTCGACCGCGAGGGCATAGTCGGCGGGCGTGTTGACGTTGGTGAAGAACCGCGCGGAGCTGGGGAGGTCTGCGAGTTCGTCCGGCGTGATCCAGCGCGTGCGGGCCTCGGCCAGCAGGACTCTCGGCCGCCGCTCGCCGGCGCGCAAAAGTCTCTCGGCAGCGCGCAGACAGTGGTCGCGCGCGTAGAGCGCGCAGAGGGGCTGCGCGCGTCCGTCCTCCTGCCGCGGGGCGACGGCGTCAAAGATCGTGTCTCTCAAAGAAGCGAGGCGCGCGAACAGTTCGGCCGTGACGAAGGGCAAGTCGCAGGAGACGACGGCGGCCCAAGGCGCGCGGCAACTCTCCAGCGCGGCGTGTAACCCGCCGAGCGCG
>DATHBT010000334.1:0-3892 GCA_035295985.1 Pyrinomonadaceae bacterium | reverse complement strand
ACCTCTGTGTCCTCTGTGCCTCTGTGGTGAGCGCCTATCCACACGCTCAGCCGGAAGACCTAGCTCAACGAAGTGTCGAGAAACATCATCAGCACGAAGCCGGCCATCAGCCCGGCCGTCGCCTCCTTGGCGAACTCCTTGCGGTGGCTTTCGGGGATCATCTCGTCGCTCACCACGTAGAGCATCGCCCCGCCTGAGAGCGCCAGCGCCCACGGCAACACGCTCTGCGCCTGCGACGTGGCGACGAAGCCGAGCAGCGCCGCCGCCGCCTCGATCACCCCGGTCAGCACGACGACGAACAGCGCGTGGCCGCGCCCGTAAGCGACGCCCGTAAGCGCCACCGCCACGACGAAGCCTTCCGGGATGTCCTGCAACGCGATGCCGACGAGGATCGGCCCGGCCACGGTGAGATCGAGGCTGCCCGTCCCGGAGCCTACGGCCAGCCCTTCGGGGAAGTTGTGCAGCGCGATGGCGAAGACGAAGAGCCAGATGCGCTTGAGCTGCGCGGCGCGAGCCGGGCCTTCGCGCCCCTTGACGAAGTGTTCGTGCGGGATCAGTTTGTTGCAGAGGTGCAGGAAGAGTCCGCCGAAGAGTACGAAGCCGGCGACGCCGAGGCCCGGCACGACGCGCGCGTCAGTGCCGGCGACGGCGAGGCGGAGCGCGGGCGCGAGCAGCGAGAAGCAGGTGGCCGCGAGCATCACGCCCGCGCTGAAGCCCATCAGCACGTCCTGCGTCCGCTCCGACACGTGGCGCGTGAACATCGCGGGCAGCGCGCCCAGGGAAGTCGAGAAGAGCGTCACGGCCGCCCCCAAGAGCGCGAGGTGGAAGCCCGTCAGGCCCGCCAGTCCGTCCGTCATGCGCCGAATCTTAGCTCAAGTCTCGTGTCGAGTGTGTGGGAAAGCAGATTCACCGCGGAGGGGAGGCAGTTTTTCAGTTTTCAGTTAAGACAGATTGCTTTACTGAAAACCGGGAGCTGAAGACTGCCCGGCGGGCAGGTTAAAGGGCGGGGGAGTTCCGGCCCAGGCCCACCACCGAAGCCGAAATCCCCCGCCCCCGCCGGCCGCCGCCGGGCCTAAACACGACGGCGGCTAACGCTCGTGCAACGCTTACTCGCCGCCGCGCTCGAAGCTCTTGCGGAAGAGGTAGGACATCTTGACGAAGAAGGTGCGGCCGTTGCGGCGGAAGCCCGGCTCCAACTGGCCCGTGAAGGGGTTGAAGCCGTTGCGGTTGAGGTCGTCGTTGTAGCCGGCGTAGAAGCCCGTGCCGGGGCTGGGCGTGTAGCCGAGCAGGAGTTGGCCGCGCACGCGCGAGCCGAGGGTGTCGTAGTCGAGACGGCCGCGCAGGAACATGAAGCGCGTGAACTGGTGCGTGACGCGCGTCGAGAAGATGTTCGAGTCGAAGGCGACGCGGCCGGTGTCCTGGCGCACGAGCCGGTTCTTGCTGAAGCTCCCCGTGATGTTGAGCGCGTTCGTCGGCTTGTAGGTGAAGTTGCCGTTCGTGTAGAGGAGGTTGCCCGCCCCCGGATCGAGCGGCGCGCGGGGGTCGGCGAGCGCCGCCGGGCTGACGCGCGGGAAGCGGCGGCCCGCGCCGAAGTCGTAGTCGAACTCGCCCACGCGGTAGCCGAAGAAGTAGAAGAAGGAGAGCTGCTTGTTGAGCGTCGAGCCGCCGTAGGCGAAGACGTTCTTGCCGACGGTCGAGCGCTCCGAGTGGCCGAAGAACGCGCCCGAGCGCGCGGGGGCGACGACGTTGCCCTCCGCGTCAAACTGCGCGGGGCGGCGGACGCGGCCGAACTCCTCCTCGAAGAGGCGGACGTAGTTGCCGAAGTAGCCGACGCTGATGAAGGTCGAGCGCGGGAAGCTCATCTGGAACTGCGCCTCGTCGCCGAAGCCCTGGCTGCGGCCCTGCCAGTCGAAGGTCATGTCGGCGTAGTTCGACAGGCTCCACGAGATGAGACGCGCCTTCGGGTTCGGCGTCGAGCCGTAGCGCACGTAGGAGCTCTGGTTGTTCGTGTTGACGCGGCGCGTGAAGCCCAGCTCCGCGCGGTAGTCGCGCGTGCGCCCGACGCCGCTCGCGGAGAAGTAGAGGTTGCGGCCCGAACGCTCGAAGCTGTAGGCGTAAACGAAGCCGTTGCCGGTGCGGTAGATGCTCTTGTCCTCGACGGGGCTGTAGAAGAAGCCGCGCGAGTGCGTGCCGAGGGCCTGGACGCTGAAGACGGTCTGCGGGTTGAGGCGGAAGCGCGCGTCGAAGCCGCCGACGTGGTTGTGCCGCTCGATGAAGTTGTAGGTCGTCGCCAGCAGCCCGACGGTGCTCTCTTTCCCGATGTCGCGCTTGAGTCGCAGGATGCCGACGTAGGCGTTCTTGTCGAGGAACTGGTTGAAGCGACCCTCGACGCTCCGCGCGTTCGCGAGCCGCGCCGCGTACTGCGAGTCGGTCTCTGTGCCCTCTTGCGGGCGGCGCAGGAAGTCCAGCTCCTCGCGCTTGGCGTGGCGCTCCTCCTCCGTGAAGTTGCCGGGCGCGTTGTCGGAGGCGAGGAGCAGGCCGAAGGTCGTCCGGCCCTGCTTGCCCGTGAGCTTCACGGCCGCGTCCGGGTCGACGATGGTGCGCGTGTGGACGGCCGCGATCTGCGTGCGGAAGACGTCGATGCCTTCGAGGAAGAAGGGGCGCTTCTCCTCGAAGAAGATGGGGAAGCGCTGGTTCGCGGTGTTGACGAGCGCGTCGGCCTCGACTTGGGCGAAGTCGGGGTTAAAGGCCGCGTCGAGCGTGACGGTCGGCGTGATGCCTAACTTCACGCTCAGGCCCGGATCGAGTTCGACGGGCTTGTTGACCATCCGGCCCGGATCGTGGAGGCCGGGGTTGGCGCGCACGAACCACGGGCTGAGCGTGCGGAACCGCTTGGTCGTCTGCGAGACGGTCAGGCTCGGGATGAGTTCGAGCGTGCGCTCGGTGGCGAGACCTTCGAGGCCGGTGATCTTTCCGGCCTGCGAGAGGAAGCCCGACTTGTCGCGCGAGATGGGCATCCACGAGTCCATCTCGTCGCTGTTGCGGTCGATGTTGCGCCAGACGTGCAGCCCCCAGAACTTGTCCTTCCCGGCCGTGTAGCGCAGTGACTTGAACGGGATCGCCACCTCGACGACGTAGCCGTCCGGCGTCATCTGCCCCTTCGACTCCATCACGATGTCCACGCTGAAGTCCACGCCCTGCCCCTCGGTGTGGATGCCGTCCTGCTGCACGCCGAAGGGGTTGAAGCCGAGGACGTAGGCCTTGCGCTGATCGTTGTAGGTGTCCAGGTAGAGGCGGACGTTGTCCTCGCCGAAGACGTTGTCGCGGCGCGCGACCGTGGCGCGCACCTTCGACGGATCGTCGTAAGCCTTGAAGGCGACGTAGAGGTTGCGCGCGTCGTAGCCGATGAAGACTTCCGTGGGGGCCGTGGGCGCGATGTTGTCGCCGGGGTTGGTCTGGTAGAAGTCCTTGAGGACTGCGGCCGACTTCCAGATTTCGTCGTCGAGCTTGCCGTCAATTACGGGGGCCTTGTCGAACTTCGGGATGCGCACCGGCGCGGCCTTCTCCGCGGGCAGCGCGACCGCACCGGCCTTCGCGGCCGTCGCCGCGCCCGCCGGCTTCGCCTCCGCCCCGGCCGGCTTGTCGGCCAACTTGTCGGTCGAGGGCACGTCGGCGACCGCGACCGAGTCAGCGGTTGACGGCGCGGGCGATGCGGCGGGCGTCGGCGTCGTTGACGGCGCGGGCGAGGCCGGGGGGGAAGCCTTCGCGAGCGCGGGCTGTTGCCCGTAGGCCGGCGCGCAGGCGCACGCGAGCAGGAGCAGGGAGACGAGCGTCAGTTTCTTCATCTGTTGGCCTCACACTTCGCCGGAACGCCTCGGGCGCGAGGCCCGGC
>DATHBT010000333.1:0-6233 GCA_035295985.1 Pyrinomonadaceae bacterium | reverse complement strand
CGCTACCGCAGGCGGTACTGACCCCCGGTAATCTAGCGGAATCGACGGAGTTGGCGGGCGGGCCGGCGGGTCCCGCCCTTAAATTTTTGCGGGGCGGCTTCAGGAGCGCGGCGGCGTGCGGCGCAGGCCGAAGAAGTTGACGATGGAGTCGAAGATGCTGTGCTTCTCCTCCTCGACGCGCTGGGCGGAGGCGCTGGCGTCGAGGCCCGCGCGCCGCTCGGCGACCGTGTGGCTCAGGGACTCGACCAGGTCGGGGTTGGACTCGAAAAGGCCCTTGAGCGCGTCGTGGCCGATCTCCAAGACCTCGGTCTCTTCCACGGCGACGATGTTGGCCGTGCGCGGCTGCCCCGTCAGCAGCGCCATCTCACCGAAGAATTGACCCTCGCCGAGCGCGGCGACCGTGCGCGGCCGGCCGTTGTCTGAGATGCGCACCTCGATGCTGCCCCGGTTGACGACGAACATCGAGTCGCCCGCCTCGCCCGCGCGGATGATCGTCTCGCCGGGCGCGTAGGTGTGGCTGCCCGCGGCGGCGGCGAGGCGCGCCAGCTCCTCCTGCGTGAGCGGCGAGAAGATGTCCACGGCCGACAGGCGCTCGGTCAGACGGTCGAGGCGCGTGGCGCGCGACTTCTCGGTCTGGCGCGCAGGGCGGTCGAGGTAGAGCGTCTGCGTCGGGTAGGCGAAGGAGATGCCGTTGCGGCGGTAGGCGTACCAGATGCGCTGGCGGATGAGCGCGTCCGTGTCGTTGAACTTCGTGTAGTCGATGAGCCAGTACTTGACCTCGTAATCGACGGCGAAGTCGGCGAGCGCGCGGATGCGGACGATGGGCGTGATGGCCTGCGAGACGTTCTCCACCTCGCGCACGGCTTCGCGGATGACGTGGATCACCTTGGCCGGCGAGTCGGTGTAGATGGCGTTGAAGAAGACGAGCCGGGCGTTCTGGTTCTCGCGCGGGAAGACCTGGATCGACTCCTTCGCGAGCTGGGCGTTGCCGAGCAGCACGACGTGATTCTGGAACGTCCTGATCTTGACGGCCCGCCACGTGATGCTCTCGACGACGCCCGTGAACGTGCCGACCGTGATCACGTCGCCCAGCTCGAAGGGCCTGTCGGCCTGGAGCGAGAGGCCCGCGAAGAGGTTGCCGAGCGTCTCCTGCAACGCGAGGCCGAGGATGACGCCGACGACGGCCGAGCCGGAGAGGAGCGCGCCGAGCGAGATGTCCGGGAAGACCGACTTGAGGACGAGCGCCGTCAGCAGTATGTAGGCGATCAGCGCGAAGATGTCCTGCACGAAGCGCGGCGTCTCGCGCACGCGACGCAGACGCGGCAGCAGCTCGAAGACGAGCGCGCTCCCCAGCCTGACGGCGAGCACGGCGACGCACAGCCAGAGGCCGACGAGCACGATCTGCCCGATCAGCTTGCGCGACTCTTCGCTCACGCCGACGGTGAGCGCGGGCAGGGAGTAGTAGATCAGCGCGAAGAGGGCCAGCGCGGCGAGCGGCAGGGCGAGCCTTCTTCTGAGCGGGGGGCGGGCCATAGGGAATTTGAAAGTGTAGAGACTGAAATTAGCGCGACGCGCGACGCCGGGCCTCCCGCCCTGTGTGCGGGCGCGCCGGCTCTCCGCCTCGTCAGTCGCCTACGACGGTTAAAACGATCAGCGCGACGGAGAGCGTCGAGACCAGGGCCGCGATCAGCCACGCGGCGGCATTATAGACGCGACCGTTCGCGTACGCACCCATCAATTCTTTGTCCGACGCGAGGCGGAGCACCGCGACGAGGATGACGGGCAGCAGCAGCCCGTTGATGAACTGCGTGAACAGCAGCACGCGTATGACGGGCAGGCCCGGCAGCATCGCGACGAACGCGCCCGCCGCGATCAAAAACGTGAAGATGCCGAGGAAGATCGGGGCCTCGCGGAACGTGCGCGAGACGCCCTTCTCGAACCCCAGCGCCTCGCTGATGGAATAGGCCGTGGCGAGCGGCAGCACGCCCACCGCGAGCATCGCCGCGCCGAGCAGCCCCGTCGCGAACAGCGCCTGCGCGAACTTGCCCGCGACGGGTTCGAGCGCGCGTGCGGCGTCGGCCGCCGTCTCCACGTCCACGCCGCGCGTGTGCAAGGTGGCCGCCGCCGCGACGACGATGAAGACGGCGATCAGGACGGCGAAGACCGTCCCGCCCCACACGTCGGCGCGGACGAGCGGGTAGTCTTCCTTCCTGACGTTCTTCTCCGCGACCGACGACTGGACGAAGACCTGCATGAACGGCGTGATGGTCGTGCCGATGAGCACCATCACCATGTAGAGGTAGCCCGGCTCCAGACGGAAGCTCGGCCGCACGAACTCGCGCCCCACCTCCGACCAGTCCGGCCGCGCCATAAACGCGGACGCGATGTAGCCGAGGAAGACGAGCGACATCAGCAGGAAGACCCGCTCGACGCGCTTGTACGACCCCTTGACGACGAGCCACCAGATCGCAGCCGCGGCCAGCGGCACGGAGTACCAACGGCTTATCCCGAACAGCTCGGTCGCCGCCGCGATGCCGACGAACTCCGAGACGATGACGCCCGCGTTCGCCACGAACAGCGCCAGCATCACCAGCACCGTCCAGCGCACGCCGAACTGCTCGCGGATCAGGTCGGCCAGCCCCTTGCCCGTCACCGCGCCCATTCGCGCGCACATCCCCTGCACCAGCCCGAGGCTGATCCCGACGGGGATTAGAATCCACAGCAGCGAGTAGCCGTAGCGCGCGCCGACGGTCGAATAGCTCGCGATGCCGCTCGCGTCGTTGCCCGCGTTCGCCGCGATGATGCCTGGGCCGAGCACGGCGAGGTACGCCAGCAGCCCGCGCCGCTGCCCGCGCGCACGCCGCCCCGCGCGCCGCCACAGACGACGCCCCGCCTCCCGCACCCCGGCCGCGCGCGTATCCGCCACCTACTGTCTCCGTCGTTCATAGAGAATTTAGAACACTGCGTAACTGCCCTTCCGCGCCTACTTTCTGTAAACGTCCTTACGGTGTCCGACGCGAAGCACTTCGATCACGAGCCTGGAGGCGACGACACTATAAACCACCCGGTAAGTACCTACGCGGATGCGGTAGGCATCTTCGCGCCCCGCAAGTTTGCGGGAGCCTGCCGGGAAAGGATCGGAGCGCAGCCCTTCCACCGTCGTGCTGATTCGCGCGACCGCGTCTTTCGGGAGACGCTTAAGTTCTCTGAGGGCAGAACGCTTCCACTCGATTGTGAACAGGTTCATGGTGAGAATGAAACCCGCCGCGCAAGACGCGCTTTCACAGCAGCCCGTCGCGCTTCAACTCAGCCAAAACTTCGTCGTGCGTCAACGTCGGCTCATCCCGCCGTTCGGCGATGATCGCGAGGTCTTCGAGGTCTTCGAGCAGTTCCTGAAACTCCTCGTAAGGGATGATCACCGCAGTCTTCTCCCCGTCCTGATTCGTGACGTACTGGATTTTGGCCTCAAGTTTACTCACGTCCAACATCCTTACCTCCGCCGCATGGCACTCGAAGAGGCAACTGTCCCGCCCACGGCTCTTCCCCCGCAGGCCCACAGAATACACCTCTGCCGGACGGCCGGCCAAAAGCCTCAGCCGAACAGCCTCGGCAATCTCTGTCTCCAGCCTTTCGGCAGTAGCCACTCCATCGCGTCGTCAACGGTGACGATGCCGGCGATCTCGCCCTCGTCGTCTATGACTGGCAGGGCGAGGAGGTTGTACTCGGCGATCCGCTCGGCCACTTCGCGCGCGCTGTCGTCCGGGTGCGCGGTCTGGAACTCCTCGCGCATGACCTGTTCGAGCTTGTAAGAGGGGTCGGCGAGGATGAGGCTCCGCAGGGCGATGACGCCGGAGAGCTTCCACGATCCTTCCTCCTCGACGACGTAGAGGTAGTAGATCATGTTCGGCGTCTCGGCCATCTCGCGCAAGGTGGCTAAGGCTTCGCCGACGGTGAGGCCCTTGGGGAGCGTGACGAACTCGGTCGTCATCAAACCGCCAGCGGTGTCATCCTCGTAGGGGAGCAGCTCGGCCACGTCGGCCTGCTCCTCGTCGTCCATGCGGTTGAGGAGGTCTTCGGCCTTCTCTTCGGGGAGGTCTCCCAGCACGTCCGCGGCCTCGTCGGGCGACATCCATTCGAGGATGTCGGCGGCGCGCTCCTCGTCCATGTCGCCGATGATGCGCGCCTGCCGCTCGTCGGGCATTTCTTCCAAAGTCTCGGCCGCCGTCTCGTCGTCGAGCGAGGCGAGCACCTGCGCGCCCTCCTGGTATGAAAGCGATTCGGCCAGGCGCGCGATCTCCACGGGGTGCAGGCGCGCGAGCTTGTCGCGCGAGGACTTCAACTGGACGGTCGCGGCGTCGGTCGCCAGATACCCCACGTCGGCCCAGTCGATCACTTCGACCGGCTTGTTCGTGCCGATGAAGTTGTGCGGCGTGAGCCTGCGCCAGAGGCCCTGCAAGCTCACGTCCGCGCCGGTGACGCGCCACTCGCCGCCGACCTCGATCAGTTGCACGTCGTTGACGCGCACGACGCGCTTGCCGTCCACGTCGATCAACTGCTTGTCGAGCACGTCGCGGGCGAGCAGCACCTCGCCGTCGCGGCGGGCGAAGGGGCTGAGGTCGAGCACGTCGGTGTTGAGCCGCGCGCCCTGCAGGTCGAGCCGCGAGAGACGCGCTCGCGGCACGTAGAAGTCGCGGCGGCGCAGGCGCGCGACGATCCCAGTCACCGGCGGGTGATCCTCGCCGAGGCGGACGACCACGTCCTTGATCGTCGCCACCTGATCGCCCTCGGCGTCGCGCACGGGCCGGCGCAGGATTTGGGAAAGGTAGAGCATGGGAAGTTAAAGGCCGACGGACTCGGACGGCGATGATAACACGCCGGCAGCGGCGCAAGCGGCGGCAAAGTTTCCGCTTGACTTGCGGGGCAGCGGGGCGTAGCTTTGCGCCGCTTCTACACGGAGTTCTCCGCAGTCCGCCTCGCCGCCCACAACACAGTCTTCCGACTCACGCCCCCTGGGAGGATGAAACCTCATGCGAAAACTCTTCGTCTCGCTCGCCGTCGCCGCGTCGCTCCTCTGTCTGCCCGTGCGGCCCGCGCGGGCGTGGAACGGCGCGGGCCACATGATCGTCGCCCGCATCGCCTACGCGAACCTGAGCGACAGCACGCGCGCAAGGGTCGATCAACTGCTCCGCAGCCACCCCGACTTCACGAGCATACGCCAGCGCACGGGGCTACAGCAGAGCCACCCGGACTTCGGACTCGCAGTCTTCATGCGCGCTGCCACCTGGCCCGACGACATCAAGGGCGACCCGCGCTTCCACGAGGACGGCGAGCCGCCGACGCCGCCCAGGCCCGGCTTCCCCAGCATGGAGCGCCACCGCGGCTGGCACTTCATCGACACGCCGTTCTCGACCGACGGCGCGCAGACCGCGCCCGCGCCCGAGCCGAACGCGATCACGGAGCTGCCGCGCCTCGTCTCCGAGATCGGCAACCCGGCCTTCCCGCGCAACCGGCAGGCTTACGACCTGGCGTGGCTGCTGCACCTGGCCGGCGACGTGCACCAGCCGCTGCACTCGACGGCGCGCTTCACCACGCGCCACGGCCCGCCCGAAGGCGACCGCGGCGGCAACCTCTTCATCATCCGGCTCTCGCAGAACTCCACCACGAACCTGCACAGCTTCTGGGACGGGCTTTTGGGGACGAGCACGACCATCTCCTCCGTCAAAGGGCAGGGGACGAGCATCACGAACGCGTTCCCGCCGCAGGGGCAGCCCGGAACCAGCCCGAAGGCGTGGGCTGACGAGAGCTTCGGGCTGCGCGAGCGTGTGTACAGCATCGGCTCCGACAGCAAGGGCGCGCCGACGCCGCGCGTCACCCAGTCCTACCGCAACGACTCGCGCCTGATCGCGCGCGAGCGCGCGGCGCTGGCCGGCTACCGCATCGCGGCGATCCTCAACGAGCGCCTGCCGTAAACTCGGCTGGCGCGTCCGACGGCGATCAGATGCCGCCGCAGAGGCGGACAACGAGAAGGCTCGCGGGTAGTAACTACCCGCGAGCCTTCTCGCGCGCCTGCCGGAAGATTCGGCGACGGAAGATTCGGCCGACGAACGACGCGCCGCGCCTCAGCGACCGGCCGCGTCTTTGATCCGCTCGGCCGCGCGCAGGAGCGCGGCGTCGCGCCTGTCCCTGATGTCGCGGCGCGTGAGGGCGACCGCCTCGTCGGGAGCGACGCCCGC
>DATHBT010000332.1:0-2366 GCA_035295985.1 Pyrinomonadaceae bacterium | reverse complement strand
GGCCGATGATCGTGACGACGGGGATCAGCCCGTTCTTCAGGACGTGCTTGAAGAGGACGCTGCGCTCGCCCAGCCCCTTGGCGCGCGCGGTGCGCACGTAGTCGTTGCCGAGTTCCTCTATGACGGAGGAGCGCACCATGCGCGTGAGCAGCGCCGAGAGCGCCGCGCCGAGCGTGACGGCCGGCAGGATCGTCGCCTCCCAGTATTGGTGTCCCGAAACCGGGAGGACTCGGAGTCGCACGGCGAAGACGTAGATCAGGAGCGGGCCGACGACGAAGCTCGGCACGCTGATGCCGACGAGCGCGACGACCGAGAGCGCGTTGTCCATGAGCGTGCCCTTGCGGCTGCCGGCCGCGACGCCCAAAGGCACGGCGATGGAGACGGCGACGACTAGCGCGGCGAGCGCAAGCTGGATCGTCGCCGGGTAGCGTTCGAGGATGAGGCCGAGCACGTCGCGGTCGGTGCGAAACGACCGCCCGAGGTCGCCCCGCAGCACGCCGCCCCAGTAATCGACGTAGCGGTTCGACCAGCCGTGCCAACTGAACTCGCGCGAGCCTTCCGCGTTCTTGGCGAAGGTGAAGAAGAAGGCAGGCTTGTCCAGTTCGTGCCTCTCGCGGAACTGCGCGACCTGTTCGGGCGTGGCCGTCTCGCCGAGGATCGCCACGGCCGGGTCGCCCGGCACGAGTTCGATGAGCAGCGTCACGAGCGACACCACCGTCCACACGACGAGCAGCAGGATCAGGACGCGCCGCGCGACATCGAACGCCTTGTGCTTCATCTTAGGCGGTGACCGGCTCGGATTGGTTTCGGAAGAGCTACGGGCGGGATAATAGCCGAAAAGCCGTGAATGGTGAAGAAGCTGTTAGCTGTTAGCAAAACCGAAAATCAAAAAGCGAAGTGGGAGCAAAAGCTGAAAGCCATTTCCTTCCGGCTGAGAGCTAACAGCTAATAGCTAACAGCTTCTCCGCGAAACAGCGAGGCCCGGCGAGGCTGGCGCGGCCTGCCGCGCGCCGGCCCCGACAACCGACGCGCGACGCGACCTGTGCCAGCCCCGGCGGGCCTCGCCCAGTCGGGCCTCGTCAAAACTGCCAACATGCCGCGCGGTGCGCCACGCGGCGAAAAACTTTCAAGCGGCGGGGCGCGTGCCCGTGTGCAGGGCCGCGATGCCGCCCGTCAGATTCCTGTAGCCGACCCGCTCGAAGCCCGCGGCGCGCAGCATCTCCGCCAGCCGCGCCTGATCTGGGAAGCGCGTGACCGAGTCGGGCAGGTACTCGTAAGCGCCACGCGAGCCGCTGACCATGCCGCCGACGCGCGGCAGCACCCGCGTAAAGTAGAAGCCGAACAGCTCGCGCAGCACCGGCACGACCGGCCGAGAGAATTCGAGCACGCAGACCAGGCCGCCCGGCTTCGTCACGCGGAACAGCTCGGCCAAGCCGCGTTCGACCGACGCAAGGTTGCGCAGGCCGAAGGCGATGGTCACGGCGTCGAAAGTGCCGTCGTCGAAAGGGAGCGCAAGGGCGTCGCCTTCGACGAAGGGAATAGAGCTGTTGCGCTCGTCCGCCTTTCGCCGCGCCACGTCGAGCATCGGGCGACAGAAGTCCAACCCCGTGACCTCGGACTGTTCGGCGCGATCCGAGATCGTGAATGACAGGTCGCCCGTGCCGCAGGCAACGTCGAGGACGCGCGCGCCCGCGACGCCGGCGTGAGCCGCGACGCGCTCGGCGACGAGCCTGCGCCAGCGCCGATCCACGTTGGCAGAGAGCAGGTGGTTTAAAAGATCGTATCGCCGGGCGATGCGCGCGAACATCGTGCGCACGCTCTCGGCGTGCTCGCGCTGCCGCTCGCCCTCGTCCCCCGCAATTTTCTGAGTCGTTACCATCGTCACTCTACGTGAGACGCGCGCCGCTTGGTTGCGACCGTCTTGCCGTTTTTTAGCGAGTTTATTGCGGACGGCGGCCGGCCGCGGGCGTCGGCTGCGACGGCGCGGCGCGCGTCTTCGCGCTGCCGTTAGCCTCTTCGATCCCGCCGGGCAGTCCGGCGAGCGACGCGCGCAGGGCCGCCGCGTCGCCCGCGACGACCGAAGCGACTGGGGCGTTGCGGAACAGACGCTCGGCGATTCGCCGCAGATCATCAGGCTTCAGCGTGTCGAAGGCGCGAGTGTTGTCGCCCGCGGGGTGGCCGAAGGTGAGCGAGTCGAGCCAGTTTTCCGCGAAGGCGTAGTCGGGGTTCCGGCCGCTCTGCGGCGAGGCGGAGAGTTCGCGCCGGGCCGTCTCAAACTCCGCGGCGGTGACGGGCGCGGCGGCGAGAGAGCGCAGGGCGGCGCGGGCTGCCTCAATCGCCTCGGCGGCCTGCGCGGCCGGCACGGT
>DATHBT010000331.1:0-17336 GCA_035295985.1 Pyrinomonadaceae bacterium | reverse complement strand
GGCCGCCCCGCTCTGCGGTTTCTTCTGGGGATCGTAGAAGAGGTAGGCGAGCCACTTCCCGTCGGGCGAGATATCCTGCAAGACCGACACCCCGTCCCAGACCCGGGCCGGGGCGCCCCCCTCAATCGGCATCCTCCACATGGTGAGGAAAGCCTCACCGGGACCGACTGCGGAAAAATAGACCCAGCGCCCGTCCGGCGAGCAATGCGGCTTGGCCGGCATGCTGCCTCTGGTCAGCCGGACGGGGCTGCCGCCGTCGATGTCCACCCGCCAAAGGTCAAGGCCGTCGCTGCGGAACGACTCGAAGACGACGTAGCGCCCGTCCGCGGACACGGACGGGTAGCCGTCGCCGCCCTCGTAATCCGTCAGCCGCCTGCGGTTGCCCCCGTCCGCGTCCATGATCCAGAGGTTCGTGTTACCGCCCACCCTCGAGCCGAAAACCACCCTCCCGTCCGGAGTCCAGGTGACGCCCCGGAACCCGTCGTTCCTACCGTCCGTGATCTGCCGGGCGCGCGAGGCGTCACCTTCGGGCGCGATCCAGATGTTGGAGAGCCGGTCGCTCTGCACGGTGATGATGGTCGAGGAGTCGGCCGTCATGCTCAGGCCGTCGTATTCGCTGAAGTCGTTGCTGATCCTGCGCAGTTGGCCGCCGGGGTATGAGAGATGCCAGACCTGAGAGGCTGCCGTCGCCTGACTCTGCGCGACCATGATGAGGCCGCTGCCGTCCCCGAGCCACGCCACCTGTTTGATGAGAAACCACCTCTGGCCGGTGAGCGGCCTCTCCGATCCGTCCGCCAAGCTCACCGCGACTAATTCCCTGGTCAGTTCGCCGGGTAAGTCCGTGTTCCCGACGGGGCAGGCGATTTGCTGGCCGTCGGGCGACCACGCCGGCCCCGCGCCAAAGAAGTATGCGGGGGCCATGCGCGTGGCGACCACTCGCTCTTCGGTGCCGTCGGCGTTCGCCGCCATGAGACTGCTTTCAAACCGGGGGTTACCTTCAAAAGCGTTGCGCACGAAGGCGATCTGCCGTCCGTCGGGCGAGAACTCCACGGCGCCGCCCACGTTCTCCAGCAGGCGCTTCGGCGTCCCGCCGAGCGTCGGCACGCGGTAGAGTTCCGCCTGTCTGGTCCCGACGCTCCTGGCGTAGTAAACGTAGTCGCCGTCGGGCGAGAAGGTCAGTCCCCAGTAAGCGACCTCCTCGGCGGGCGGTAGAATCTGCACGCCGCTCTGCGTGCCGGTCTGCATCACCCAGAGGCTCGGCTGCCTCTCCGGCCCTGCCGCGTATGCGACGTGGCGGCCGTCTCGCGAGACGGCCGCCGTCCAGACTTTGCCGTTGGCGGTGAGCCGAGTCATCTTCACCGACGGCGGCGGCGGGGGCATCGCACGCCTCGACGCGACGTACTGGAATGCGCCGAACGCGAGCGCCGAGACGGCGACCGACAGCGCCGCGGCCCACAATGCCGCGCGGCCCCAGCCACGCCTCGCCCGCCCGTGCCCCGTGGCGTCGCGCGCCGCCTGCGCCGACGCGCCGCCGCTGCTCAGGTGCAGTTCCTGCCGGGCGCGGAACGTGACCTCCTCGCACACCTCCCGCAACTCCGCCAGCATCTCGTCCATTGACGCGTAGCGCTCCGCGCGATCCTTGCGGAGCGCCTTCGAGACGATCTGCTGCAACTCCTCGGGCGCTTCGGGCGCGTACCCGGAGAGCGGCGCGGGCTCGCGCTCAAGGATGGCGACGATGGTGTGGCTGACCGTCTCGCCCGCGAAGGGCTTGCGCCCCGTGACCATCTCGTAGAGCACGACGCCGAGCGAGAAGATGTCGGAGCGCCCGTCAACCTCTTCGCCCCTGGCCTGCTCCGGCGACATGTAGCTGACAGTCCCCATGATCACGCCGGGGTCTGTGATGAGCGCGGTCGGGGCGGTCTCGCCGGGGCGCTCGGGCGCGGCCGGATGCTGGTTCGCCAGCGGCTTGGCGAGGCCGAAGTCGAGGACTTTGACGTAGCCGTCCCCGCGCACCATCACGTTCTCCGGCTTCACGTCGCGGTGGACGACGCCGACGCGGTGAGCCGCCGCGAGCGCCGAGGCGACCTGAATGGCCGTGTCGAGCGCCTGCCCCAGCCCCAGCCCGCCGGCTTCGATCAGTTCCCGCAGCGTCCGGCCCTCGACGTACTCGGTGACGATGAAGCGCAGTCCGCCCGACTCGCCGAACTCGTGGACGGTGATGATGTTCGGGTGGTTGAGCGAAGAGGCGGCGCGCGCCTCGCGCTCGAAGCGGCGCACGCGGCCGGCGTCGGAAGTGAGGAAAGCGGGCAGCAGCTTGAGCGCGACGGGGCGGTCGAGGCGCGTGTCGCGCGCGAGATAGATCTCGCCCATCCCGCCCCTGCCGATCTCGCGCTCGACCCGGTATTGGCCCAGCACGCGCCCCGCGGGCGACTCGGCTCGGGCGGTATTCAGCGGCCCGCCGGCGGCCTCGCGGGGCGGGCGACCGGTGAAGTCTTCGGCCTCGGCCCGGCCGTGGAACGAGAGGAGCGATTCGACCTTGTGGCGCAGCTCCTCGTCGCCCGCGCAGCCTTCCGCCAGGAAGTCGGGCCGCTCGGCGGGCGGGCGCTCCAGCGCCGCCCGCGCCAGGCTCTCCGCGCGCTGCCAGTGTTCAGGGGTCATATCCGGCGTCGGCACTCGGCTGACGTTGGTCGGCTGGGGGACTGCCCGTCCCGCGCGTAGAAACTTCAGGAGGGGGTTTTTGAGGCCGCGCGCCGTGCCTCGCCGTCGGGGCCGTGAATCGGTCAGGGGGAGCGGGATTATAGCACCGGGGCCGGGTGGGTGAAAAAATTCCGGCGGCGTGAGCACCGTCGCGCGCTTTTTGCGCCGTGTGGGGTGAAGGCAGTCGGGGGCCGCTTAAAAACTTGAGGAGGGCGGAGCAAAGACAGGTGAGAGTCAAATCCGACGTAAAGGCAGGCGGTACGCGGCTTCAGCGGGGGAGCACGCGGAAGATCGTGTGGCGGCCGACGCGGGCGGCCTCTTCACGCAGGTAGTGGCGGTCGAGGTTGGCGGTGCTGAAGCGTTGGTCGTCGGAGACGACGACGAAGGAGAGTGTGGGTGCGGGCGGGGTGGGGGATTGTTCGAGCGAGGCGACGTAGGCGGCGTAGTTGCGCCGCTCCGCCTCGATCTCTTCGGGCGTGACGGGGCGGTGGCGCGCGGTGAGGCGCGGGTTGGCGCGCTCCCAGCCGAAGAGGTTGAACTGCAGGAAGCCCTGATCGCGCCCCTGCGAGGCGAAGTCGGCGGGCGCGACGCCGGAGAAGTACAGGAACTGGAAGAGACGGCGCTTGTGCTCTTCGGGCGCGAGCGACGAATAGGCGAACGTGTGCGGCGCCCACACGACGGCGCAGCGCGAGGCGGCGGGGACGATGTCCATGCGCAGGTCGCTGGGGTTGAAGACGACGGGGAGGGGGGCGGACGGGCCGCGCCCGGTTTCGAGAGCGAGCGCGTCGAGCCTTCGTGCGACGGCGAGCCAGTCGTCCACGAGCGCGTTCTGGCGCGTGTGCCTGAGCGTCGTCGGCACGGTCTCGGCCGCGCCCCAGAGGAAGGCGGCCAGCGCGACGGCTGCCGAGACGCGGCGCGGGACGAGACTTCGCCGCGCGTGTGCCGCCCCCCGCCCGTCGCCGCCGATCTCTTCGCGCGTGTCACCCCCGCGAATTTCTTCTCGCGCCTTGGCGGTGGCTCGCCCGCGCCACAGCAGGCCGCAGGCGAGTGCGGCGGCGACGAGCGCGAGGTAATTGGAGACGTATTGCTCGTAGTGCATCGGCTGGAGCGAGCGCCCGGTGACGATCTGCTGGTTGAAGACGACGACGACCGAAGCGGCGAGCGCGGCCGTGTAGAGCACGGCCCTGTCGCGCCAGCTCACAAGCCCGCGGCGCGCGCCCCAGGCGAGCGCGCCGAGCGTCAGCGCGGCGAGGAGGATGACGCCGCGCAGCACGTCCGGCTCGCGCGTGTGCAGGAGCGCCTGCGCCGCGTCCATCGTCTCGGCGCGGCGCGAGAGGAGTATGAAGTAGGGCACGAGCGACGCGAGCGCGACGAGCGCGACGACGGCCGACGGCGCGGCGGCCTCGCGCAGGTTGTCGGGCCGCGCGACGAGCCAGGCGAAGGCGAGGCACAAGAGGAGACCGGCCGCGGCAGTCCAGTGGTAGAAGTAGGAATAGACGAGCAGCGCGAACGTCAGAGCAGAAAGGAGCGCGGCGGCGAGCCTCGCGCGCCTCGTCGTTGCCGTCAGCGCGTGCCACGCCGCACCGCAGAAGAGGAAGACGAAGACGAGCGGGAGGCCGGGCACGTAACGTCGCAGGAAGGGCAGGAAGACGTAGGCGCTCGGCTGCCCGAAGACGTTCGCCAGCCAGCCCTGGCCCGACACGGCCGCGCCTAGGCAGAGCACGACGAAGACCGTGGCGAAGGCCGCCCCGCGGTCGCGCAGGATCGACCACGCGAGCCAGTAGATCGCGAGCGAAGCGGCGAAGGCGACGAGCGGCATCAGCAGTATGAAGACGGTCGGGGCCGAAAGATTAAAGAGGCGCGCGGGGAGCGCGAGCACGTAGGCGGGCGCGAACTGGATCGAGAAGAGGGATTCGGCGAGCGGGTGCTCGGGCGAGTGGTCGCGGCCGGTGTAGGGGTCGTTCTTGCGCGGCCGGCCGTCTATGAGCGCGTTGAGGTAAGCGGCGTAGGCCGGCTCGTCCGTGTAGAAGTAGGCGTAGTGGCCCTGCCAGTCGGCCCCGCGCGTCGCGACGAGGTGCGCCTGCGGGAAGAGCGCGAGCGCGGACATCAGCGCGCCGGCGAGCGCGCCCCACCGCCAGCGAATTTTCTCGTCAGTCAAGCGGGGCCGCTTCTCCGTCTTCGCGCCTCAACCGAACTTCGTGGGCGATTATAGCCGAACTCCCGCGCCCCGTTGCCGGCCGCCTGACGAACCGCTCGCGCGTTCGCTAACGGCCGTTCGCCCACTCGACTGCCGGATCGACCCACTCCCTGAAGGGCTTGTAGAGCAGGCCGTGGCCGACGCCGAGCTTGATCGCGAGCTCGCGGCTCTCCTTGAGGCCCGTCGATTGTTTGTAGTACTTCGCGCAGCTCACGCCGCCGCCTTCGGGGCCGCCGAACTCGTCGGCCGTGTCGTAGATCGAGAGGACGCGGCCGTGTAGATCGACCTTGTGCTGGCGGTAGGGGCCGCTGGCGCCGCAGCCGGCGAGGACGACGAAGTTCACGTCGCGGTTCTTCAACAGCGTCGAGGTGAAGACCGCTATGGCCCCGCCCTTCGACGCACCGACGACCGTCACGTCGCGCGCCGGGACGCCGGCCGCGAGCAGACGGTTGATCTGCCCTACGACCTTGCGCGCGTACTCGACGTGCTCGGTGTCGGCCGGGCGCGGCTCGCTGATGACGTGGAAGCCGCGCGCGGCGAGCGTGCGCAGTATCTCCTCGTACTCGTAGAAGCCGTGGCGCTCGTGCCGCGGGCGCACGCCCTGGACCTCGATGATCCGGCCGTGCAGGTAGAAGAGGTATTTCGCCGAAGGATCAATCTTCTCCGGCAGGTCGCGCAACACGGCCCCGGCCGCCGCCGTCCGACTCGCCGCGGGCTTTCCGCCCTCGCCAGCTTGCGCGTACTTCGATCCGGCCGCGCCTTGTGCGCACGCGGTGGACGCGAGCGACGCGACGAGGAGGCAGGTGAGAACTGATCGATTCGTGACGCGGCGCGGGACATTCATCGTCGCAAACCCTCCTGAGCGAATTTGAAATTCGGCGATTCCGCAAAAGAGCGCCGGGCAGTATAACTCACGGCCGCGCCGCGCGCGCTCCTTGATGACTCCGCGCCTCTGCGCGGGAGTTCGTCTCCTGCCGGAAGAAGTCCCGCGCGAAGGCGCGAAGAAAAAAGGGATGCGCGCGGCGAACACCGTAGGCGAGCGATTCGTAGCAGGTTTGGGAGGCGGTTGACAAGATTTTTCCCGCACGCGAAGATGCGGGCCGTTCCGGCGTGAAGAGTGCGGGTGAGTTCGGCCGGGGAGTTGATCCGGCCGTGCGTTCGCGACGTCCGCACGGCTGTCTCCCTTCGCCCAAGTCCGCCGCCCCTTCGATTGACGAAGACGACTCGTAAAGCCTGATGAGTTCGACCGCGACAACCCGCGCGGAAGCCGCGCGGCCCGACGGCCCGTCGCAGGGTCTCGCCGTGCTGTGCGCGTGCCTGCTGATGCTGGCGGCGCTCGTGGACTCGCAGGTCGTCGGGGCGATTGCGCCGCAGGTGGCGGCGGGGGTGGGCGCGTCGAAGGCAGCGGTCGCGGCGAGCGTGACGGCCTACTCGGTCGCGGCGGCGTGCGTGGCGCTCCTGCTCGCGCGCGGCGCGTTAGGAGGGCGGCCGGCGACGTGGCTGCCGTTCGCCGCCGTGACGTTCGTCGCCGGGGCGTGCGCGGCGGCGGCTGCGCCGCACGTGGCAGTCTTCTGGGCGGGTCGCGCGGTGGCGGGCTTGGCCGGCGGGCTGGTCTCGGCGCTCGTCGTCGCGGCGCTGGCAGACGCTTCGAGTTACGCACGGCGTGGGCGGCAGATGAGCGGCGTGGCCGTCTGCTACTTCCTCGCGCCGGTCGTGGGCGTGCCCCTTGCCGCGTGGCTCGCGGGCCGCGCGGGCTGGCGCACGGTCTTCGTCGCGGTCGCGGTTCTGACCGCGCTCGCCGGGCTGCTCGTCAAGCTGTTCCCGCTCGTCTCATCCAGCCGCGATGAAGACCCAACACGACGCGCTGTTGACGCGAGCGAATTGAGCGTCAAGGATGCCGCGCGGAGTGTTAACTCCGGTGAAGGAGCACGTGCGAAGGTCTCGCTGTGGCGGCTGATGATGAGGACGCGGACGACGCGGCGCGGCGTCGTGTCAGCCTTCTTCGTGTCGGGCGGGCTGGTCGCGCTGACGACTTACCTGGGCGCGTGGCTCTCAGACTCGTTCAACGCCTCTGCGGGCGACGTGGGCGCGACTTACGCGGTGGCGGGCGCGGGCGCGGTCGTCGGCGGGTTCGCGGGCGGCGCGCTTGCGGATCGCGTGGGCAAGCGGAGGGTCGCGGCGGCGAGCAGCCTGTGGCTCGCGCTGTTCGTCCTGCTGCTGCCGACCTTCACTTGGGGCGCGAGGCTGTGGGCGGCCCTCTGCGTGACGGCGTTTCTGGCGGCGCTCAGGGTCGCGCCGCTTCAGGCGCTCGTGACCGAGGTGGTCGAGCCTGCGGAGCGCGCTACCTACGTCGCGCTGCGCAACGCCTCGTCGCAGCTCGGCATCGCGGCGGCCGTCGCGGCGGGCGGCAGGCTCTATCAGGGATGGGGGCTGTTCGGCGTCGGGCTGCTCAGCGCGGGGCTCACACTCTGCGCGTGGCTGAGCGTGCGCAGGATGGAAGACCCGCACGCGGCGCGCGCGGCCGACGAGGGGGAGGGTGAGCCGGCCGCGAGCGCGGGCGTGACGGGTTCTGATCGGAAGAGCGCGTCGAACGTCGCAGAGACCGCGGAGCGGGGCGGCGGTCGGCGCGCGGGAGTAGTTCGCAAGTTGATCGTCGCCGCAGTCTCAGTCATCCTCGTCGTCTTCCTGTTGCTGCCGTGGCTGCTGAGCTTCGCGATCACGAAGGCGGGCACGCGACCCGACGAGCGCGCCCGTACCGACACGCCGGCCGAGCACGGCGCGACGTTCGAGGATGTGGCCTTCACTTCGGAGGACGGCGTCAGACTTTCCGGCTGGTACTTGCCCTCGCGCGGGCGCGGGGTTTCGGTCGTGCTGACACACGGCCTCTTCCGCTCGCGCTACGAGATGTTGGAGCGCGGAGTGCGCCTGTGGCGCGAGGGCTACGGGGTCATGCTCCACGATCTCCGGCGGCACGGGCGGAGCGCGGGCGCGTACGGCTCGGTCGGCTACTTCGAGCGTTTGGACGTGCTGGCCGCGATGCGCTACGCCCGCGGGCGCGAACCCGGAAACCGCGTCGTGCTCTTCGGCCTCTCGATGGGCGCGTCGGCCACGCTGCTCGCCGCAGCCGAGGCGGAAGCGCGCGGCGAAGCGCCGCTGGCGGTCGTCGCCGAGTCGGGCTTCCTCTCCTTCGCAGACACCGCGCGCCACCACGTCTCGCTGACTCCGATCCCGACTTTTCCTTTCGCCGCCCTGTTGGTACAGTTCACGGCGTGGCGCTTGGGCTTCGACGCGAAAGAATTCGACGTGCTGCGTGCGGTCGGAAGGCTTAACCTGCCCGTCCTCTTCGTCGGCGCTGGCGCGGACAACAGGATGCCGACGGCGACCGTGCTCGAACCGCTCGCTCGCGCTGCTCGCCACCCGCTCTCGCGAAAATTCGTCGTTGAGGGCGCGCGCCACGGCCGCGCCTACGACGCCGCGCCGGACGAGTACATGAATGCGGTGCTCGAATTTTTGGATCAGGCCGAGCGCGAGGCCGGCGACGCCGCGCGGCGTTGAGGTAGTTGTCGCGGCGCGTTGAAACAGACTGCGCCGCCGCGCCGTATCTACTTTTCAACCGCCGCAAAAGAGACTTACCCTCGGCGAGAGTTTCCTTCGCGGCCTGCTAACACTGACCCGATCTGGAGTCGCCCCGATGAAAGAGACAGACGTTGCCACGCTCGACGAAGCGGCCCGCAAGGAGCACGTCTCGACCGAGCAGCCGATCCCGATGGCCTCGGACGAGCCGACCGAGTCCTACTCGATGCTCGAACCGCGGATGAAGAAGGTTTACGGCGCGTACTACAAGGAGCTGTACTACACGCCGGAGCGGCGCGTGCTCGACCCGAAGGTGCAGGAGTTGATCTCGCTGGCCGCCTCGCTCGTCGCCAAGTGCGAGGGCTGCATCGACGGCCACATGAAGAAGGCGCTCTCGCTCGGCGCGACCAAAGAGGAGATCAGCGAGACGATCTGCATCGCCGCCGCGATCAACGCCGCCGCGGTCGTCGATCACAGCGACCGCACGGCCGCGCGCCTCGGCCTCAACCACTTCCCCACGCCGCGCCCGCGCAAAGACTGAAAGGGATGACGGATCAAGCGGAAGCAGACGCGCGACGCGCGCAGGCCCGCGCCTGCGCGCCCGTCTCCTGGCGCTGGCGGCGCGGCGCGCGCGCCTTCGCGCTGGCGGCCGCGGCCGTGTGCGCCGTCGTCGCGTGGCAAGCGGCGCTGCACAAGCCTTCGTGCGCGTGTGCCAAAGACGTTGAGGGCGCTCGCGCCGCCTTCGTCGCGCAGCAGCCGACGCCGCCGGCCGCGCCGCCACAGCCGGCCGCGCGCGGGCGCGTCGAGTACGCGGAGTTCGATTCGGCGAGCCTCGGCCAGAAGGTGCGCTACGCCGTCTCGCTGCCCGCCGGCTACGATCAGAATCCGGGGCGGCGCTACCCCGTCGTCATCTTCCTCCACGGCCTCAACAACACCGAGCGCGACTGGGAGGCCGAGGGGATGCAGGCGCGCCTCGAAGAGCTGCGGGCGGCGGGCCGTGTCGGCGACTTCATCCTCGCCGCCCCTTTCGGCGCGAACAGTTTCTACCTGAACGCGAAGAACGGCGCGCGCTACGAGGACGCGGTCGTCAAAGACTTCATCCCGTTCGTCGATAAGACCTACCGCACGCTCGCGAGTCGGGACGCGCGCGTCGTCGAAGGCATCTCGATGGGCGGGTTCGGCGCGCTGCTCATCGCCTTCAAGCACCCGGAGCTGTTCGCAGGCGTTGCCGCGCACAGCGCCGCGCTCTTCGACGAGCTGCCCGCCGCCCCCGCAGACCCCTCGAACCGCCTCGCCTCCTTCCGCCACCAACTCGCCTCGCGCCTCTTCGGCTCGCCCCCCGACGCCGAACACTTTCGCGCCAACAACCCGCTCCAGCTCGCCCGCGCCAACGCCGCACGCTTGAGGGGCCTGAAAATCTACTTCGACGTGGGCGACTCCGACCGCTACGGCTTCCAGACGGGCAACAGGCAGCTCGACGAGATGCTGACCGCCGCGGGCATCGCGCACGAGTTCCACCTCGCGCCCGGCGGCCACGGCTGGTCTTTCCTCACGTCGCGCGCCGAACCCGCGCTCGCCTTCGTCTGGAACGCCTTCCGCAAGAAGGGGTGAGGGAGCGCGCGCAGGGAGAAAAGGGAGGATAAAAAAGGGGAGGACTCTTGGAGTCCTCCCCTTTTGCTTCGCGGGTTTTCGCCCCGCGCGTGTCGCCTCCGCGCCTTCACTCCTTCCCGAACCGCAGGCGGTACTCGGCCGAATTCATGAAGCCATCGATCATCACGCGGAAGCCGTCGCCGCGGTTGAGGACGGCGAGCCAGGCGTTGAAGCCCGACGTCTCCGGGTCGCGCCGCAGGTAGCCGTAGTACTGCATGGCGACGAACGCGCCGTTGAACTCGGCCGCGGAGACCTCGTCGGACTCTACGTAGGCCCGCAGCACCTGCGCCCGCGTCAGCCGTTCGCCGTCGAGGCCCGCGGCGAGTTCGGCGCGCGTCAGCACCACCCGCGCGTCGCCGTCCGGCGCGGCCGGGTCGGGCGCGCGGATCGAGTCGAGGCCGTAGCGGCCGAGCAGCGCGGCGACGAACTGCGCGTTCGTGAGCGCCCCGTAGAGGCCCGCCGGCTCCTGCCGCTGCAACCACGCCTCGCTGAACGCGCGCCGCTTGGCGAAGACCTCCGCGGCGTCGGCCCCCGTCACCCGCCGCATGTCGAGCGTGAAATCGCGGTAGAGCGGGCGGCGGCCGAGCGTCGCGCGGTAGAAGCGGTAAACGAAGTAACCTTTCAGCTCGAACTCGCGCGAGCGGAAGAAAGACGACGAGACGATGTTGCGGTCGCACAGGGCCGACGGCGCGGCCGGATCGGAGTTGAACGCGTTCGGGCAGTTGACCAAGACGTTCGTCCACGGCTCGCCCGCCTCGGGCTCGCGCGAGAGGAAGTCGAGGTACTGCTGGCGGACGAAGAAGGCGTTGCCGTCGAGCGGGTTGGCCGCGCCGTCCTTGTCGTTGTCCACGATGCGCACGTCCACAGTCTGTTGCTGGCCGAGCACCACGGCCGACGGGGAGAAGAGCTGCACACGGAAGAACTCGTCCGGCTCGGCGTGGGCGTCGTCCACGAGCGGGACGGCGACGGTCTTCTCCCGCTCGCCCGGCGCGAAGTGGAGGGTGTCGATGGTCGTCGCGTAGTCGCAGCGGGCGAAGGCCGCGCCGCGGCTGTTGACGTTGTCGTCGCAGCGGACGGCGCGCGCGTCGTCGAGCGTGATGTAATCGACGCTCGCTGCCGCGGACGCGTCGCCGAAGCGCGTGACGGTGGCCGCGGCGCGGCCCGCCCCTTCGCCAGCCGTGACGGCGGCGGCCGAGAACTGGACGGTCGGGAGGTCGTCGTCGATGATCGTGACCCTGCCGCCCGACGAGAAGGAGGTGGCGTTGACGGCGTTGCTGAAGTTGACGAAGAAGTGCTCGTTGCCCTCCTGCAGGGTGTCGCCCGTGATCTGCAGCGCGATCTTCTTCTCGATCTCGCCGGGCTGGAAGGTCAGCGCGCCGGAGGCCGCCGCGTAGTCTTCGCCGGCCCTGGCCGTGCCGTTGGCCGTCTCGTAATTGACCGTGACGGTCTTCGTCGTCAGGTTCGACAGCCTGACGGCCATCTCCGCCGCGGTCGCGCCCGAGTCGCCCTCGACGACCGAGAGCGAGATGGGGTTGAGCGACGGCTGGAACTCGTTATCGTTGATGGTGACGACGGCCGCCGACGGCGAGAGCAGCAACGCGCCGGCGGGGGAGCCGAGCGTGACGTTGAACGTCTCAGCGCCCTCGAAGATGTTGTCGTCGAAGACGGGCACGGCGAAGGTCTTCGTCAGTTCGCCCGGGGCGAAGGTGATCGTCCCCGAAGTGGCCGCGTAGTCGCTGCCGGCCGTGGCCGTCCCGTCCGAGGTGGCGTAGGAGACGGTCGAAGTGCCCGAGACGCCGCCCGTGCGCGTGACGGTGATCGTCACCGAGTTGTTGCCGACCGAGCTCTCCGACGCCGAGTACGTTGCCGCGCCGAGCTGAAGGCCCGCGGGGATCTGCTCGGCGTCGGAGACGAGTTCGGTGCGGACGAGATAGATCTCCCTGCGGGTGCCCCCCGTTACGAGATTCGTGGTGTGGGCGAAGGCCAACCCGTTCGTGCCCCAGCGCACGAGGCCCGTCGTGCTGCCGAACGACGGGACGGAGAGCCTGACCGTACCCACGGGCAGGAAGGTGTTCGCGTCGTAAGCCGCGATCTGTAAGGACGAGCCGTTGTTGGATATGAAGAAGACGCGCCCGAGGGCGTGATCGACGACCACCGAGCCGGTGTCGCCGCCCACGCCGAGCGTCCCGACGAGCGCCCCCGTCTCGGGGTCGTGGATGCGCCCGCTGGAGCCGTAGAGCCGGCCGGCCACGAATCTCATCGCCTGCCCGAGGTAAACGCCCCGCACCGATCCCGCGCCCGCGAGGCCCGTCGAGGTCAACTGGAATTTGAACAACTGCCCGTCGCCGAAAGTGGTGGCGCCGTACAGCGTCGATGCCGATGTGCCGAACTCGACGAGGCCCACGCCGCTGTTCGCGCCGCCGACGTTCGGGCGCTGCACGCCGTTGTCATATACGGCCACGCTGCTGCTGCTAAACGAGCCGCGCGAGACGGCGAGCGTGTCGCCGGAGCTGCCGGGCGCGACGTCCATGTCGGCGGGCGGCGAGTCGGTCGTCCCGACCGCGAACTGGACGCCCGCCGTACTCGACGGGATGTTGAAGCGGCGGACGGCCTTGGCCCCGCCCAGGTAAACGTAGAGCGACTGCCCCTCCGGCGACATCGCCAGGCGGCCCGGCTCGCTCCCGACGAAAGTCGAGTTGAGGATGGTCGCCGCGCCGGGGTTTATCGAGGTGATGGTGTTGCCGCGCTCGGCGCCGGCCGTGCTGGGCACGCTCGCGTAGAGCGTCTGCGTGGTCGGATCGGCGGCGAGGTCGTTTGCCGGCAGGTCGAGCTTCGTGACTAGGGTCGGGATGTAGGCCGGCGTCGGCGTCGGCGTCGGCGACGGTGTCGGGGTCGGCGAGGCGACCGGCTCGGCCGGATCCACCATGGCCGTGTTGACGAGGAAGATTCTGTTCTGCGTGCGGAAGGCCAGCCCGTTCTTCCCCCAGCGCACGAGGCCCGACGGGGCGGCGAAGCTGTCGGCGTCCACGCCCTGGATCGTCACGGCCGCGAGGGGTAGGAAGGTGTTGAGATCGTAGGAGCGCAGGACCCAGCCGGCGTTCTCGCGGCCCAGGAAGTAGGCGCGCCCGTTGAGGTGATCGACCGTCATGACGATGTTGGACGCGGAGAGGACGAACCGGCCCTTAACCTCGCCCGTTTCGGGATCGATGACGCTGCCGGCCGACAGGTAGAGCAGGCCGTTCACGAACTGGGTCTGGCCGCTGCTCACCGTCTGGAAGGAGCTGATCTTCGTGAGGCCGTCGGCCCCGACCGAAAACTTGTTGACCACGTTGCTCCCGACGTAGAGGCGCTCGGCCGAAGCGCCGAACTCCACCGGCCCCCCGAGGTTGGAAAAGGGATCGCCGCCGGCCGTCGCCTTCGGGCGCGCCACGCCGTCGTCGTAGATCGCTGCGTCGCCCGAACTCGCGCTCAACGACCTGCGGCTGACGGCGACCGTGCCGGGCTTGCCGGGCATCACGGCGATGTCGTCGGGGAAGAACAGGCCCAGAGAGCCGCTGTTAGCGCCGAGATGGAACTGTAAGCCGGCGGTCTGCGAAGAGAGGTCGAGGCGGCGGACGGCGTTCGCGCCGCCGAGGCCGACGTAGAGCGTTTGGTTGTCGTCGGCTAGGGCGAGGCGGCCCGGCTCACTGCCGACGAAGGTGGACGCCCCGATCTCGCCCGTCTCCGGATCGACGCGCGTCACGCTGTTGCCCCGCCCCCCGCCGCTGCTCGGCACGCTCGCCAGTAGCACTCCCGTCGCGGGGTTGTAAACGAGGTCGTTCGCCGGCAGGCCGATCTGGCGGACGAAGGTGGCGGGCGGCACGGGAGTAGGCGTGGTCGTGGGCGACACCGTCGGCGTCGGGGTCGGGACGGGATCGGTAGAGGGGATCAGCGAAGTCTGGACGAGGTAGAGCCGCCCGTCGCCGGCGAGGACGGCGAGGCCGTTCGATCCCCAGCGCACCAGCTCGGCCGGCTCGCTGGTGATGCGCGGCATCTCCGCCGCGCCGAGCAGGACGAAGGTGCTCAGATCGAAAGCCTTGAGCGTCATGCGGCCCGTCGAGTTGTCGCGCCCGAGGTAATAGGCCCGGCCGTTGGCCGGGTCCGGCGCGAAGGCGCGCGTATTAACCCCGGCGAAAGTCCCGAGCAGCGCCCCGGCGTCGGGATCGACGACCTGGCCGGTGGAGCTGTACACGCGGCCGGCCGCGAACTTGATGCGGGAGCCGACCTGGAACGAGGTCGTGCCCGTGACGGCCACGCCTGCGGCATCAACCCTCATCGTCTTCAGCCCCTGGTTGCCGTTGCTGCCGTAGAGCTTCGACGCGGAGGCGGAGAAGGCGACGGAGAGGGATGCTTCGAAAACGGCCGGGCCGGCGTTCGTTCGCTGCACGCCGTTGTCGAAGACGGCGACGCCGCCCGCGGACATGTTGTTCGAGTGATAGCGCGCGACGGCCAGGAGGTTCGGGTCGCCCGGGGCGACGGCGAGGTCGTTGGCGGAGAAGAGGCCGGAGGGGGAGGGCTGGCCGAGGGCGAATTGCGCGCCGGCCGTCCGCGTCTGCGTGTCGAAGCGGCGGACGGCATAAGCGCCGTCGATGCCGACGTAGAGCGTGCGGTTGTCGTCGGCGAGCGCCATGCGGCGAGGCTCGCTGCCGACGAAGGTGGCCGCCCCGACGGAGCCGTCCGCCGGGTTGACAGGCACGATGCTGTTGCCGGCGGCGCCTGCGCGGCTGGGCACGCTCACGTAGAGCATCTGATCGGCCGGGTTATAGACGATGTCATTAGCCGGGAGCGGAACTTCGCGGACGAACTCCGCGAGCGGGTGGATGCCACCGTCCTCAGGCGCGGCCGAGGCCGCGCGGCCGGCGAAGTGGGCCGCCGCGGCTTGCCAGCCGCCGAACGCCGCCAGGGCGATGAGGGGGAAGAGGAGCAGGCGTGCGCGGCCGGCGCGGCGGGGGGGGGTGCGAGGCATAGGTCTCTCCAGATAAAGATCGTTGAGGGTTTTCTCCCGCGCGGGCGCGGGGCGGCCGGGTCTCCCGGTTGGTTGGTCGGCGATTCGGTCGGGGCAGTGCCGCCTGGCGGTAAGGCGCGGCTGCGCGTCGTTACGGAAAATTTTCGGGCGGCTGCTAAGGTTTACCGGTTTCGGCCCCGGCGCGGCATTCGGCGGTTGATGGTGAGCGACAAGGCGCGCTGGCGGGAGTCCGTCTGCAGTCCGGGATGTGAAGTGCGTCCCCCGCTCCGCCCGCTTTGAGGCGTGTTCGACGGGGCATAATAGCGATTCGCCGCGCCGCCCGTCAACTCCCGCGGCCCCGCCCGGCCTTGCAACTGCCCCCCCTGTTAAGGCATCATAGTTGCTGGCTACTCCTTCTCTCGCACGTCAACGGTGATGTGCCCGCGCCTGCCACAGGGCTGCGGCGTTTCGGATGGTTCGAGAGTGGGCTGATTCTTAACTGTCGGAAGCCGCTCTTCGAATGAGCACCCGGACGCGAGCCTTCGTTGCCACCGTTTCACCGAAGCCAACTCCGCACGTCCCGGAGCTTCCTCCTGACACTCCGCAAGGGAGAAGGAAACACCTAGATGTCCATTAAACTTTACGTAGGGAATCTCTCGTTCAACACCACGAACGAAGACCTGCACCAGCTCTTCTCGCAGGCCGGCACGGTCGAGTCGGCGAACGTCGTCGAGGATCGTGACACGGGCCGCTCGCGCGGCTTCGGCTTCGTCGAGATGGCGAACCGCGAAGAGGGTGAGGCCGCCATCCAGCAGTTCAACGGCAAGGAGTTCGGCGGCCGCGCGCTGACGGTCAACGAGGCCCGCCCGCGCGAAGATCGCGGCGGTGGACGCGGCGGCTTCGGCGGCGGCGGTAACCGCGGCGGCGGTGGCGGTTATGGCGGCGGCGGCAACCGCGGTGGCGGCGGCGGCGGACGCGGCGGCTACGGCGGCGGCGGCGGCGGTGGTGGCAACCGCGAGCCCCGCTGGTAAGAGCGCCAGACGCCAAAGACCAGCGACACTTTAAGCGAAGCGCCTCTGGCAACAGACAAACTACAAGCCGGAGGCGCTTCACCGCTTTCAACCCGTTGGCCCCGCCAAGCGACAGAAGCGACGGGGCCGCAGACAGTAGGGACTTGATGAATTTTGATGAACTCGGACTCCGGCCCGCGCTGCTGCGCCGCTGCGAGTCGCTCGGATACGAACAACCCACCCCCATCCAGAGGCGCGCCATCCCCGTCGTCCTGACCGGCCGAGACTTGATCGGCTGCGCCGAGACCGGCACCGGAAAAACCGCAGCCTTCCTCCTCCCCATCATCCAGAGAATGATCGAGCAGCCGCGGCCGGGCGTGCGCGCCCTGGTCGTCGCGCCGACGCGCGAGCTGGCCGCGCAGACCGAGGCCGCTTACGCCGACCTGAACACCGAGAAGCGCAACCGCTGCGTGAACCTGATCGGCGGCGCGAGCATCTCGCGCCAGATGAGCGCGCTCAAGCAGCGCCCCGCGGTCGTCGTCGCCACGCCGGGCCGCCTGCTCGACATGGTCGAGCGCGGCGCGGTCGATCTCTCCACGGTCGAAGTGCTCGTGTTGGACGAGGCCGACCGGATGCTCGACATGGGCTTCTGGCCCTCGATCCGCCGCGTGCTCGCGCTGCTCCCCAAGGAGCGGCAGACCTTGCTCTTCTCCGCGACCATGTCGGCCGAGATCGAACAGCTCGCGCGCCGCACGATGCGCGACGCGGAGCTCATCGAAGTCAGCCCGCGCGGCCGCGCCGCCGTGACGGTCGAGCAGACGGCCTACGCCGTCCCGGCCGATTCCAAGCTGGCGCTGCTGCTCGACCTCCTTGAGCGCGAGCGGGAGACTTCGGACTTCGAGCGCGTGCTCGTCTTCACGCGCACGCGGCGCGGGGCCGACCGCCTCTCGCACGTCCTCGAAGCGCGCGACCACTCGGTCGATGCCATCCACGCCGACCGCACGCAGCCGCAGCGCGAGGCCGCGCTCGAAGGCTTCAAGTCGGGGCGGACGCGCGTGCTCGTCGCCACGGACATCGCCGCGCGCGGCATCGACGTTGACTCGGTCTCTCACGTCATCAACTACGACGTGCCCGAGCAGCCCGAAGACTACGTCCACCGCATCGGCCGCACGGGCCGCGCGGGGAAGACCGGCCGCGCCATCACGCTCGTCACGCCCGTCGAGGA
>DATHBT010000330.1:0-18624 GCA_035295985.1 Pyrinomonadaceae bacterium | reverse complement strand
GGGGAGACAGATCTCAAATCTCAAATCTCAAATCTGAAATTTGGAATCCACAACCTCGAACCTCAATCTTCAAACCTGCCTACCTCGCCGGTCACTGATTCGGGAGCTTCCCGGCGGGCGGGACGATCCAGTAATAGACGTAGTGCTTCGCGCCGCCCACGTCGATCTCGTCCACGCTGATCGGGTTCCAGTCGCCCATGCCGTAGTTGTGCGAGACGACGCGCGTCCCCGGCGCGAGGTCTTTGAGCAGTTTGGGGCGCAGCTTCATGTTGACGGTGGGCAGCAGGTAGATCGTCACGACCGTCGCGCCCGTGAGGTCGGCCTCGAACAAGTCCTGCTCGACGAAGCGGACGCGGTCGGTGACTCTGGCCTTGCGCGCGTTCTCGTTGCTCTCCTCGATGCGCCGCGGGTTGAGGTCGTAGCCGACCCCGCGCGCGCCGTAACGCTTGGCGGCCGTGATGACGATGCGGCCGTCGCCGCTGCCCAGATCGTAGAGCAGATCGTTCGAGTTGACCTTCGCCACTTCGAGCATCCGCGCGACCACGGCGTCGGGCGTCGGGACGTAAGGCACGTCGAGCGGGTCTTCGGTGAGCTGCACGTTGGCGACGTTGGCGGGCGGGCGCGGCGTCGCCGGCGGCTTGGAGGCTTGCTGGGGCTGCGTGTCCGAGGCGCAGCCCGAGAGCGCGGCCGTCAGTAGGGCTGCCGTGACGGTCGCGGCGAGCAGGCGCGTTGCGTCGGGCAGGCGTTGTGCGTTGAGTCGTCGTCTCATGCGCTCTCTCCGAGGTAGGTGGCGGGCGCGGCCCTGTGCTGTCGCCGCCGCGCGAGCAGGAGCACGGGGACGCCCGCGAGCAGGACGGCGACGCCCGCGAGCGCGCCCCTGCCCGTGTAGGCGAGGCTCGATTGCAGCATGTAGAGGCAGGCGGCGCAGAACAGCAGGGGCGTGACCGGGTAGAGCGGCACGCGAAAAGGGCGCGGCACTTCCGGCTCGCGGAATCGCAGCACGATGAGCGCGAGGCCCGTCAGGAAGAAGAAGAGCCAGAAGACCGGCGCGGTGTACTCGACCATCGAGGCGAAGCCGCCGCGCGCGAGCGTGCCGGCCAGGACGAGCGCCAGCGCGATTGCCCCCTGCACGACGAGCGCGTTGGCCGGCGTGTTGGCCCCCTCGCGCCAGCGGCCGAGGAAGCGGAAGAGGCGGAAGTCGCGGCCCAGGGCGTAGTTCGTCCGCGCGCCGGTGATGACGGTCGCGTTGGCGGAAGTCAGCGCGGAGATGGCGACGAGCAGGCTGACGAACAGCGCGCCGCGCTCGCCGACGGCGCGGCGCATCAGGTCGGCCGCGACCGCCTCGGAGCCGGCCACGCCCGCGAGGCCCAGCCCGCGCAGGTAGGCCCAGTTGACGAGCATGTAGAGGCCCGTGATGACGGCGATGCTGATGAGCAGCGCGCGCGCGACGTTGCGGCGCGAGCCGCCCACCTCGGCCGACACGTAAGCCGCCTCGTTCCAGCCGCCGTAGGTGAGCAGGACGAAGACGAGCGCGAGGCCGAGCGAGACGGAGGCCGGCGCGCCGTCGCCTTGCGCCGCGGTCGTCTGCGCCGCGGCAGTTGCCGCCGGAACGTTTGCGGCGACCAGCGCGAGGCCGGCGACGATGACGGTCAGCAGACTGACCACCTCGATCCCCGTCAGCCAGTTCTGCGTCCGCGCGCCCTGCCGGACGCCGAGGACGTTCAGGCCCGTCAGGGCGACGATGACGACCGCCGCGTAGATCGAGGCGGAATACTCGCCGAGGCGGAAGAGCTGCGAGGCGTAGTCGCCGAAGACGAAGGCGAGCAGCGCGGCCGAGCCGGTCTGGATGACCGTGATGCGCGACCACGCGAAGAGGAAGGCGAGCGGGCGGCCGTAGGCGCGCGTCAGGTAGTGGTAGTCGCCGCCCGCGTGCGGGTAGGTGCTAGTCAGCTCGGCGTAGCAGAGCGCGCCGACGAGCGAGACGGCCCCGCCGGCCAGCCAGATGAGCATGGCAGCGCCCTCGCTGCCGGCGTTGGCGGCGACGAGCGACGGCGTGCGGAATATCCCCGCGCCGACGACGATGCCGACCGTGATCGCCACGGCGTCGCGCACGGAGAGCGCGGGCACGGGTTCGTTCAAACGCTCCCCGTTAGCTTTTGAGTCTCGCATCAACTCTCCCGGACGCGGCCCGGGCGGGCGCGCAAAAACCCCGGCGCGGCGCGCCGTGCGTCGAATCAGCGCGCGGCCCGAGAAGCCGCCGCCCCGCCGTTACCGCCGGCCCGGCCGCAGTCGCAGGTCGTCCGACGGGTTGGCGGCGGGCGGCTTCGTCGCCGGGATCGTCCAGAAGTAGATCATGCGGCCGTCAACGCTCGTGGTCTTCTCGGGCTGCCAGTCGCCCATGTCGAAGGCGTGCGAGACGACGCGCGTGCCGGGCTTCAGGTCCGACCACAGCTTCGGACGCAGCCGCAGGTTCACGTCCGGCAGCAGGTAGAGCGTGACGACCGTCGCCTCCTTGAAGTCGGTCTCGAAGAGGTTCTGCTCGACGAACTTGACGCGGTCGGTGACGCCCGCGGCCCGCGCGTTCTCGTTGCTCTCCTTGATCCGCTGCGGGTCTATGTCCACGCCCACGCCGCGCTTCGCGCCGAACTTCTTGACGGCCGTGATGACCAGCCGGCCGTCGCCGCAGCCCAGGTCATAGACCACGTCGTTCTTGCCTACGTTCGCCATCCGCAGCATCTCATCGACGACCTCCTGCGGCGTCGGCACGTAGGGCACGTCTTTCCTGACCTCGCGCTGCGCCTCCTGCGCGAGAGCGCCCGCGCAGGCCAGGACGACGGCGCACGCCGCCGCCCACGAAAGAACAGTCATCCGTCTCCGCATACTCTCTTTCCTCCTTAAAGAATCGGCACGAACGCCCGGCGAAAGGAAAACCGGCGCGACGGGGGAGAAGTGATGTCTCCGGCCGCGCCGCCGGTTTCCGCCTCTCGCCGTCAACCTTCCCGAACGCCCGCGGCGCGCGTTCGCCGCGGCGTCGCCCTTACGGTCTTACTGCTTGGCGGCGGGTTTCGCCGGGATCGTCCAGAAGTAGATCGGGTTCTCCCCGACGTGCGCGAACTTCTCGTACTTCCAGTCGCCCATGTCGAAGGCGTTGGAGACGACGCGCGTGCCCGGCCTGAGATCGTTCAATAGTTTCGGGCGCAGCCGGAGGTTCACTTCGGGCAGCAGGTAGAGCGTGACGACGGTGGCTTCTCTGATGTCGGCCTCGAACAAGTCCTGCCGGACGAAGCGGACGCGGTCTGCGACGCCGGCCTTCCGGGCGTTCTCGTTGCTCTCCTCGATGCGCTGCGGGTCGATGTCAATGCCCACGCCGCGCTTCGCGCCGAACTCCTTGACGGCCGTGATCACAATGCGGCCGTCGCCGCAGCCCAGATCGTAAACCACGTCTTCCTTGCCGACGTTCGCCAGCCTGAGCATCTCGTCCACGATCTCCGGCAGGGTCGGGACGTAGGGCACGTCCTTCTTGACCTTCTGCCGCGGCGGTTGCGCGAGAGCGCCCGCGCAGGCCAGGACGACGGCGCACGCCGCCGCCCGCGAAAGAACAGTCATCCGTCTCCGCATCTTTTCATCCCCCCGAAAGACGGGCATGAGCGTCCGCCTGCGAAAGAAGAGACCGCCGCGCCGGCTGTGACGGGGACTTCGGCCGCGCGAGGGGTGCGGGCCGAATTAAACTCTCAACTGTTTTAGTCGAAAACGCTCCGCGCGGCCAGCCGGTTGCAGATAGTTTCGGGCGGGCGGCGCGCGTGCGCGGGCTTTCGGCGTTCGCAGCCAGCGCGCACGGCGCCTCGGTCTGTGACCCGGCTAACGGCCCTGGTAGGAGACGCGCCAGACGGTGTTCGAGCCGTCGTCCGTGACGAGCAGCGCGCCGTCCTTCGCCACGGCGACTCCGACAGGTCGGCCCCACACGTCGCCCGCCGGCGTGACGAAGCCGACGAGGAAGTCTTCGTACACGCCCGTCGGCACGCCGTCGCGGGCGGGCACGCGGATCACCTTGTAGCCGGTGCGGCGCGAGCGGTTCCAGGAGCCGTGCTGCGCGGCGAAGGCGTCGTTGCGGTACTCCTGCGGAAACTGTGTGCCAGTGTAGAACTCCATCTGGAGCGAGGCCGAGTGCGACTGGATGAGCACGTCGGGCACGATCACCTTGTCGCGCAAGTCGGCGCGCTTGCCCTCGTGGCGCGGGTCGTGGACGGGGCCGAGGTAGAACCAGGGCCAGCCGTAGAAGCCGCCCTCGCGCACGCGCGTGACGTAGTCGGGCACGAGGTCGTCGCCCAGCCCGTCGCGCTCGTTGACCGAGGCCCACAAATCGCCGGTCTGAGGATGAATCGCGATGCCGACGGCGTTGCGTATGCCGTAGGCGTAGATGCGCTCGTTCTTGCCGTCGGGCGTGAACTCAAGGATGTCGGCGCGGCGGATTTCGGACTCGTCGTCGGAGACGTTCGAGCGCGAGCCGACGGAGACGAACATCCTCTTGCCGTCTTTCGAGAAGGCGATGTCGCGCGTCCAGTGGCCGCCGCCGCGCAGTTGCCCGCCGCCCGGAACGTTCGCGACGACGACTTCGGCCGGGCCGCGCGCCTTCATGTCGCCGTTGCGGTAAGGGAAGCGGACGACCGAGCCGGTGTTGGCGACGTAAACGTACTGCGGCTCCGGCCCGGGCGGGTAGAAGGCGATGCCGAAGGGGCGGTTGAGATCGGAGACAAAAACCTCGCTCGTCTCGGCCTTGCCCGCGCCGTCGCGCGCGCGAAGGACTCGCACCCGGTTGGCGTAACTCTCGGCGATGAAGACGTCGCCGTTCGGCGCGACGCGGAGCAGACGCGGGCGTTCGAGCCCGGTGGCGAACTCCTCGACCTTGAATCCCGCGGGCGCTTTCGGCCACGCGCCCTCCGGCCGGGCGACGAGGCGCGGGCCGTTATCGACCGACTCGGTCGCGTACGGCTTCGGCAAATCGGCGACCGTGATGCGGCGTCGCACGCCGGGCGCGTCGGTCGTCCAGTCGCCCATCGCGTCGCGCCCCGTGAGTACCGTGCCGGGCGCGCGGGTGGGCTGCGGCTGCGGGCTTTGTGCCGTGGGCTGCGCGGGCTGTTGCTGCTGTTGCCGCTGCGCCTGCGTGCTCTCCTCCTTCGCGCAGTTGGCGACGAAGAGGGCGAGCGCGGCGAGCGTGGCCGCGCGCCGCAGGCGAGTGCCGCGGCGCGCGCCGGGAAGCAGTTCGGGCATCGAATCCTCCGAAGTTGGTGGGAAGACGCCCGGCATTAAAGCGCAAGAGTGTTGCCGGAGTTTGCGCTCTCTCTAAATTTTTGGGCCTGGGAGGACTGATCTCTATAAATTTTCACTTGATTTCAGTCAAACCGAACTCACCACAGAGGCACAGAGGGCACAGAGGGGGCGCAGAGAGTTGAGTGTTTTTCTCTGCGCAGCCTCCGAGTCTTCTGTGCCTCTGTGGTGAGTGCCTTCCGCTACACTCAACTAAAACGCTGGAGAGAAGCTGCTGCCTCTAGGTCTGCGGCGTGACGCCGAGGACGATGTCAAAGCGTGCGGCGAGTTCGCCGGCGCGCGACTGCGGCAAGGGCGCGAACTCTACGACGACAGACTCGCGCTGGCGCGGGTCGCGGATGGAGCGCAGTATCCCGTCGCGCTCGTTGCGCGGCTCGCCGCGGACGTAGCACTGCGTCGTCAAACGCTCGCGCCCCCTGGACGTGACGGCGAAGTGTATGTGCGGGGTGCGGCCGGGGTAGGCGACCGGCTTGATGGTGCGGAAGCGGTACTCGCCCGTCGGGCCGGTCTGGAAGCGGCCGTAGCCCTGGAAGTTCGCGTCGCGCGCTGACGCGTTGTCGCTCCCGCTGTGGAGATAGACGCCGCGGCTGTCCACCTGCCAGATTTCGACGACGGCGCTACGGACGGGCGTGCCGCGCGCGTCGAGCACGCGGCCCGACAGGTGAGTGACGTGGCCGACGGCCGGCGTCGTGCTGTCGCCGATGACGATGAGATCGTTGTCGCGGTCGAGCGGGAGGTGGTCGGGGTAGAAGGGGCCTTCGGTCTGCCGCGGCGTCAGCGCCAGCTCCTGCGCGAAGAGGCCGGGGACGGCGTAGAAGGCTGCCGCGCCGAGCGCGAGACCTTTGAAGAGGCGGCGGCGCGTGAGACTGAATTCAGGGGGCATGATTCGCAACTCCTTGTTGCGAGGGGTTTCGTCCGTGTGTCCGCCGGGAAGCCGGCGTCGCTTCCTGCTCGCATTACGCGGCGGCCGTGCGTGTCGTTCGGCGCTCGACGCCGGGCGTTCGTTTAGCGCCCGCCGCCGCGGGCGTCGTTCACGGCCGCTCGTCCGGGGGCTGGCCGCGCGGCGGGCCGTCGCCGCCGCGTCTGCCGCCGCGACCGCGTCCGCGCCGCTCGCTCATCTCCTTCTGAAACTTCTCCCACTGTTCGGGCGTGAGCACCTGACGCAGGCGCTCGTCCGTGCGACGCCTGATCTCCTGCTCGCGCGGCTCCGTCTCGCGGCGCAGCGCGCGGTACTGCTCGCGCGTCTCGCCGAGAATCTGTTTGACCTGCGCCTTCTGCCCGTCGTTCAGCTCAAGATGTTGGAGCATCCGCTCGAAGCGGTCGCCGCGGCTGCGCGGAGGCCCGCCGCCGCGGTGCGCCCAGCCGCGGTAGGCGAGCGGCGCGAGCGCGCCGGCCGCGACCCCCAACACGAAGATCAGGACGGCCGCCGCGCGCAACTGCCACCTGCTTTTGATCGGACTGTTCATCGTCACCTCGCGCCGCCGTCGCTCGATTCGTACACGGCCGCCAGCACCTGATCGTAAGTCATCTCCTCGTCGGCCCCGCCGCCCTGCGCGAGGATCGACTCCTCGGCGGAGTAAGTCTCCTCGGCCGTGACCTCTTCGGCGACTGCTTCGGGCTGCGTCGGGCCGGGCGCGAGGAAGGTGAGCGCGCCGAGCGTGGCGACGGTCGCGACCATCGAGGCGAAGAGCGCGCCCGCGGCCTTCCACAGGCGCGGTAGCGCCCAGTCCTGCTCGGCCTGCCGCTCGCGCAAAGCCGCCAGCACGCGCGTTTGGAAGAAGGGCGGAGGCTCGAACTCGCGTTCCGCGCGCTCGCGCAGCAGAAGCGACGAGACGCGCGCCGCCTCGTAAGCGCGGCGACACCCGGCGCAACTTTCGGCGTGCGCGCGCACCTCGGCCAGCTTCGCCTCGTCGAGCGCGCCGAACGGGCCACTCTCAAGAATCTCGATGACGTGTCCGTCTCTCATCCCGCACCCTCAAACTTCCTAAGCCACTGCGGCCTGGGCCGCTCAGCGGCCTAACAGTTTCTCCACCGCCGCGCGCATCCTGCGGCGCGCGCGAAACGCCTGCACCTTAACCTTCGACTCAGACCAGCCCGTCATCTCCGCCACCTCTTTGACCGACAGCTCCTCACCGTCAACGAGCGTGAGCGCCAGCCGGTCGTCCGGCGACATCGTGCCGAGCACTCGATCCGCGAGGTCGGCCGCCACGACCGCGTTCTCTGCGGCGCGGTGCCGCTCGTGCGCCGCGTCCGAGAGTTGGTTGTCGAGCCACGCGCCCTCGTTCTCCGTCAGATCGGCCGCGGTCAGTTCGGGCCGGCGCTTCTGCGCGCGGAGGATGTTGAGGCACGTGTTCGTGGCGATGCGCGTCAGCCAGCCCTCGAAGGAGCCGCGCCCCTCGTAGCTGCCGAGTTCGGTGAACGCCTTGAGAAATATCTCCTGGGCCGCCTCTTCGGCCTGCTCGCGTCGGCGGAAGAAGCGGGAGGCGACGCGGAAGACGCGTGGGCTGTAGCGGCGCATGATCTCGCCGAAGGCCGACTCGTCCCCGCCGCGCGCGAGGCGCGCCAGCTCCAAGTCCGACACGTGCTCCAGGTCGTCCGGCAGAGGCGCTGACCCCGACGTAAATTTTTTTACGGCGGGCGTCGCGTGTCTTACACGCGACGCCCGCCAGCTTAAGTGGTTGTTACTGGACGGCGGTCGTCGTCGCGCCGCCGCGCGCGCCGCGCCGCTGCTGACGTCGCTGCTCGCGCCCCTGACGGCGCTGCTCGATCTGCTGCCGCTGCTCGGGCGTCAGCACCGAGAGCGACTCCTGGCGCATGCGGAAGCGCTCGGCCATGAGCCGCGCCTCGATAGAGGCGGCCTCGGTCAGCTTCTGCGCGGCGAACGCCTCGTTGAAGGTCGTGCCCTGCTCGGCCTGCCGCAACTCCTGCCGCTTGGCGCGGAGCTGCTCGCGCAGCGTGCGCGTGCGCTCGCCGAAGCCCTGGCGGATCTGCTGGAGGCGCGTCTTCTGGTCTGCCGTCAGCTCGACGCCGCGGAAGCCGCCGGAGTCGCCGCGACGCCCGAAGCCGCCGCGGTGGCCGCGACCTTCGCCCTTGCCGAAGCCTTTGCCGCGCCCCTCGGCGCGCGGACGCTGCTGGCCGTCTTGCCCCGCCGTCTGTGCGATGGCGACGGGCGCGCCCACTGCGAGGGTCGCAATCGCGGCGAACGCCGTCGTCTTGATCTTCCCAAGTCTCTTCATTCTGTTCAGTGCTCCTTAAAGTTTACCTTGTTCTTGTTCGCGGGGAGGAGTCCGTTTTGCGTATTGTGCCGGAAAGACTCGCGCGAGTCTCCCGACAATGAAGACACCGGCCGCGCCCGTCGCGTTACATGCCGACCGCTCAACCTCGTGCCTCTTCTTCGCGCCTTTGCGCGAGACTTCTCTTTGCCGAGAAAATATTTCACGCAAAGGCGCGGAGGCGCGGAGGTGTTGAAGCCTGCCTTAGTAGCGGCGGTAGCGGTCGTCGTCGCGGTCGCGCACCTTGTAGGTATAGACGGCCGAGCCGCCCGCGCCGATCAGCGCGCCGATGATCGCGCCCTTCTTGCCGCCGGCCACGCCGCCGACGACAGCGCCTGCCGCAGCGCCGCCCGCAACAGTGATCTTGTCGCGGCTGCGCTCCCAGACGGAGCGGTCGTCTTCGTAGCGTTGGTCGTAGCGATCTTCGTAATCGTAATAGACGCGCCGCGAGTCGTCGTAGCGTTGCGCGGCGGCGGCGCGGCCCGCCTTGGATCGCTTCTGCCCCTTCGCCCACGCGGGCGCGGACGCCGACGCGATCAGCACCAAACACATCAATGCGCCCAGAATTCTTTTCATCACCTTACCCCTCCAAATTTGTTCGATTCCGGGAGAGACGCCCGGCCTCATCAAAAAGACCGGGATAAACTTCGGAGCGGCGCTCGGCCCTCCTGTCACGTCAGACACCCCGGCGCGCGGCGCGGTTACACCCGCGCGCGTAAAAGGTAAGGGGCGCGGGCGGCGTGGGAGCGGGTGAGATTTTACGGCCCGTGTTGTAACCTATAGTGCCCGCACGACGTTTAAGGTACGGGGGATTTGATCGTCCGCGTGAGAAGAATCGGCCATCCGCGTTTCGCAGTCGCCGCCGCGCTCGCACTTTTGCTGGCGTGCGGCGCGCAGGCGTTCGCGCAGAAGTCGCGGGCTGCGAAGTCGCGGGCTGCGAAGTCGCCGGCTGCGAAGTCGCCGGCCGACGAACTCGCGCGGTGGCGCGCCGAACTCGTCATTGCGTCCGAAAAGGTGAAAACGCACACGCGGGAGTGGATCGCCCTTAAGGAAAAGGGACTGGCCGCCGCCGAGCGGAAGCACGAGCAACTGCGCCAACTCGCGGCCGAAGGGCTCGCCGCGAAGGCGAAGGTCGAGGAGTCGGAGCAGTCGCTCGCCGAGACGCGCGCGGAGATCGAGGTTCTGCGCCGTCAGATCGACGACTCCGACCGCGTGATCGCCGAAGTGGCCGCGATGGCGGAGGCCGAAAAGCTCGCGAAAATCGAGGCCGCGAAACTTCGCACCGCCCAGTCGCGACTGCTCAGGCCGACGCTCTACGGCAGGAGCGCGCTCATCATCCGCCACACGGGCACGTCTTACTGGACGGCCGCCAACATCTCCGGCGTTCAGTCGTTCTTCATCTCGACCTTCGGCCGCCCGCTCCCCGTCAGCGCGCACGGGCAGACCGCCACGCACACGCGCCTCGGCTTCGACCACAGCCGCGGCGTTGACGTGGCGCTCCACCCCGACAGCGCCGAGGGGCGCGCCCTCATCGCTTACCTGCAAGCCCACGGCATCACCTTCATCGCCTTCCGCGGCGCGGTCGCCGGCTCCTCCACGGGAGCGCACATACACATCGGCCCGCCCTCAAGCCGCATCGGCTGACGCCGCCCGCGCGGCCCTCCCTGGCCCACAACAAAGTCACAATTTTTCGCCCCGCGCAGGTGTAACGAGCCGGCGCGGGGCGGTGTCTATCAGAACAGAGCCGGATTGCGCTTTGAGGTCTCCGGCCGAAGGAAATTGAAGCGGGCTTTTTTAATTACCCCCCGCGGAGAAGTCAAAAAGATGGAGTGGATGAAAGCAAAGCTGGGAACGAAGAGGCGGCTGCTGTTGGTGCTCGCCGTGGTTATTCTCGCCGGCGCGGGCGGCTTTTGGATGTGGGGCGACCGCGCGAGCGCGGCCGAGTACCTGACGGCGCGCGTCGAGCGCGGAAACTTGCGTAACACGGTCACGGCGACGGGCACGGTGCAGGCCGTCACGACCGTGCAGGTCGGCTCGCAGGCTTCAGGCACGATCTCCGCCCTCTACGCGGACTTCAACTCGACCGTGCGGAAGGGGCAGGTCATCGCGCAACTCGACCCTTCGACCGCTCAGGCGCAGGTGCAGCAGGCGCGCGCGAACCTCGAACAGGCGCAGGCCGGCTTGCAACAGGCGCGTGCCGGGTTGGTCTCGTCGCGCGCCGGCGTCTCGGCCTCGCGCGCCGGAGTCTCCGACGCGCAGGCGAGGGCAAGCGCCGCGGGGACGACCGTTCAGAACCAACGCGCGGGCGTGGTAAGCGCCGACGCCAACGTGACCGTCTTGAAGGCGCAGCTCGATGACGCGGCGAGCGTGCTGAGGCAGGAGGAGTCTCTGCTCCGCAGCGGCGTCATCTCGCAGCGGCAGTACGAGACGGCGCAGACTTCTTACAGGACGGCCGAGGCGCGCTACAACCAGTCGGTCGCGCAACTTAATCAGGCTCGCCTGAGCGAGCAGTCGGCCGCGAGCGCGGGCCGCGCGCAGGCGGCGGCGCAGATAGATCAGTCGCAATCGCAGGTCGAGCAGGCGCAGGCTCAGGTGGGGCAGGCGCAGGCGCAGGTCTTAAACGCCCAGGCGCAGGTCGAGCAGGCGCGGGCCGCGCTGCAACTCGCGGAGGTGAGCCTCGCGCACGCGACCATCCGCTCGCCGATTGACGGCGTCGTCGTCTCGCGCGACGTGGACGTTGGGCAGACCGTGGCGGCATCACTTTCGGCCCCGACGCTCTTCACCATCGCGCAGGACCTGACCCAGATGCAGGTCATCGCCAACATCGATCAGGCCGACATCGGTCTGGTCGAGCAGGCGAAGGGAGTCAAGTTCGACGTTGACGCTTTTCCGGGACAGGAGTTCACGGGCGCGATCCAGCAGATGCGTCTGAACCCGGTCAGCGCGCAGAACGTCGTCACCTACAACGTAGTGATCGGCGTCGAGAACCCGGAGCAGAAGCTGAAGCCGGGCATGACGGCGAACCTGACGATCACGATTGACGAGCGCGCGAACGTCGTCAAAGTCCCAAACGCCGCGCTCCGCTTCGCGCCGCAGTTGACCGAGGAGCAGCGCGCGCAGATGCGGCAGGCGCGCGGCGGCACAAGTCAGGCGGGCCAGACGGGCGAGCGCGGCCGGCGCCGCCGGCAGGGCGCGGGCGATACTCAGGACGAAGCGGCGGCGCAGGGTGAAGGCCGCGGCGGCGTCACGCCTACGACTTCGCCGGTGCTGCCGGGTCAGGTGCGCCGCGTGTGGGTGCTCGACGAGAAGAAGCAGCCGCAGCCTCGACGCATCAAGATCGGCCTGACCGACGGCGCGGCCACCGAGATCGCCGAAGGCGAACTCAAAGAGGGCGACGTGATCATCACGGGCCAAAACGTCGCGGGCGGCCAGAGCGCGCAGCAGGGCCGGCCGGCATCAGCGCCCGGGTTCGGCGGCGCGCCGCGCGGCGGCGGACGCGGCAGGTGATCGCCGCGAAAGTTTTACGAGCAAGGGGGGACGGCCGCCGCGGCCGTGAGTCAACGTCAGCGGCGGCCGTCAAATTCAAGACGGCCTATTCGAGACGGCGCACGGAGAGATTAACGATGCAGGCGACACACGAGGTTTTAAGACGGCAGGCGGGCTTGAACATCAGCGCGAACGCGGGTGTACTCGCGCCGCGGATCGAAGTTGCGCGGCCGGTCATCCGCCTTGAGCAGATTCACAAGACCTACACGATGGGCGATGTCGAGGTACACGCCCTGCGGGGCGTCTCGCTCGACGTTCGGCCGGGCGAGTTCGTCGCCATCATGGGCACTTCCGGGTCGGGCAAGTCCACGATGATGAACATCGTCGGCTGCCTCGACCGCCCGACGCGCGGCCGATACCTACTCGACGGCGAGGACGTGTCGGGGCTGTCGAAGGACGAGCGCGCCGACATACGCAGCCGCAAGCTCGGCTTCGTCTTCCAGGGCTTCAACCTGCTCTCGCGCACCTCCGCGCTCGAGAACGTCGAGCTGCCGATGCTCTACGCGAACGTCGAGGCGTCGGAGCGCAAGCGGCGCGCGGTCGAGGCGCTGCACTCGGTCGGACTCGCCGGGCGCGAGCAGAACCACCCGAACCAGTTGTCGGGCGGCCAGCAGCAGCGCGTCGCCGTCGCCCGCGCGCTCGTCAACAACCCGACGCTCATCCTCGCCGACGAGCCGACGGGCGCGCTGGATTCGCGCACCTCCGTCGAGGTGATGGACATCTTCCAGCGACTCAACCGCGAGCGCGGCATCACGCTCCTGCTCGTCACGCACGAGCCAGACATCGCCGCCTACGCCGACCGCATCGTTGTCTTTCGCGACGGTAAGATCAAGAAGGACTACGCCGTCGAGTCGCCCCGCGACGCGGCCGAAGAGCTAAAGAACCTGCCGCCCGTCGGGGCGGACGAGGAAGACTAAGGAACTGAAAGGCGGTCAGTCGTCCGTTGTCAGTTGTCAGTTGTGTGAGACTACAAAGCTCGACGCCTACGACGTGACGCGGAAGACCGTGCAGCACGACCAACTGACAACGGACGACTGACATTGAGTTACAGCTAACAGCTAATTGAAATGAACGCACTCTCAATCATCCGCATCGCCTTCCGGGCGCTGGCGCGCAACAAGATGCGCGCGGCGCTGACGATGCTCGGCATCATCATCGGCGTCTCGGCCGTGATCGCGATGGTGAGCATCGGGCAGGGCGCGCAGGCCACCGTGCAGGCGCAGATCGAGTCGATGGGCACGAACCTGCTGTTCGTCTCGGCGCAGGCGCAGAACGCGGGCGGCGTGCGCGGCGGCGCGGGCGCGGACAGCGGCGGAAGCTCCCTGAAGGTCGAAGACCTCGAAGCGATCCGGCGCGAGGTTCCCTCGGTGTCGATGGTCAGCCCGCAGGTCAACGCGCGCACGCAGATGGTCGCCGGCAATCTCAACTGGAGCGCGCAGGTGCAGGGCGTGAGCCACGAGTACCCCGAAATCCGCAAGTGGAACACGGGGGGCGGCGCGTTCTTCACCGAGTCGGACGTACGCACGGCCGCGCGCGTCATCGTGTTGGGGCAGACGGTGGCCGACAACCTGTTCCCCGGCGCGGACGCGACGGGTCAGACGGTGCGCGTCTCGGACCTGCCGTTCCGCGTCGTCGGCGTGATGGCCCGCAAGGGGCAGGATCAGATGGGGCGCGATCAGGACGACGTGGCGTTCGCGCCCTACACGGCCGTGCAGAAGAAGATTTTGGGGAACAACCGCCTCAACGTCGCCTACGTCTCGGCCGTCTCGCCGGAAGCGACCTACACGGCGCAGGCGCAGATCACGGAGCTGCTGCGCCAGCGTCACAAATTGACGCCGAATGAGCCGAACGATTTCACGGTGCGCAACATGTCGGACGTGGCCGAGGCGGCGAACGAGACGAACAGCACGATGACCGTGCTCCTGGGCTGCATCGCGGGCGTGTCCCTGCTGGTCGGCGGCATCGGGATCATGAACATCATGCTGGTGTCGGTGACGGAGCGGACGCGCGAGATCGGCATCCGCATGGCTATCGGCGCGCGTAGCTCTGCCGTGAAGACGCAGTTTCTGATCGAGTCGATAGTGCTCAGCCTGACGGGCGGCGTCACGGGCATCGTGCTCGGCCTCGGCGTGTCGCTGGCGATCCCCGTCCTGCTCGGCTGGCCGACTCTGGTTTCGACCGCGTCGATCATCGGCTCGGCCGTCTTCTCGGCGGCCGTGGGGGTCTTCTTCGGCTACTACCCGGCGCGCAAGGCCGCCGCGCTCGATCCGATTGACGCGCTGCGCTTCGAGTAAGGAGCCGGGACGTGACCCGCGAAATTTTGTGAGCAGGAGGAGGGCGGCTGACGGCGACGGGAAGAGTTTTGAACAGGGGGCGAAATGACAAACACGGAAGCTTTAAAAATCTGGCCGGACGCGACCCGGGCGGCGCAACTCGCGGAAGAGTCGCCGCCGAAGAGCGATCACGAGCTGGCGCGGCTCGCGGCCGAAGGCGACGAGTCTGCGTTCGAGGAGCTTTACCGGCTGCACCACCGGCGCGTCTATAGCCTGTGCCTGCGTATGACGCAGAACTCGGTCGAGGCCGAAGACCTGACGCAGGAAGTCTTCGTCCTGCTCTTCAGGAAGATCGGCTCGTTCCGCGGCGAGTCGGCGTTTACGACGTGGCTGCACCGGATGACGGTCAACCAGGTGCTGATGCATTTTCGTAAGAAGAAGAGCCGGCCCGAGCAGGCGACCGAGGAGGGCGACGCGCCCGTCCAGATCGAGCGGGGCACGGGGAACCCGAACGCGATGCCGGTCGTGGATCGCATCGCGCTCGAACGGGCGGTCGGCAAACTCCCGCCCGGCTACCGCGCAGTCTTCGTGCTGCACGACGTTGAGGGCTACGACCACGCGGAGATCGCCCGAACGCTCGGCTGCTCGGTCGGAACCTCCAAGTCGCAACTGCACAAGGCGCGGATGAAGCTGAGGGGCCTGATCAGGCGGCGGTAGCGCCGGACGCTTTCCGGCATCTAACGGTAGTCTCAGGCGTTTTCGGCAAGGCGGTAGTTTTTAGAGCAAAGGGAGCAAGAGATGTACCAACTTTCGGCACGCCGCATCGCAGGCATCGCCCTGCTGTCGGCCGTCTTCACCGCACTGATTCTAACGCTCGCGCAGGCCGCGGGCGCGCGTTTCCAGGTGGCCGGCGCTGCCGCAGAGCCGGCGGCGATAACCGACCCGTCCGTCGCGACCGAAGAGCGAAACAACATCGAGGTCTATCGAGCCGCCGCGCCCGGCGTCGCGTTCATCACCTCCTCGCGCTCGCGCTTCGGCTCGTTCGAGTCGCAGGGGCGCGCCGGGACGGGTTCCGGCTCCGTTATCGACTCGCGGGGCCACATCCTGACGAACGACCACGTCGTGGCGAACGTCCAGAGTTTGAGGGTCAGCCTCGGCGGCGAGAAGACCTACCCGGCCACGGTCGTCGGGCGCGACCCGGACACAGACCTGGCCGTCATCAAGATCGACGCGCCGGCTTCGGAGCTGACGATCATCCCGATGGGCGACTCCGAGCGGCTCGTCGTCGGCCAGAAGGTCTTAGCCATCGGCAACCCGTTCGGCCTCGACCGCACGCTGACCACCGGCGTCATCAGCGGCTTGCAGCGGCCCATTCGGGCGCGCAACGGCAGACAGATCGAGGGGGCGATCCAGACCGACGCCTCCATCAACCCCGGCAACTCCGGCGGGCCGCTGCTCGACTCGCGCGGGCGCATGATCGGCATCAACTCGCAGATTCTTTCGACCACGGGCGCTTCGAGCGGCGTCGGCTTCGCCGTGCCGGTGAGCATCGCCAGGCGCGTCGTGCCGCAGCTCATCAGCGCCGGCTACGTCAACCGCCCCCGGCTCGGCGTGCGAACGCGCAGCGTCGAGTCTCTGCGCGGCCAGGCGCGGCTGCCGGTGGCGGAGGGCGTCGTCGTGCTCGAAGTGATTCCGGGCGGGTCGGCCGAGGCCGCGGGCCTGCGCGGCATGGGCCTGTCGGAGGAGAGCGCCGCCGCGGGCGACATCATCACGGCGATTGACGGCGAGCGCGTGAAGACGGGCGACGATCTGACGCGCCTGCTCGACCGCCGCAACGTCGGCGACGTGGTTCGCGTAGAGGTCTTCCGCAACGGGAGGAGCACGACCATCCCGGTACGCCTGCTGGCCGAGCGGCGCTGACGGTGAACTGAAAGGCAGTCCGTTGTCAGTAGTCAGTCGTCCGTTGTTTGAGCTTCGCAGCCTTGACGCCCGCGACGGACGTGAGAGCCTGCGCGGCACGAATAACTGACCACAGACAACTGACAACGGACTGGCCTTCCCGCGCTCATCGTTTCCCCCTTGCCCGATATCGTGCCGGCCGTCACCATTACGTTCAAGGGCGCGCGGTTTCCGCACGTAATGCAATCTCCTCGCAACCTCACCGCAACTGCCCCCGACAAAAACCGCGCGAATAGCGCCACTTACAGTTTCTCCCCCTCATTGCACGCATCGGCACGGTGATTGCGACGTGGTTCGGGGAAAAGCTCAACTGCGGGCGCGGAAATTTCAGGGGGAAGGTGTTTATGAACAGGGTTAAGGCGTGGCCGCATCTGGCGATCGTGGCGGCGGTGTGTGGGCTGCTCGGCTGGGGCGCGGCGGCGCTGTGGCTGAGGAACGAGCCGAAGGCGGAGGCGCTGACGGTACCGCGCGCCGCGCGCGTCGAGCGCGTTGACGGCGAGGCGGGACTCTACCGAGGGCTGGCAGCCCATCAGGAGAACGTGCAGCCGGACGCGCAGTGGGCGGAGTTGACGCCCAACACGCCCGTCACCGAGGGCGACCGCATCTACGTGCGCGACAATTCTGAAGCCTCCGTCGCCTTCACCGGCCGCAACTTCGCGCGCCTCGATCCCGACACCGCGCTCGACGTGCTCTCTCTGACGGACGAGCGGACGCAGTTGGCGCTGCGCGGCGGCTCGGCCGTTTTCAACATCGGCGCGCTCCGCCCCGGCGAGCTGTACGAAGTCGCGACCCCGCGCGGCGCGTTCGAGCTGCGCGAGCCGGGTTTTTATGAAGTCGGCACGAACGACGACGGCAGCGCGTGGATCTCCGTGCTGAGCGGCCTCGCGCAGGTCGTCGGACTCGCCGGCAGCGGCGAGATCGGCAAGGGCGAGATGCTGACGTTGCTGGGGCAGACCGCCGCCGACATCGCGCTCTCGCGCCTCAGCCCCGACTACGCGGGCGGCCTGCTGGACGACTACTACGGCTACCAGTACCCGGACGCTTACGACGGGCGCTACCGCGACTACAACGCGTACTTAAACGACCCTTACTACTACGATCCTTACAACCGCTACGCGAGCTACCGCTACGTGAGCGACTACGTCCCCGGCGTCTATGAACTCGACCGCTACGGCCAATGGCAGGACGTTTCAGGCTACGGCAGCGTGTGGCGGCCGAACGTGGACGCGGGCTGGGCTCCGTACCGCGAGGGCTACTGGACGGTTGACGATCCTTACGGCCTGACGTGGGTCTCGAACGAGCCGTGGGGCTACGCGCCGTACCACTACGGCCGCTGGGCGAACATCGACAACCAGTGGTACTGGGTGCCGGAAGGCGCGAACACGCAGCCGGCCTACTCGCCCGCGCTCGTCGCCTTCCTGCCGCTTGCCGGCGCTAACCAGATCGCGTGGGTTCCGCTCGCGCCCGGCGACCCGTACGCGACGCCTTACTACGACGCGAACTGGCAGCCGCACTACCACGGCGACGGTTACGCCGTGCCGCAGCAGGTCGTCAACCTCGGCGTGCCCGGTGCCGTCACGGTCGTGCCCGTCGAATACTTCAACCGGCCCATAGACGCTGACGTGCTGGTGGCCGCCGACCCGCGTCTGCTCGGCGAGTCGCGGCCGGTGCTTGAGCCTTTCTCGGTTGCGCTGCTGCGCCAGGCGGCCTTGCAGACCACGAACACGCGCCGCCGCGTGGACATCCCGCCGGGGATCGCCAAGAAGCTGGACGAGACTTACGTCTATACCAGCGCGCGGCCGTACGCGCCGCCTTTCCTCGAAGGCAAGACAAGGCCGGGGCGCGCAGAGGTTGTAGGCGACAAGCAGAAGCAGCAGAAGCTGCAATTCAAAGACGAGCGGCGCGCAGACACCGCGGCCCAGCCGAACACCGGCAGGCCGCAGGGCGCGGGACGCGGGCGTGGTTTGACGAGGGCGACCGAGTCGCCGCAGAGGCAGCCGCAGGGCGCGGCGTCCGAGTCGAGGCCGGGCCGCGGCAATCAGGAAGAGCGCCGGCAGGCGCGGGAAGTCGAACGGCAGAACAGGGCCGCGCAGGATGCCGCGCTCTCTGAGCAGCGTGCCGCCGCGGCGCGTGCCGAGCAGCAGAACGCACTGAGACGCGCCGAGAGACAGCGGCCACAGGGCGCTCGCGTGGCGATGCCGCCCCAACAACATCAGCAGCCGAACCGGGCGCCGCGCGGTCGGGCGGCA
>DATHBT010000329.1:0-12582 GCA_035295985.1 Pyrinomonadaceae bacterium | reverse complement strand
ACGACGGCATGACTGGCACTGAAGGCGCTGCGTGCCGGTGCGGTTGAAGCCCGATTTAACCTGTCGCTCGGAGCTGTCGCAGTGGGGACATCGGTGCATGTCAAGCCTTATAGCATCATCAGGTCTGATCTAGGCAATCCCAAGTTGGATGAGGAGCTGCGCTACCACCTCGAACGCGAGATCGAGTTGAACCTCGCTGAAGGCGCGAGTCCCGAAGAGGCGCGGCGCGCGGCCCTGCGCTCCTTCGGCGGGGTGGAGCAGGCGAAGGAGCGTTGCCGTGAGGCGCGCGGGCTGAAACTGGCGGAAGACCTGTGGCAAGACCTGCGCTACGCCGCGCGCTCGCTCCGCAAGAGGCCCGGCTTCACGCTGGTCGCAGTCCTCACGCTCGCCCTCGGCATCGGCGCGAACACGGCCATCTTCTCCGTCGTCAACGGCGTGATGCTTAAGCCGCTGGATTTCCCCGACTCAGATCGGCTCATCGCCTTGTCCGAAACCTCGAAGGAAGTTCCGGTCATGTCGGTCGCCTACCCAAACTACCTCGACTGGCGCGCGTCGCAGACCGTCTTCGAGGAGATGGCGGCGCGCATGCCGGCCGGCGGCGCGCTGACGGGCGACGGCGAGCCGGAGCGCGTGACGGGCCGCTGGGTGACGGCCAGCTTCTTCCCCACGCTCGGCGTCCGGCCGGCGGCCGGGCGCTTCTTCACGGAGGAAGAGGATCGCCCCGGCGCGGAGCGCGTCATGGTGATCAGCCACTCTCTGTGGCAGCGCCGCTTCGGGGGCGACGAGCGCGCCGTCGGCCGCCCCGTCCGCTACAACGGCGAGAGTTGGACGGTCATCGGGGTGCTGCCCGCCGGGTTCGACTTCTACGGCCGCAACAACCTCAACAACGACTTCCTCATCCCGCTCGGCCGACACAGCGACGCGCGTTACATGCGCGACCGCAGCTCCCACCCCGTACTGGTGACGGCGCGCCTGCGGCCGGGCGTCAAGTTAGAGCAGGCGGTCGCGGAGATGAACGCCATCGCGGCGCGCCTGAGCGAGCAGCACCCGGAGTCCAACCAAGGCAACGGCGTTGTGGTGCGCTCTTTCCTCGACGACTACGTCGGCGACGTGCGCCCGGCGCTCGTGATGCTGACGGTGGCCGTGGGGCTGCTGCTGCTCATCGCTTGCGCCAACGTCGCCAACCTGCTGCTCGCGCGCGCCACGACGCGGGGCAGGGAGATCGCGCTGCGCATGGCACTGGGCGCGGGCCGGGGGCGCGTCGTCCGGCAGCTTTTGACGGAGAGCCTGCTGCTCGCCGCGGCGGGCGGGGCGGCGGGGCTGCTCCTCTCTTCATGGGGCGTGGGCGCGCTCGCCCGGCTCTACCCGGATGCTCTGCCGCGGCTCGAAGACCTGTCGCCGGACGCGCGCGCCTTCGGCTTCGCCGTCGTCGTGACGATGCTCACGGGCCTAGCCTTCGGCCTCGCGCCCGCGCTCCAAACGTCGAAGGTCGATCTGCACGGCGCGCTCAAGGAGGGCGGCCTCAAGGCGACGGGGGGCGCCGGCGGGCGCAGGCTGCGTGGCGCTTTCGTCGTCGCGGAGGTCGCGCTCTCGCTCGTGCTCCTTGTCGGCGCAGGGCTTCTCGTCAAGAGCTTCTGGCGGCTGACTGAGGTCGATCCCGGCTTCGACGCGCGGGGCGTGCTGACGCTGCGGCTGCGCCTGCCCGACGCGAAGTACCGCGAGGCCGCGCAGTCAATCGCGTTCCTGCGCGAGGCCACGCGCCGCGTGAGGGCTTTGCCGGGCGTCGTCGAGGTGAGCGTGACGAGCGGCTTCCCGCTGGGGCGTTCGAGTGAGGACGGCTACTGGCTCGAAGGGCAGCCAGAGCCGCGTCTGCCGGGCGAGTGGCCCGTCGCCGACGTGCTCTCGGTTGACGAGAACTACCACCGCGCCCTCAACGTGGCGCTGCTCACCGGGCGACTCTTCACCGAGCGCGACACGGCCGACTCGCCCCCGGTCGTGGTGGTGGACGATGATTTCGTCCGCCGCCACTTCCCCGGCGCGCCGCTCGACGCCGCGCTCGGCCGCCGAGTACGCTTCGGGGGCGAGGAAGAGCCTTGGCGCGAGATCGTCGGCGTCGCGCGCCACGTGCGCCAGGGCGGCCTGGCCGAAGCGGGCCACCCCGGAATTTACCACCCCTGGACGCAGATGAAACCGAGGTGGCAGGCGGAGTACGTGCGCGCGTTGGACTGGGTGGTGAAGACCACGGGCGACCCGGCAAGTCTGGTCGCCCCGATCAGGCGCGAGATACAGGCCGTTGACGCCGAGCAACCACTGGGCAACGTGCGGACGCTCGAAGAGCTGCTGGCGCGGTCGCTCGCGCCGCGGCGCTTCAGCCTGCTGCTCGTCGGCGTCTTCGCCGCGGTCGCGCTCGTGCTTGGGGCCGTCGGCCTCTACGGCGTGCTCTCTTACGCCGTCACACAGCGCACGCGCGAGATCGGCGTGCGGGTGGCGCTGGGGGCGCGGCGCGGCGACATCATCCGCCTCGTCATCAGGCACGGGATGGCGCTCGCGCTCCTCGGCGTCGCGCTGGGCCTCGCCGCCGCGCTCGCCGTGACGCGCCTGATGTCGGGGATGCTGTTCGGCGTCTCGGCGACCGATCCGTCCACCTTCGCGCTGGTCTCGCTGCTGCTGCTCGCGGTGGCCTTGCTGGCGTGCTACGTGCCCGCGCGGCGCGCGACGAAGGTCGATCCCATGATCGCGCTGCGGGCCGAGTGAGTTGACGACCGCTGACAAGCTCACACCACCTCACCGCGCGGCTCGCGAAGTCGCGGCGGTAAAATCCTTCTAACCTCCCGCGCTGCTTCTGATGTAAATTTAGCGCCCAAGCAGCATTTAACCGCGAGCCAGCGTCATTCCGGTCAGGCGGGGCAGCGGTTGATCGTGTTTCGATTTTTAGGCACGGGCCGCCCGGAGACACGGGCGGAGGGCGAGGGGTAATCATGAAAAAAGCAAAGGGTCTGGCGGGGCTTCTCCTCGCGGCCACGGTCGCACTCACGCCGTTCGGCGCGGCGAGCGCGCAGCGGACTCAGAAGCCCGTCCTCCACGGAAAACAGTGGATGGCTATCACTGGGAAGCCGCTGGCGGCGACGGCCGGGGCGATTGTCTTTCAGAAGGGCGGCAACGCTGTGGACGCCGCCTGCGCGATGCTCGCCGCGACCTCGACCATGTGGGACACGTTGGGCTGGGGCGGCGAGACGCAGGCGCTCATCTTCAACCCGAAGACGGGGAAGGTTGTCGGCATCAACGCGCTCGGCGTCGCCCCGACGGGGGCGACCGCGGAGTTCTACAAGTCTAAGAAGATGGCGTACCCGCCGGAGCACGGGCCGCTCTCCGCCGTCACGCCGGGCACGCCGGGCGGACTCCTCGTGATGCTCGCCGAGTTCGGCAAACTGAGCCTGAAGGATGTCTTGGAGCCTTCTATCCAGATGGCCGACGGCTACCCCATCGAGGCGCAGGCGGCCAACGCGATAGAGCGGGAGAAGCGGCGGCTGAAAGAGTGGCGCTACTCGCGCGAGGTGATGCTGCCGCACCTGGGTCAGAAGCGTGAAGCGCCCGCGCCCGGCGAAATCTTCCGCCAGCCCGACCTCGCCGCGACACTGCGCAAGCTGGTCGAAGCCGAGGCGGAGGCGCGCGCGCGCGGGCGCAGCCGCAAAGAGGCGATCATGGCGGCCTACGAACGATTCTACAAAGGCGACATCGCGCGCGAGATCGTCCGTGGCGCGCGCGAGGAGGGCGGACTCTTCACGCTCGAAGATTTGTCGAACTGGCAGGTCAAGATCGAGGAGCCGGTCAAGACCACTTACAAGGGCGTCGAAGTTTACAAGCTCACGCACTGGACGCAGGGGCCGGCGATGCTCCAGGCCCTCAACATCCTCGAAAACTTCGAGCTGCGAGGGATGGGCTACAACAGCGCGCGCTACGTCCACACGCTCTACCAGGCGATGAGCCTCGCCTTCGCCGACCGCGACTTCTACTACGGAGACCCCGACTTCCCGCCGGCCGAGCCGATTCAAGGTCTGCTCTCGAAGGCTTACGCGAAGGAGCGCGCCAGGCTCGTCAACCCTGATCGCAACGACCCCAACATCAAGCCCGGCGACCCGTACCCCTTCCAGGGACAAAAAGCCGCCAACCCTTACCTCGATCTGCTGAAGAAGTGGCCGCCCCCGCCGGCCGGCCGCGGATCGGGCTTCAACCAGGACGCGGTCTCGCAGTCTTCGTGGGAAGATTTCCGTCGCAGCTTTTACGCGGGCACGACTTCGGTGCAGGCGGCGGACGCCGAAGGGTGGGTCGTATCCATCACGCCGAGCGGCGGGTGGATACCGGCGGTCATCGCGGGGCGCACAGGCGTGGGCCTCAGCCAGCGCGCGCAGAGCTTCGTGCTGGACGCCGCGGAGAACCCGTTCAACGTCATCGAGCCGGGCAAGCGACCGCGCGTGACGCTGACGCCGACGCTCGCGCTCAAGGACGGCAAGCCCTATCTTTCGTTCGCCGTGCAGGGCGGCGACAGCCAGGATCAGAATCTCTTACAGTTCTTCCTCAATGTCGTCGAGTTCGGCATGAACGTGCAGGAGGCGGCGGAAGCGCCGAACGTCAACAGCTTCCAGATGCGCAGCTCCTTCGGCCTGCACGAGTCGCGCCCCGGCCGTCTCCTGCTGGCCGAGTCTATGCCGCAGTGGGTGCGCGGCGAGCTGCGCAGGATGGGCTACGAGCTGACGTTCGAGGAGCGCACGTCCGGCCCCATCAACGCCATCCTCTTCGACCGCGCGCACGGCACGATGTGGGGCGGCTCAAGCAACCACGGCGAGGACTACGGCGTCGCGTGGTAGCCGCCGCGCGGGGCGGTTCCTCAACCAGTCGTGAATGATAAGACTCGTCTGATGCCGGAGGTGTTCATGCTGACAAAGAATCGTGGCGCGTCGCTCCTGATCGTGTCGTCAATACTTCTGCTCGCCGTATCTTCCCTTCTCGCCCAGGGGGCGATCTCAAACACCCCGGATAGTTCGGGCACGCCGGGGGTGAGTTCCGTCTCGCCCGCCCAAGGCACCAGGCCGAAGTTCATGTTCGTCATCCACGGCGGCGCGGGCGCAATCGAGCGGAGCAAAATGACGCCGGAGATGGAGCGCGACTACCGCGCCAAGCTGACCGAGGCGCTCGAAGCCGGGCACCGCGTCTTAAGCAACAACGGCAGCGGCCTTGACGCCGTCGAGGCCGCCATACGCATCATGGAGGACTCGCCGCTCTTCAACGCCGGGAAGGGCGCGGTCTTCACGAGCGCCGGGACGAACGAGCTGGACTCGTCGATCATGGACGGGCGCAACCTCGCCGCCGGCTCGGTCGCCGGCCTCAAGCACGTCAAAAACCCGATCAGCCTCGCCCGCATGGTGATGGAGAAGTCGCCGCACGTGATGATGGTCGGCGAGGGGGCCGAAACCTTCGCCCGGCAGCAGGGCGTGCAGATGGTTCCGCAGAGCTACTTCCACACCGAGCGCCGCTGGAAGGACTTGCAGCGCATCAAGGAGGGCGAGAAGCAGAAGACGACCACGCCGACGAAGAAGTCCGCGCGGCTCGGAAGGGTTCCACCCGGCGAGGACGGGCTGCGCGGGACGGTCGGCGCGGTGGCGCTCGACGCGGCGGGGAATCTGGCGGCCGGGACATCGACGGGCGGGATGACGAACAAGCGTTTCGGCCGCGTCGGCGACTCGCCCATCATCGGGGCCGGAACCTACGCGGACAACCAGACCTGCGCGGTCTCGGCCACGGGCGACGGCGAGTACTTCATCCGCGCGGCGGTCGCGCACGAGATTTCGGCGCTCGTCGGCTACAAGGGGATGTCGGTCGCGGAGGCTGCCGACACGGTGCTCGACAAGGTGAAGCGGCTGGGCGGGACGGGCGGCGTCATCGTGCTCGATAAGAACGGCAACTTCGCCGCCCCCTTCAACACGGCCGGGATGTACCGCGGGCACATCGGCCCTGACGGCAAGGCCGTGGTCGAAATCTACAGGGACTGAGCGACCGGCCGTGTGCGGCCGAGCCGACGCACAGCCGGTACACAAACCGGAAAGGGCGGCCGAGCGGCTGCCCTTAACTTTTTAACCTGTCAGCCGGCGTACAGTCGCAGGTCTGTGCCGACGGCGTCGGCGATCTCGAGCGCCCGCGCGTGGTCGGGGTGGCGGACGACGAGGTAGCCGTCGGAGAGGAGCGTCTGCCGCCAGTCGCGGCGCGGCGTGCCGGGCGGGAGCAGGTCGATGAGGACGATGTGCTCGCCGTATTTCGTGAGCAGCCGCTCCAGCCCCTCAACCCTGTGAATCCGTCCCGACCCTTGCGCGCGCTTGTAGATGATGACGGCGTTGTAACGCCTCTCCACGGGCTGCGTGAACTTTCCTTGCGCGACGGCCTCGGCCCAGCCGGCGAAGAGGTCTATGTCGCCGGCGTAGTTCATCACATCGACGGAGCGCGCGCCGGGCGGGCGGCAGCCGATCTCGCCGAAGACCACCTCGCCGCCGGGCTTGCGGAACCACTCCATGTGCGTGAAGCCCGTCTGGAAGTTGAGCGCGCGAAGCACGGCGCGGCCCATCTCGCGCCCGGCGGCGTACTCCTCGGCCTCCACGTCGCGCAGCATGATGATCTGCGGGCTAACCCACTCGACCGTGCGTGCGATCAGCGGGTGCGGGCGGTACTGCGAGATGTTGTAGTAGGCTACTTGCCCGCCCACGCAGACGGTGTCGAAGGTGAACTCCTCGCCCTCTATGAACTCCTCGACGTTCACCTCGGGCAGGTGGCCGAGGCGCAGCAGCGTCTCTTCGAGTTGGGCGTCGTCATCCACGCGGTAGGTGTCGGCCGATCCGGCCCCCGCGATGGGCTTGAGGATGAGCGGGTAGCCGATGCGGCGCGCGGCGTCCCTGCACTCTTCGGCTGTCGTCGCGCGCGCGTGGCGCGGCGTGCGGACTCCCGCGGCCGAGAGCACCTGCTTCATCCGATCCTTGTCGCGGAATGGCACCGTCTCCTCGACGGTCATGCCCGCCACGCCGAGCGTCTCGCGTATGCGCGCGGCCAAAAGCATCCCTGGCTCCCACAGGCACTCGACCCTGTCAACGCCGACGGGCGAAGTCCAGCGCCTGATCGCCTCGACGACCGCGTCCTCGTCCCAGAGCGAAGGGACTCGCAGGTAGGCCGTCAGGTGCGCGCTCGCTTCAATCGGCAGCTCGCCCTCCGGCTGGTCGCTCACGCCGAGCACACTCGCCCCCGCCCACGCCAGAGCGCGCGTGAAGTACGGCATCTCGTGCGGGTACCCCGGCGAGATCAACAGGACGTACATGACGCCTCCCTTCGATTGCGGATTTGGGATTGCGGATTGCGGATTGAAAGGCAGCCTGTTTTCCAATCCGGAATCCGCCACGTCCTCATCCGAGTTCGACGCGAACCATGCTGATGAGTCTGAGCAGGGCTTCCCTGACCACGGCGGTCTCCGGGTGGCGCAGGAGGACGTAACCCTCGCCCTCGTAGCCGCCCGTCGGCGACTGTCCCACCTGCGGGAGCTTCACGTCCGTCACCAGCTCGCCCAGCTCGCGCCCGGCCTCCTCAAGCCCGTGGATCGCCACGACGCGCCCGCGACCCTGCCCGCGCAGGTACGCCGCGCCGGCCGCGTAGCGTCGCTCGGGCGGCGAGAACTCGCCGTACACCATGACGCGCCCCCAGGCGTCGAGGAAGTCTATGTCGTGCGCGCGCGAGACGAGCGTGGTGATCTGCGCGCCGGGCGGGCGCGCTCCGACCTCCGAGATGGCGACGCTCCCGTTCCCGCGCCTGAACCACTCCATGTGGCTCAGCCCCGTGTCCATGCCGAGTGCTGTGAGCGCGCGCTCGGCGGCGTCGCGTATGTCGTCGTACTGCGGCCCGTCTATCTCTCTGGGGAGGAGCAGGCACCACTGAATCCAGGGGTTGCGCAGGACTTCGAGCGGCGTCGGGTAGTAGTGAGTGAGCGAGTGCCAGACGGCGCGACCGCCGACGGAGATGGTTTCGAGCGAATGCTCCTCGCCCGTGATGAACTCCTCGACGAGGACTGGCTGGTGCGGCGCGGGGGCGGAGATTCTCAATGCCTCGCCGAACGCCTCCGCGTTATCGACGCGGAAGGTGGACTGCGCCCCGGCCCCGGCCGGCGGCTTGAGGACGAGCGGGAAGCCGACCTCTTCGGCGAAGGCCCACGCCTCGGCGTCGGTGTGGGCGAGGCGGTGGCGCGCGCAGGGGACGCCGGCCTCGCGCAGCACAGTCTTCATGCGCGACTTGTCGCGGAAGTTGCGTGCCGCCTCGGCGCGCATCCCCTCTACGCCCAACAGCTCGCGCGCTTCCGCCAAGGGAACCTGCAACTGCTCGTAAGCGCCGAAGATTCTGTGGAGGGGGCCGAAGTGGGCGGAGAGCCGGCGGGCCGCGTCGGCCAGTTGTGCGGGATCGAAGATGTTTTCGACGCGCCAGTGGGCCGCGATGCGGTCGCGCACGTGCCGGGCCAGATACTCCTGCGGCTCCTGGCTGATGACTGCGAGCCGCACGCCTTGGACGCCCGCCGTCGCCTCGATGAAGCGCGTGGCGTTCTCTGAGAACCATGGCGCGGCGAAGATCACGAAAGGCATACGGCCTCCCTTGCCGCCCTGCGGCGTTGGAGAAGCTCTGCGTCCTCACCCACAGTCGCGGGCGAGGGCGTCACCTTCTCACCTTCGTGTGACGTTCAAGCCGGAAAGCCGCCCGCTATCTTTTAACCGTTCTGTCGGTGCGATAGCGGCGAGGCTCCGACGTTTTCCCAAGTCTTATTTCGGCGAGGGGTTACTGTCAGAGCGGGGGCGTAGAAAAAATTCTACCCGGCGTCGGCAGACGATCTGCCGGCCGTCTCTTGATAAGGGTCAGGTTCAGGGTGCCGCCCATTATAGAACAGGCTCGGTGATCTCACATACATCTCAGACCAAGCCTCGGCGGTATGTTGGAAGGATTGAAGGGGGCGGAGGCCCGCAGGTCGCTGCGGACGAGCCGATGCGCGGGGCGCGGCCGACTGACGAAGGCATCACCTTCGTCGAAAACTCTTCACCGCGGGAAGAGGTCGTCAGATCGCCGCCGCGCCACCGGATATAACTTAGCAGTCGGGGATCAGCACGGCCGGTAACGCCGGTCGTGTTTCAAAGCGCCCGGCCGCGCGGCCCAAGGTCTTACTCCGCCCTCAGCGCGGTCGTCGGATCGACCCTCGTCGCCCTGCGCGCGGGGATGAGGCAGGCGAGGAGCGCCACGGCCGTGAGCAGCAGCGCCACGACCGCGAAGGTCGCCGGGTCAAACGCCGAGACGCCGTAGAGCAGCCCCGCCATCAGGCGCGTCAGCGCGAGCGCGCCCGCGAGTCCGAGCGCGACGCCGAGGAGCGTGAGCCACAGCCCCTGACCGACGACGAGCCGCAGCACGTCGGACGCGCGCGCGCCCAGCGCCATACGGATGCCGATCTCGTGCGTCCGCTGCGCCACCGTGTAAGAGAGCACGCCGTAGAGGCCGACGATTGCGAGCAGCAGCGCCACGCCGGCGAAGACGCCGAAGAGCAACATCGAGAAGCGGCGCTGCGCCAGCGAGTCGGCGACGAGCCGCTCCATCGTCGTCACGCGATAGACGGGCAGGTCGCGGTCGAGGGAGCGGACGGCCTCGCGAACGGGCGCGGCCAGCGCCGCCGGGTCGCCCCCGGCCTGCGCCACGAGGAACATGCTCGAATTGGGGTTCTGCGGGTGCGGGACGTAGTACTGCGTGCGCGACTCGCCTTCAAGCCCCCTGTGTTTGACGTGGCCGACGACGCCGACGATCTCGCGCCACTTCGGGTTGGCCGCCCCGCCCTCGAAGCTGATGCGCTTGCCCACGGGGTCTTCGTTCGGCCAGTACTTGCGCGCCATCGTCTCGTCAACAATCGCCACGCCCGGCGCGTCCTCCGCGTCGCGCTCGCTGAAGTAGCGCCCGCGCAGCAGCGGGATGCCCATCGCGTTGAAGTAGTCGTGCGTGGCGGCCCAGCGGTCGCCGTGCGGCATGGATTCGTTAGGCGCGACGGGGCGACCCTCGATTGAAAAGCTGCCGCTCTGATTCTGCCCGCTCATGGGCAGCACCGAGACCGCGCCCGCAGCCCGGACGCCCGGCAGAGCGCGCATGGCTTCGGCCACCTGTCGGTAGAAGGCCGCGCGCTGCCGCGGCTCCGCGTAGCGGTTGACCGGCAGCGAGACCTGCATCGCGATCACCTGTTGCGGGCGGAAGCCGGGGCTGACGTGCTGTAGGCTGACGAAGCTGCGCACGAGCAGCCCCGCGCCGACGAGCAGGACGACCGCGAGCGACACCTCCGCGACGACGAGCGCGCCGCGCACCCGGCGGCCCACCCCGGCCGAGCCGCCCCGGCCGCCTTCCTTGAGCGTGTCGTGCAGATCGACGCGCGCGCTCTGGAAGGCCGGGCCGAGGCCGAAGACTATGCCCGTCAGCAGCGAGACGCCGGCCGTGAAGGCGACGACGCGCCAGTCCAGACCGATCTCGTAGGCGCGCGGAATCTTATCCTCGTTGATCCTGAGCAGGAAGCTCAGCCCCCAGTTCGCCATCAGCAAGCCCGCCGCGCCGCCGGCCAAAGCGATGAGCGTGCTCTCCGTTAAGAGTTGCCTGACGACGCGACCGCGCCCCGCGCCGAGCGCGGCGCGGATGGCGATCTCCTTCTGCCGCGCCGCGGCGCGAGCGAGCGTCAGGTTCGCCACGTTCGCACAGGAGATCAGGAGGACGAGCGCCACCGCGCCCAGAAGCACGAGGAGCGCCGGCCGTATGTCGCCGACGACCTGCTCGCCCATAGGGGTCGCGAGCAGGCCCCAGTTGCTCTCGTCGCTGCCGGGCATGTGCTGGTTGCGGAGCGTGGCGGCGATGGAGTCGAGTTCGGCCTGCGCCTGCTGGAGCGAGACGCCGGGCTTGAGGCTCGCCAGCACCGTCAGGTATTCGTTCGTCAGGTTGGTCGGGGCTAGCTGCTGGGGCGTGAAGGCGATGGGCGCCCAGAAGTCTGCGGGCGGGCCGAACTCGCGGCCGAACCGGAACGAGGGCGGCATGACGCCGACGACACTGTAAGGCTCGCCGTTGAGCGTGACGGTGCGGTTGACCACCGACTGGTCGCCGCCGAAGCGACGCTGCCAGAGCGCGTCGCTCAGCACGACCACCTTGTTGCGCCCCGGCTGCCCCTCCTCTTCGAGGAGCACGCGCCCGCGCGCCGCCTCCGCGCCGAGCATCGGGAAGAGGTTGGGCGTGACCGTCATCCCCTGCAATCGCTCCGGCTCGCCGTCGCCCGTGAGGTTGACGTTCCAGCCCGTGACGGCTGCCACGGCCGAGAAAGACTGCGCGTGCTCCCGGTAGTACGTGTAACCGGGAGCCGAGACCGTAGCCCTGAGGTCGAGCTTGCGGTAGTTGTGGTTGATGAGCACCAGCCGCTCCGGGTCCTTGTAGGCCAGCGGCCGGAGCAGCACGGCGTTGACTACGGAGAAGATCGCGCTGTTGGCCCCTATCCCTAAGGCGAGGGTGAGCACCGCCACGGCCGTGAAGCCGGGGTTCTTCGCCAGCACGCGCACGCCGTAGCGCACATCCTGAATGACAGTTTCCAACATTGCCTCCGCCTCGACTTTATAGGGTATCAGTACGAATAAGGGGACTCCTGCCCCTGAAACACCGCGGCGCGTCGTTTTGTGGCAAGTTATTGGCGGCGCAGATCATCTTTATTGAGCGGGCAGGTCAGTTGCGCCCGCTACCGGGGGCGGTACTGACCTCTCGTCAGCCGCGCCCGAAATCGAAAGGCCGCGCCCTGAAACGGACGCGGCCTTCGTCAACTTAAGTGGAGACGCCTTCTCAGCAGTGAGCGACGCGGGCGTCGAGGAAGGCCTCGACGACGCGCGGGTCGAACTGCTTGCCGGCCTCGGCGCGCAGCTCGGCTACGGCGTCTGATTGCGTGCGCGGGCAGTTGTAGGGGCGGCGCGTGACCATCGCGTCGTAGGCGTCGGCGACGTTGACGATGCGCGACATGAGCGGGATGTCCTCGCCGCCGAGGCCGTGCGGGTAGCCGCGGCCGTCCCAGCGCTCGTGATGGTGCTCCGTGCGGACGCGCAGCTCCGCCGGGAGGTTGAAGTAGGAGGTCAGAAGCGTCCCCAGCGTCGGGTGCAGGTGCAGGACGAACTGCTCGAAGCGCGTGGGCCGGCGGGGTTGGCCGAGGATCGACTCGGGCACGAGGATTTTCCCGATGTCGTGCATCATGGCCGAGGCCGAGAGCTGTTGCAGGCGCGGTGCGTCGAAGCCGAAGGCGCAGCCGGTCTGCCGCGCCACGCGCGCCACGCGCAGGCAGTGCTCGTAGGTCGAGGGGCGCGTGCGCTTGAGTCTGGCGACGAGCGCGTGCGTGCCGTCGGTTTTGTGTGCCTGCCCGGCGGCCTTCAGGCGCGCGCAGGCGCGTTGCAGGTAGGTGGCCCAGGTCGGGTTCAGGAGGCGGGCTGTGGCGAGGCCGCCGAGGTCGGGTACGGACAATCCGTCGTGCAT
>DATHBT010000328.1:0-8621 GCA_035295985.1 Pyrinomonadaceae bacterium | reverse complement strand
CGGGCAGGGGCAAGCCCCGCCCCTACATATGTGATGAATCTTGAAGGCAAGTCAGCGGTCGTCACGGGCGGCACGAAGGGCATCGGGCGCGCCATCGCCGAGGCGCTCGTGCGCGAGGGGGTGAACGTCTGCGTGAGCGCGCGGAGCGAGGGGGATGTCGAGCGCGCGGTCGCGGAGTTGAACGGCATAGATCGCGGGCGGGCGGCGGGCGCGGTGTGCGACGTGCGCGATTACGATCAGGTGCGCGCGCTCTTTGAGCACACGGTCGCGGAGTTCGGCGGCGTTGAGGTGCTCGTCAACAACGCGGGCGTCGGCCACTTCGGTCGCGTCGAGGAGATGTCGCCCGAAACCTTCCGCGCCGTGCTTGAGACGAACCTGTTCGGCGTCTTCTACTGCTGCCGCGAGGCGATCCCCGTGATGAAGCGGCGCGGCGGCGGCTACGTCGTCAACATCTCCTCGCTCGCGGGCGCGAACCCGCACCCGGAGATGGCCGCCTACAACGCCTCGAAGTTCGCCCTGAACGGCTTCTCCGAGGCGCTGATGCAGGAGGTCAGGCACGACGGCATCAAGGTCAGCTACGTCATGCCCGGCTCGGTCAACACGTCTTTCGGCGGCGACACGCCCGACGAGTCGAAGTCCTGGCAGTTGCAGCCCGAGGACGTGGCGCGCGTCGTCCTCGACCTGCTCCGGCACGACGAGCGCAGCCTCCCCTCGCGCGTCGAACTCAGGCCGAGCCGCCCGCCGAAGAAGTGAGGCGCGCGGGGCGTCGCCGCGCACATGCGTGATCCGAAGTTTTAGCAGCCGAATTTGAATGGGGAGTTTTAAAGTCTCGATATGGACGCTAACGACGCGGCCGAGGCGGTGGCCGAGGCGCGGGCCGAGAACGATGCGGAGGAGCGCTTCCGCTCGCGGGTGGCGCTGCTCATCGCCTTCATGGCGATGCTGCTCGCCATCACGAGCCTCGGCGGGGGCAACGCAGCCGAGGACATCTTCAACAACAACATCCAGGCGAGCGACACCTGGAACTTTTACCAGGCGAAGAACATCCGCCAGACGGCCTTCCGCCTCGCCGCCGACGAGCTGGAGAGTGAGTTGACCGTCTCCGGCGGCTCGATGTCGCCGGAGGCGCGCGCCGCGCTCGAACAGAAGATCAAGACGTACCGCGACACGGTCGCGCGCTACGAGAGCGAGCCGGATCGCGAAGACCCGGCGAACCCGATCAGGGGCGAGGGCAAGAAGGAGTTGACGGCGCGGGCCAAGCACTACGAGTCGTTGCGCGACCGCGCGCAGGATCAGGACCCGAACTTCGACTTCGCCGAGGCGCTCTTCCAGATCGCCATCGTGCTCGCCTCGGTCGCCATCCTCGCCAACTCGCGCATGATCGTCGTCGTCTCGCTCGCCGCCGGCGCGGTCGCCACCGTGCTGATGATCAACGGCTACTTCCTGCTCTTCCCGCTGCCGTTCTAAGATCGTGCGGGCCGTGTTCCAGCGCGTGACGCGCGCCAGTGTTCGCGTCGGAGGGGAGACGGTAGGCGAGATCGGCGCGGGCGCGCTCGTGCTGCTGGGCGTAGCGCGCGACGACACGGAACGGGATGCGGCCTACCTCGCGGAGAAGATCGCCGCGCTTCGCGTCTTCGACGACGCGGAGGGGCGGATGAACCTGTCGCTCGCGGAGACGGGCGGCGCGTTGCTCGTCGTTTCGCAGTTCACGCTTTACGGCGACGTGCGCCGGGGCCGCAGGCCGTCTTGGATCGAGGCCGCGCCGCCCGAAGAGGCCGCGCGGCTCTACGAGGTCTTCGTCGCCGAAGCGCGCAACTTGATCGGTAAGGTCGAGACCGGGAGCTTCCGCGCGATGATGGAGGTCGAACTGGTCAACGACGGGCCGGTGACGATCCTGCTCGACAGCCGGAAGCTTTTCTGAGACGGCCGCGGCGGGCGTCTTATGGCAGTGCCGGGGCCTTCGACGCCCGCGGCGAATTTCGATTGAAGGGGACTCAAGAGATTGTTTGCGACGAAGCTGATTCACGCGCGCGCGTTCGCAGCGTCCGTTTGCCTCGCCCTCGCGCTGTCCGCCGCGGGCTGCGGGGGCGATCAGAAGCTTGCGGAGAAGACCTTCGACGACGAAGACGTGGGCGCGCCCGTCAAGCGCGGCGTGAAGCCGGAAGCCGACGCCGAGGCCGCCGTCATCGAGACCGACTACGGCCGCATAGTTGTCGAACTCTACCCGAACCTCGCGCCGCAGATGGTCGAGCGTTTCAAGACGCTCGCCCGGCAGAAGTTCTACGACGGCACGTCGATCCACCGCATCGACCCGGAACTCGGCATCATCCAGGGCGGCGACCCCAACTCGCGCGACGCCGTTCCCGAAAACGACGGGACGGGCAGCTCCGGCCTGCCGAACCTGCCCGCCGAGTTCAGCGACGTGCCATACGACCGCGGCATCGTCGGCGCGGCCCGCGCGCAGGACGTGAACTCGGCCAACTGCCAGTTCTTCGTCACGCTCAAGCGCCAGCCCGCCTTCGACAACCGCTACACCGTCTTCGGCCGCGTCATCGAAGGGATCGCCAACGCCGATGTGATCGCCGGCGACAAGGTCGTCGAAGGCACGAGCCGCCCCGCCGTCAAGATCATGGTGAAGAGCGTCACGCTCGCGCCCCGCGCAAACTTTAAATAGCCGTGACAGGTAAACCGAGACGGGTGACAGGAGAAAACCTTTCTTCTCCTGTCACCCGTCTCGGTTTACGGTTTACGGTTTTCAGATGGTGTCGTCTTCGGTCTTCGAGCGCGGGTCGAGTTCGAAGCGGTTGCGGTCGCGGCGGTCGATCTTGTCGATGAACTCCAGCTCCTCGTTGTCCTCGTAGGAGACGCCGACGGCGCGCGCGTTCTCCTCGACGAGCGACTGGTCGGGCGTCGGGTTGTCGCCGGCGACCGATTCCGTCCCGCTGTCGTTCACGTCCTCCCAGGAGGCGTCGAGGTCGCCGCCCGCGTCCGTGGGCGAGGCGGCGGTGTTGTTGCGCAGACGGCGCGAGAGCTGTTCCGGGTCTTTCGGCGCGCGCGCGATCTCCTCCTCCATGAACTCCTCGATCTCCGGGTCGGGCACGTTCGCGGGGTCATTGCTCAGGTACTGGAAATTTTCCGGCGTCTTCTTCGGCATCTCGCTCTCCTCAAAAGCTGTTGGCTATTAGCCGCTGGCTGATAGCAGGCAGCAGAACAAACTGACGGTAGCCGCGTGTCCCCGCGTGTTGTGCGAGGGCGATAAAAAATTGACGGCTGAAAGTTGGTTGCTGACTGGCCGGAATATAGCACAGGTGCGGCGGGAAAAGGGCAAGGGGCAACGGCTCCGACGCGCCACGGGCGGGGCGCGGAGGGCTTGCTTGACGGGCGGCGGGGCGGTTCGTAAACTGAGACTTACTTGTCAATCCGTCAGCCAACAGTGATCGGTGCGACGCGTCGGCGGCCTTGAAGGCGCGCGCTCTGGCGTCTGACGCCTCGCGTCCCGTACCGGCGGCACGCCCGGAGACCGCGTCTCGCCCGGCGATTGGAAAAATCCTATGAATCATAACCTCTTCAACACGCTGCAAACGTTCGACGCCGGCCACGGCCGCACGGGCCAGTTCTACTCGCTCCCCCAACTGGAAAAAGAGGGCGTCGGCCCCGTCTCGCGGCTGCCCGTCTCGATCCGCGTCGTGCTCGAATCCGTGCTGCGCAACTACGACGGCGCGGTGGTCGAGGAGTCGGACGTGCGGGGGCTGGCGAACTGGGCGGCGCAGGCCGAGCGCACCGAGGAGATTCCGTTCAAGGTGGCGCGCGTGCTGTTGCAGGATTTCACGGGCGTGCCGCTCCTGGTCGATCTCGCGGCGATGCGCTCGACCGTGCGGCGCATGGGGCGCGATCCCAAGATCATCGAGCCGCTTGTTCCGGTCGATCTCGTCATAGATCACTCGGTGCAGGTGGACTTTTGGGCGACGCCCGAAGCCCTGGTGCGTAACATGGAGGTCGAGTTCCGCCGCAACCGCTCGCGCTACCAGTTTCTGAAGTGGGGCACGCAGGCCTTCCAGAGTTTTAAAGTCGTGCCGCCCGGCATCGGCATCGTCCACCAGGTTAACCTCGAATACCTCGCCCGCGGCGTGCTGGAGCGCGACGGCGTCTATTACCCCGACACGCTCGTCGGCACGGACTCGCACACGACGATGATCAACGGCTTGGGGATCGTCGCGTGGGGCGTGGGCGGCATCGAGGCCGAGGCGGCGATGCTCGGACAGCCGGTCTACTTCCTGACGCCCGACGTGGTCGGCGTGAACATGAAGGGGAGTTTGCGCGAGGGCGTGACGGCGACCGATCTCGTCCTGCGCGTGACGGAGCTGCTGCGCAAGGCGAAGGTCGTCGGCAAGTTCGTCGAGTTCCACGGCGAGGGCGCGGCCAGCATCCACGTCACGGATCGGGCGACGATTGCGAACATGGCCCCGGAGTACGGCGCGACGATGGGCTTCTTCCCCGTGGACGAAAAGACCTGCGAGTACTTCGCCGCTACGGGCAGGACGAGTGAGCAGGTCGGGGCGATCCGCAGCTACTACAAGGCGCAGGGGCTGTTCGGCATCCCCGCCGCGGGCGAGTGCGACTACAGCCAGGTGCTCGAACTCGACCTCTCCGAGATCGCGCCGAGCGTCGCCGGCCCGAAGCGCCCGCAGGATCGCATCGAGCTGACGGAGCTGAAGGAGCGCTTCGAGGAGCTGCTGACGAAGCCCGTCTCCGAGAACGGCTACAACCGGCAGCCGGACGATCTCGAACGCCGCCACGAGGTCGATCTCAACGCCGACGTGAAGGCCGCGGCGCGCTCCCTGCCAGTGCTGCCGGGCACGGTCACGGCCGGGGGCGGCTCGCAGGAGCCTGAATCGCTGCCGCCCGCGCTCGACCGCTTCACCAGCCCGAAGAACACCAACCCGATCACCGAGCGGGAGATGATGCAGAACCGCCCGACGCCCGACCGCGTCGATTACGACGACCCGCACGTCTCGGTCGCGCCGGCGACCAACGGCCACGTCGATCTCGGCCACGGCGACGTGGTGATCGCCGCCATCACGTCCTGCACGAACACGTCGAACCCCTCGGTGATGATTGCGGCGGGCCTGCTCGCCAAGAAGGCCGTCGAGCGCGGCCTGCGCGTCCCGCCCACCGTCAAGCCCTCGCTCGCGCCCGGCTCGCGCGTCGTGACCGACTACTACGAGAAGACCGGGCTGCAACAGTACCTCGACCGCCTCGGCTTCCACACGGTCGGCTACGGCTGCACGACCTGCATAGGCAACTCCGGCCCGCTCGACCCGCGCATCGAGTCGGTCATCAACGAGCACGACATCGTGACCGCCTCGGTGCTGTCGGGCAACCGCAACTTCGAGGCGCGCGTTCACCAGAGTGTGCGCGCCAACTTCCTGATGTCGCCGCCGCTCGTCGTCGCCTTCGCCCTCGCCGGCCGCGTTGACATAGACATGTCGAAGGAGCCGATCGGGAAGGGGAAGAACGGCGACGACGTTTACCTGCGCGACATCTGGCCGAGCACAGAGGAGGTCGGCCAACTTCTGAGCGCGGCGACCGACCCCGAAACCTACCGACGCCTCTACAGCAACTTCGCCGAACAGAACCCGCTCTGGAACGAGATTCCGAGCGCCGGCGGCGAGGTTTACGAGTGGGAGTCAACTTCGACCTACATCCAGGAGCCGCCCTACTTCGAGCGCTTCAGCATGGAGGCCGAGAAGTTCTGCGAGATACGCGGCGCGCGACCGCTCGCCATCTTCGGCGACTCGGTGACGACAGATCACATCTCGCCCGCGGGCGCGATCAAGCCGACCGCCCCGGCCGGCGTCTATCTGCAACTGCGCGGCGTCACGCCCGAAGACTTCAACTCCTACGGCTCGCGCCGCGGCAACCACCAAGTGATGGTGCGCGGCACTTTCGCCAACGTCCGCATCAAGAACCTGATGGTGCCGGGGACGGAGGGCGGCGTCACGCTCTTGCAGCCCGTCGGCCAGCAGATGAGCATCTACGACGCCTCCGTCCACTACCAGGCGGCGGGCGTCCCGCTCATCGTCTTCGCCGGGAGCGAGTACGGCACCGGCTCGTCGCGCGACTGGGCGGCGAAGGGCACGCGGCTGCTCGGCGTGCGCGCCGTCGTGGCGCAAAGCTACGAGCGCATACACCGCTCGAACCTGGTCGGCATGGGCGTGCTGCCGTTGCAGTTCAGGGAGGGCGAGAGCGCGCAGTCGCTGGGCCTCGACGGCACGGAGGTCTTCGACATCACCGGCCTCGAGAGCGACGGGATCAAACCCCGCCAGGACGTGACGCTCGTCATCCGCCGCAGCGACGGCAGCGAGGACACGGCGACGCTGACCCTGCGGATCGACACGCCGATAGAGATCGAGTACTACCGCTACGGCGGCATCCTCCCCTTCGTGCTGCGCCAACTGCTCACCGAATCGCAGGGTGATAAAGGAAGCTCTTAGCGATTAGCTGTTATCTGTTAGCAAAACCAAAAATCGGAACGAGGGCTGAAAGCTGTCTTCTTCTGGCTAATAGCTAACAGCTAATCGCTAACAGCTAACTTAGACTTTCCCTGCCTGTCGGTGTAAATTAGCGGCATGAAATCAAGCCCCTCGTGCCTCCTGCGAAAAACCTTTCTGGAAGAAAATTAAGGAGAAATCTTTATGTCAGCCCCGCAATCCGCGACAGAGACACCCCGCAAATACCAGCTCTTCATCGACGGCAAGTGGACGGACGCCGAGTCCGGCAAGACCTTCGCGACGCCCAACCCCTCGACCGGCGAGACGCTCGCCGAGGTGGCCGAGGGCGACGCGGCCGACATCGACCGCGCCGTCGCCGCCGCCCGCCGCGCCTTCGAAGGCAAGTGGTCGAAGATGTCGGCGCGCGACCGCGGCCGGCTGATGTACAAGCTCGCGCAGCTCATCGAGTCGCGCGCGAAGGAGCTGGCCGAGCTTGAGACGGCCGACAACGGGAAGCCCATCAGGGAGTCGCTCTACGTTGACATCCCGCAGGTCGTCGAGAACTTCGAGTACTTCGCAGGCTGGGCCACGAAGATCGAGGGCGAGACGATCCCCGTCCCCGGCCAGATGTTCAACTACACCCTGCGCGAACCCATCGGCGTCTGCGGCCAGATCATCCCGTGGAACTTCCCGCTGCTGATGGCCGCGTGGAAGCTCGCGCCCGCGCTCGCCGCCGGCAACACAGTCGTCTTGAAGCCCGCCGAGCAGACGCCCGTCACGGCGATGGAACTGGGCAAGCTCTTTGAGGAGGCCGGCTTCCCCGAAGGCGTCGTCAACATAGTCCCCGGCTACGGCGAGACGGCCGGCGCTGCGCTCGCCGGCCACAAAGACATTGACAAGATCGCCTTCACCGGCTCGACCGAGGTCGGCAAGCTGATCGCGCACGCCGCGGCCGACAACCTGAAGAAGGTCTCGCTCGAACTCGGCGGCAAGGCCCCGAACATCGTCTTCGCCGACGCCGACATGGAGCAGGCCGTCAACGGCGCGATGATGGGCATCTTCTTCAACCAGGGGCAGGTCTGCTGCGCCGGCTCGCGCCTCTTCCTGCACGAGGAGATCAAGGACGAGTTCCTCGAACGCTTCAAACAGAAGGCCGAGAAGATCAAGGTCGGCGATCCGCAGGACAAAGCGACGCAGATGGGGCCGCAGGTCTCCGAGGAGCAACTCAACCGCATCAAGAGCTACTGCGAGATCGCCACGGGCGAGGGCGCGACGATCTTCTCCGGCGGCTGCTCGCCCGAGTTGGAAGAGAAGTTCCAGAAAGGGTACTTCTTCCGGCCGACGATCTTCTCCGAGGTGAAGAACGAGATGCGCGTGGCGCAGGAAGAAATCTTCGGCCCCGTCACGTCCGTCATCACCTTCTCCGACGAGGACGATCTGATCAGGCAGGCAAACGAGACGATCTACGGCCTCTCGGCGGGCATCTGGACGAAGGACATCACGCGCGCCCACAGCTTCGCCAGGAAGGTGAAGGCCGGCGTCGTCTGGATTAACACCTACAACATGTTCAACGCCGCGTCGCCCTTCGGCGGCTACAAGCAGTCGGGCTACGGCCGCGAGATGGGCCGCCACGCCCTCGACCTCTACACGCAGATCAAGAGCGTCTGGGTCGATCTTTCGGGCAAACCCATCGGCTGGTTCGGCAACTAAGACAAATGATGAACGCGGAATGATGAATGATGAACTGGGAAACAGGTTCTTTCATTCATCATTCCGCGTTCCTCGTTCATCATTTCCGCCCGCTCTCCCCTGACAAAAGTCTTAAGTTTCGAAGGAGGAGACGCTCATGCGCTCACGCCGTAACCAGCTCGCCCTCGCACTCTTGCTCGCCGCCGCCGCGCTCTCGGCCGCCTGCGAGAAGACCACCATCGGGAAGATTCTGGACAACCCCGACCGCTACTACAACAAGGAGGTCGGCATCACGGGGACTGTCGAGGACAGCTACTCCGTTCCCTTCGTCGGCGGGGCCTACAAGGTGGACGACGGCACGGGCGAGCTGTGGGTCGTCTCGAAGCGCGGCAGCGCGCCGCGCCGCGGCGCGCGCGTCGGCGCGAAGGGGCGCGTCTATAA
>DATHBT010000327.1:0-31970 GCA_035295985.1 Pyrinomonadaceae bacterium | reverse complement strand
TGGCGGCGACCCCCAAGCGCGCCGCCCATGTCGAGGCGGCGCTGGTCGGGCAGCCCTGGACCTTGCAGACAGTCGAGGCCGCCCTGCCCGCCTTTGCGCGGGACTTCACGCCGCTTTCGGACATGCGGGCGAGCGCCGGCTACCGGCTCGAGGGGGCGGGCGGGATGCTGGTGCGCTACTTCGCGGATCTGGAGGGCGCGCGAACGGACATCCGGAGGGTCGCGCCATGAGCGTGGGCGCGGGCGAGACGCACGATTCGGCCGTGCTGCACGTCACGGGCGCGGCGCGCTACGTGGACGACATCTCGCTGCCCGGTCTGCTCTACGGCGCGACCGTCCGCTCTACGGTCGCGCGCGGACGCCTCCGCCGCGTCGAGTTCGGCGAAGGGATACCGTGGGAAGAGTTCACTGTCGTCGCGGCCGACGACGTTCTGGGCGAGAACGTCGTCGTGCTCATCACGCCCGACCAGCCCTACCTCGCCGCGGATTTCGTCAACCACCCGGAAGAGCCGGTCGTGCTGCTCGCGCACGCAGACCCGCACCTCCTGGAGCGCGCGCGCCGCGCCGTCACGCTCGACATTGAGCCGATGCCGGCCGTCTTCACGATTGAAGACTCGCTCGCGCGCAAAGAGATCGTCTGGGGCGACGACAACGTCTTCAAGTCGTACCTCGTCGAGAAGGGCGACGTTGACGCGGCCTGGGGAGAGGCCGATCTAATCGTCGAGGGCGAGTACCGCACGGGCGCGCAGGAGCACCTCTACATCGAGACTAACGGCGTCGTCGCCGTCGCGAACCCGGACGAGGGCGTGACCGTCTGGGGATCGATGCAGTGCCCCTACTACGTCCACAAGGCGCTCGTCAAACTCTTCGCGCTGCCCGAGGAGAAAATCCGGGTCATACAGACCGAGACGGGCGGCGGCTTCGGCGGCAAGGAGGAGTACCCGTCGATGATCGCGGGCCACGCCGCGCTGCTCGCGTGGAAGTCGGGACGGCCCGTCAAGATCATCTACGACCGCGCCGAGGACATGGCCGCGACGACGAAGCGGCATCCCTCGCTCACGCGCCACCGCACGGCCGTCACGCGCGACGGGAAGCTGCTCGCGATGGAGATCGACTTCACCGTTGACGGCGGCGCGTACGCCACGCTCTCTTCGGTCGTGCTCTCGCGCGGCACGATCCACGCGGCCGGGCCGTACCTGTGTCCGAACGTGCGTATTAAGAGCCGCGCCGTCGCCACGAACGTCCCGCCGCACGGCGCGTTCCGCGGCTTCGGCGCGCCGCAGTCGATCTTCGCGTTGGAGCGCCACCTCGACAAGGTCGCGCGCGAACTCAATCTTTCGCCCGAAGAGTTCCGCCGCCGCAACTTCATCCGCGAGGGCGGGACGACGGCCACGGGCCAGGTCATACGCGAGCCGGTTGACATGGACGGCCTCCTCAGCCGCGCCTTCGAGCTGTCAGACTACCACGCCAGGCGCGAGCGTTTTTCCGTCGAGAACGCTACGGACGCGAAGATCAAACGCGGCATCGGCTTCGCCTCTTTCATGCACGGCGCTGGGTTCACGGGATCGGGCGAGGTCTTTTTGCAGTCGGTCGTGGGGTGCGAGGCGACCGAGGACGGCCGCGTGAGAGTCCTCGCCGCCTCGACCGAGATCGGGCAGGGCACGAACACCGTCTTCGCGCAGATCGCGGCCGACGCGCTCCGCCTCGACTACGACGCGGTCGAAGTCTGGCAGCCCGACACGGCGTTCGTGCCGAACAGCGGCCCGACCGTCGCCTCGCGCACCTGCATGATCGTCGGGAAGCTCGTCGAGTCGGCCGCGCTCGGCCTGAAGCAGACTCTGATCGGCGGCGGCCTCCTCTCCGAAGGCTACACGGCCGACGACTGGCGCGCGGCGTGCGCGGCGCACATCAACCGTCACGGCACGCTGAAATCCTTCAGCCGCTACGAGCCGCCGCCCGGAATCAAGTGGGACGAGGGCGCGTACCGCGGCGACGCCTACGGCGCTTACGCCTGGGCCGTTTACGTCGCGGAGGTCTCGGTCGATCTCAGAACTTACGAGGCGCGCGTGACGGATTTCGTCGCGGTGCAGGAGGTGGGCCGCGTCATCCACCCCGTCCTGGCGGCCGGGCAGATCGAGGGCGGGGTGGCTCAGTCAATCGGCTGGGCGCTCTACGAGCGCGTCGCCTGGCGCGAGGGCCGGATGATCAATTCGCAGATGACGAACTACATCATCCCGACCTCGATGGACATCCCCGCGATCCGCGTCCACTTCGAGGAGACGCCCTACCCGCACGGCCCCGCGGGCGCGAAGGGGATCGGCGAACTCCCGATGGACGGCGGCGCGCCCGCCATCCTCGCCGCGATTGAAAACGCGACCGGCGTCCGGTTCAACCACGTCCCGCTGATGCCGGAAGATTTGATGCGCGGGCTGGGGGGCGAGAGCTAGAGAGCGCGCGAGCATGATTACGATCAAACTGACGGTCAACGGCGTGCCGCGCGAGGCCGAGGCGTACCCGATGGAGCGGCTGCTCGACGTGCTCCGCCGCGAGCTGAAACTCACGGGCACGAAGGAGGGCTGCGGCGAGGGCGAGTGCGGCGCGTGCTCCGTGCTCCTGGACGGCGTGCTCGTCAACAGTTGCCTCGTCCCCGTGCTCCAAGCCGACGGCTCACAGATCAAAACGATTGAAGGCGTCGCGGCGGGCGAGCAGCTTCACGCCATCCAGCGGGCGTTCGTCGAGCACGGCGGCGCGCAGTGCGGCATCTGCACGCCCGGCATGGTGCTCGCGGCCGTGAGCCTCTTGGAGAAGACGCCGCGCCCGACCGACGCCGACATCCGCGCCGGCCTGGCGGGCAACCTGTGCCGCTGCACCGGCTACACGAAGATCTTCGAGGCCGTCATCCGCGCCTGCGAGCAGCGGTAAAACTTGTCAGTTGTCCGTGGTCAGTTGCCCGTTGCACGTGCTTCATGGACTTGAAACCCCCTCGGATGAAAGCGACAGCTTCGCATCCACGAACAACTGACAACTGACCACGGACAACTGACCACTGCTTCATGAGAGCCTACGTCCCCGACTACGAGCTGCGTGCGCCGCGCGACCTCGGCGCGGCGCTCGAACTGCTCGCGCGCGAGCCGGGCGAGTGGCGTCCGTTCGCGGGTGGCACGGACTTGATGGTGCTCTTCGAGGCCGGGCTGCTCGCGCACAAAAAGTTCGTGAGCGTCTGGCGTCTCGGAGAACTGCGGGGCGTTGAAGTCACTTCGGATCACGTCACGCTCGGCGCGCTGACGACTTACACGGACGTGCAGGGCGACGAGACCTTGCAGAGAGAATTTCCCGCGCTCTGCCGTGCCGCGGGCGAGACCGGCGGGTGGGCCATCCAGAACCGCGGCACGCTCGGCGGCAACATAGCCAACGCCTCGCCCGCCGCCGACTCGCCGCCCGCGCTCGCGGCCTACGGCGCGCAGCTCGAACTCGTCTCCGCCGCGGGCGCGCGCTGGATCGACTACGCGGACTTCCACACCGGCTACAAGCAGACCGTCATGCGCGCCGACGAGTTGATCGCGCGCATACGGCTGCCGCGCGCCGCCCCCGGCACGTTCTCCTACTACCGCAAGGTCGGCACACGCCGCGCGCAGGCCATCTCGAAAGTCTGTCTGGCCGCGACGGCGCGCGTGGAAGGGAATCGGCTAGTCTACGCGCGCGTCGCCCTGGGGAGCGTCGCGCCGACCGTCGTGCGCTGCGTGCGGACGGAGGAGCTGTTGCGCGACCAGTCGGTTGACGAAAAGTTGATCGAGGCGGCGCGTGCGTCGCTGGCAGATGAGATCGCGCCGATTGACGACGTGCGCTCGACGGCCGATTACCGCCTGCGCGTCGCGCAAAACCTGCTCGAAGATTTTTTGTCGGGTGTCGGAAGGTAAACAGTCGAATCAGGGTCGATGAGCCAGCCTGATTTCATCATCCGCGGCCGGCGCGTCGTCCTGCCCGTCGGGACGCGCGCGGCGTCGGTTCACATCCACGCCGGGCGCATCGTCGCGCTCGGCGGGTACGAGGACGTGCCGCCGGGGTGCGCGCTCTATGAGGCGTCGGACGACGCGGTCGTGATGCCGGGGCTGGTGGACACGCACGTCCACGTGAACGAGCCGGGGCGCACCGAGTGGGAGGGCTTCGAGACGGCGACTCGCGCCGCCGCCGCGGGCGGCACGACGACAGTCGTCGAGATGCCGCTCAACAGCATTCCGGCGACGACGACGCTGGAAGCGTTGCGGACGAAGCTCGCCGCGGCCGAAGGCAAGTGCGCGGTCGATGTCGCCTTCTGGGGCGGCGTCGTGCCGGGGAATGTGGCGGAGTTGGAGAGGATGCACCGGGCCGGTGTCGTCGGCTTCAAGTGCTTCCTCGTAGATTCTGGCGTCGCGGAGTTTCGGCACGTCGGGGAAGAAGACTTGCGCGGGGCGCTGCCGGAGCTGGCCCGGCTCGGCTCGTTGCTGATCGCTCACGCCGAAGTGCCCGCGCCGATTGACGCGGCGCTCGCGCGCGAGGCGGAGGCAAAGAGCGACCCGCGCGCCTACGCGACGTTCCTGCGCACACGGCCGCGCGAGGCGGAAGACGCGGCGGTAGAACTGTTAATCCGTCTGGGCCGCGAGACGGGCGCGCGCGTTCACGTCGTTCATCATTCTTCGGCCGATGCACTGCCGCTGTTGCGCGGGGCGAAGGCCGAAGGCTTGAGCGTCACGGCCGAGACGTGCCCGCACTACCTCGCCTTCGCGGCCGAGGAGATCGCGGACGGCGCGACCGAGTTCAAGTGCTGCCCGCCCGTTCGCGAGCGCGAGAACCGTGAGAGACTGTGGGCCGCGCTCGCCGAAGGCACTATCGGGATGATCGTCTCGGATCACTCGCCGTGCCCGCCCGAAATGAAGCGGCGCGACGAGGGGGATTTTCTACAGGCGTGGGGCGGCATCGCGTCTTTGCAGTTACGCCTGCCAGTCGTGTGGACGCACGCGCGCGGGCGAGGCCACACGTTCGACGAGTTGGCCGAGTGGCTCGCGGGCGCGCCCGCGCGTCTCGCCGGTCTCGGCGGCAGCAAGGGTGCGATTCGCGAAGGCTCAGACGCCGACATCGTCGTCTGGAAGCCGGAGGAGACTTTCCGCGTCGAACCTGCCGCGCTGCTTCACAGGCACAAGCTCACGCCTTACGCGGGTCAGACCTTGAGCGGCGTGGTCGAGACGACGTTTCTGCGCGGCGAAAAAATCTACGAGCGCGGCGGGTTGCTGGGCGGGCCGCGCGGGGAATTGCTGCTGCGCGGTCGGGGGGACGCATGACGGATTTCACGGAACTGATCGATCTCGCGTCCGATAGGCTCGGCGGCGCGGTCTTGTACGCGAACGACGACTTCTTCGCGCCGAAGGAGAACTTGTTGAAGCCCGAAACGCCGGTCTGGCGCGAGGGCGCATACACGGAGCGCGGCAAGTGGATGGACGGCTGGGAGTCGCGCCGCCGCCGCACGCCGGGCTTCGACTGGTGCGTCATACGACTGGGCCTAGCCGGACGCATCCACGGCGTCGTCGTTGACACGTCATACTTTCGCGGCAACTACCCCGAGCAGTGTTCGCTCGAAGGCGTTGCGGTAGAAGGCAGGCCGGGCGTCGAGGAATTGATCGACGAGTCAGAGAAGTGGGCAGAGATTCTGCCCGTCTCGCAGCTCAAGGGCGACTCGCAGAACCCTTTCCCGGTCGGGCACGGCGGGCGCTTCACGCACCTCCGTTTCAAGATTTACCCGGACGGCGGCGTCGCGCGGCTCAGGGTGTACGGCGAGGTCTCGGCCGACTGGCCGCGCATCATCGGCCGCGGCGGGCAGGTCGATCTCGCGGCTGTCGAGCACGGAGGCCAGGTGATAGCGTGCAGCGACATGTTCTTCGGCCACCGCCACAACCTGATCATGCCCGGCCGCGCCGCCGACATGAGCGACGGCTGGGAGACGAAGCGACGCCGCGGCCCCGGCCACGACTGGGCGATCATCAAACTCGGCCGGCGCGCGCGCGCGATCAAGCGCGTGGAAGTTGACACCTCGCACTTCAAAGGCAACTACCCTGACACCTGCTCGCTCGAAGCCTGCGACTTGGCGGGCGACGCGGGCGAGGCGGACTGGTCGTCCTGCGACTGGCGCGGGGTGCTTCCCCGCACGAAGCTCGAAGCGCACACGCGCCACAGCTTCGAGGACGAGCTCGCGGACGCGGGCGCGGCCACGCACCTGCGCTTCAACATCCACCCTGACGGGGGCGTGAGCCGCCTGCGCGTTTATTGCGAGCCGGACGCGGAAAATCTGTAGGGACAGACTTGAACGTAGAGCAGGGAATCGAACGTCTGAACGGCCTCCCCCATGAGGTGGCGGAGGCCGAACTGTTGAAGTGCTGCGGCTCGACGCGCTGGGCGCGCGCGGTTGCGGCAAGGCGGCCGTTCGAGAATGCCGGCGAGTTGATGAACGTCGCTGACGATGTGTGGTGGAGTCTTGACGAACGCGAATGGCTTGAGGCTTTCAGCCGCCACCCGAAGATCGGCGAGCAAAAGGCCGAGGCGGGGCAGACGCGGCAGGAGCGCGCGTGGTCGGCCGGCGAGCAGTCGGGGATGAACGAGGCCGACGTGGCGGCGCGCGAAGAGCTGGCGAGGCTCAACCGGGTTTACGCGGAAAAGTTCGGGTACATCTTCATCGTCTGCGCGACCGGCAAGCGGCCGGCCGAGGTGCTCGCGCTGCTGCGCGGGCGTTTGAACAACGACCCCGAAACCGAGATCAGAGTCGCTGCCGAGGAGCAGCGGCGCATCACGCGGCTGCGGCTGCAAAAACTTCTCGACTCATGAGCAGAATCACCACGCACGTCCTCGACACCGCGCGCGGCCGGCCCGCCGCCGGTGTCGCCATCACGCTGGAGGTTCAGAACGAAGCGGGCGACTGGCGCGCGGTCGGCCGCGGGCGGACGGACGCCGACGGCAGGCTTAAAAGTTTGGCGGGCGAGGGCGAGGCTCAGGGCGAGGGCGTGTACCGCCTGACGTTTGAGACCGGTGATTACTTTTCCGCACAGGGCGTCGAGACTTTCTACCCGCTGGCGGTCGTCGTCTTCCGCGTGCGCGACGCTTCCGAGCACTACCACGTCCCGCTGCTCGTCAGCCCGTTCGGCTATTCAACTTACCGCGGGAGCTAAACAGGTGAGAATCAACCCCACGCTGAGCGAGTGGCTCAACCTCTTCGCGCGCTGGTTCCACGTCTTCGCCGGCATCCTCTGGATCGGCACGACCTACTATTTTACGTGGCTCGACCACCAACTGTCGGAGGCGGAGCGCGAGGCTCGCGAGGGCGAGGCGGCCGAGGTCTGGATGGTTCATAGCGGCGGCTTCTACGTTGTCGGGAAGCGCAAGAAACCGGGGACGCGCCCGCTCCACTGGTTCCGCTGGGAGGCCGCGCTGACGTGGCTGAGCGGTATGCTGCTGCTGGTCGTCGTCTATTACCTCGGCGGCGCGATGCTCGACCCGGACGTGGCCGACATCTCGAACACGACGGCCGTCCTCATCTCGCTCGGCGCGCTCGCCGCCGCGTGGATCGTTTACGACCTGCTTGCGAACACGCCGCTCGTCAGAAACGAGCTCGCCTTCGCGGCCGTCTGCTTCGCGCTCGTGGTCGGGGCGTCATACGGTTTGACGCGCGTTTTCAGCGGGCGGGCGGCCTACCTGCACGTCGGCGCGATGCTAGGCACGATCATGGTGGCGAACGTCTGGATGCGGATACTGCCGGCGCAGCGGCGAACCATCGCGGCGGCCAGGACGGGCGAGACTTTCGACCCGGCGCTCGGCCTGCGCGCCAAGCTGCGCTCGAAGCACAACACCTTCATGGCTGTGCCCGTCGTCTTCACGATGATCAGCAACCACTTCCCCGTCTCGACCTACGGCAGCCGCTACAACTGGCTCGTCCTGTCGGCCTTGATTCTGCTCGGCTGGATCGCCGCCAAATTCGTCAGGCGCGCGTGAAGTTTTCCGGGAACGCGAAACGACCGTCCGCGCCCGGCTCGAACTCCAATACATCCACCACAGCGCCCGCGTCCAACCCGCCGTAGATGTGCGGGAACAACTCCCGCCCGCCTTCCAGGTTCTCGTAAACGATCTCGGCCGCGACCCGCTCCGCGTCGATGCACAGCAGCACCAGCCCATGCTGATTGCGGAAGCGCGCGTCGGCCACGCGCACGACCTGCTCGCGCGTCGAGCAGTGGATGAACCCCTCGGACGCGAACGCTTCGGGGCGGTATGACCCCGCGGGCCTCGCCGCGTCCCACGCCGCGCGCTCCGTGATGTGGAAGATTAACGCCACCGGTTACGTGAGAATTTCGAGCGCGGTGAGGCCAGCCTCCCTGAGCGAGACGCGCACTAGATCGAACTCGTCGTCGGCGCGGTAGTACTCGGAGAAGAAGAAGTCGGACATCGTCAGCAGATCGGAGAGGCCGAGCGCGAGTTCCGCGTCAATGAGGTGGACGCCGCCGACGTTTTTCGGGAACAGCACCTTGAAGACGATCACCTGATCCTCGCCGTAGGTCTTCCCGTTGTGGATGATGATGCCCTGCTCCTGAAGCGCCTCCATCCGCTGCTTGGGGATGAGTATCCCGCCGCCGACGAAGGTGGCGACCGCCGGGGCTGACGGCCACGCCTCGTAGTTCTGCACGTAGTCGTAGGGGTTCACGTAACCCTTCGGGTTGCTGAGGAACAGCCGCGACGCGTGGGCGTTAGCGCGGGCCAGCGACTTCAAAGCCCAGAGCAGGTGCGAGACGTGATGCGCCATGAAGTCGGGGTAGTTGCCGGCGTTCTGCTCAAGGTGGTCGATGAAGCGTTGCGTCGAGGCGTTGTTCCGCTCGATGGCGGTCTCGACGGGCGAGTAGGAGAGCCGCTCCGTCCACGCGCGGAACAGTTCGCCCACGTCGCCGCGGGGCGGCGGGCCTTCTTTGCGCAGCAACTCGTAGAGCCGCGCGAAGCGTACGGTCGGGCAGGCGGCCCACCCGTCGTTGACGAAGTCGCCGAGCAGACACCACGCCGCGACGGCGCTCCCTACCTCGGCGTCGAAGGCGACGCCGGCCTCCTGCCACAACTCGTAGAGCAGGCGGAAGACTATCGAGTAGGGCTGCGCGGCCGGGTGGTTGAGGATGAAGTTCGTGAAGGCTTCGACGGCCTCCGTGCCGAAGACCGAGTAGACGTTCTGCACCTGCGTGATGAAGGCCGACGCCTCCCACAGGTGGTAGGGCTGGAACGAGACGCTGCCGGAGACGGTGCGCGGGTTGAAGAGGAAGTCTTTGATCCGCGAGTAGGTGTCGCGCGTCTGGTCGATCAGCCGCGCCTCGTCGTCCGACAGGTCGAACGGCTCGACCGTCTGGCCGCCCATCAGGCCGGCCCACTGCTCCGCCAGTCGGGCCTTCTCCGCGTCGCCCTTCGCCAGCCACGCGGGCAGCGGGACGGGGATCGTCTTGCGCCCGCCGAGCAGCGGCAGCAGGGCTTGGAAGCCGTTGAGCAGGATGGTAAGGCGGAGTCGGAAGAGGGCGTTGCCGTAGGGGGAGAGGATGAAGTCGTGGAAGTGGCGCACCTCGTGGGTGAGCACCGTGCCGACCGAGAAGACCTCGAAGGCGCGCTCGGGCGACTCCTTGAGCGCGGCGCGGCCCGCCTCGAACACCTTCTGCGGATCGCGTTTCTCCGTGCCGATCTCGTCGAACAGCGTCCAAGTGGACGGGTGCGCGGCGTGGAAGCGCACGTTGACGCCGAGGAAGCGGGCGTCGAACTCGCCGTAGTCGAGCTGGATGGCGCTCACGGCGTCACCCCCGCGAGCTTCCTGAGGATTTCCTGCACCTCGGCCTCGGTCAGATCGTCGCGCGCGACGAACTCCCAGCGGCCGAGCGGAGTCTGGACGATGATCGTTCTTGCGTCGTCGCCGCCCCCCTTCAGGTAATCGTACAACTTCTTCCCCAACTCGCCGAGGGCGGCGACGCCCTCAATGATCCCCACGATTGTGGCGATCTCCGTCAGCCCATACCGGTAAGAGTTGATGTCGCGCTCCGGGCCAGACGAGACGACCTGCGCCTGATCGGGCCGGGCGGCCCAGTCGCTCCTGATCTCCTCGACGACCTCCGGCGAGCCGATAATCTTGACCTGTATCTGATCGTGAAGTTGCATCGCGTCCTCCTGATGCCGTGGCGTGAGCTGCCGTGAGGGCGCGGATTATAGCAAGCCTGCCGCCGCGGGGGAACACCCAATCAGCGCCCGCCGCGGCGGCGGCGCGGCGTGAGTGGTCGGGGGTTGCTGCGGCGAAACTGTGGTCAGAGGCGCTGGCGGCCTTTGAGGATTTTGACGAACGAGCCGGAGCGGAGTTCGTCGAGTGTGAGGCCGGAGCGTTCTAGCGCCTCCTGCTCGGTGAGCGCGCCGGAGTTGAGGGCGCGCAAGAAATAGTTGAGGAGGCCCTGGCCGGTGGCGGCGTCGTCGAACACGTCGCCGACGAGGGTGGCCTTGGCGGCCTTCTCGACAAAGTTGCGGAGGCGCTCCGAGGCGGCGTCGAGTCCTTCGAGGAAGAAGGAATAGACGGCGGCGTAACGCGTGGGGAGTTGAGCGGGGTGCAAATCCCAGCCCTGGTAGAAGCCCGTGACGAGCGAGTGGCGCGCGTGCTCGAAGTGGAGACGCCAAGCGCGGTGGACGGTGCGTCGGTTCTCTTCCGCCTGTTCGGCGGTGAGCCGCTGGCCCTCGGCGGCGCGGTGCGGGGCGACGGGCATGATGTTGGTCGCGCCGTCGGAGAGCCAGACGCCCGTGCCCGCGAACGAGACCTGCATCATGTGCTTGGCGAAGTCGCAGGAGGGGTGGAGCATGTGCTGGTGCGCGGCCGTGATCTGGCAGGCGGCCGTGTAGTCGTAGGTTCCGAAGTGCGCGGCGGAGCAACGGCCGCGCGCGGCGCGCAGCAGCAGGGGGAGCGCGAGTTCGCCGCGCGGACTGATGATCGACTGCGTCGTCTCGATCATCATCTCGAAACGGAGCGTGTCGGCGTCGAGGCCGAGCGCGGGTTCGAGCAGGTCGAAGAGGTCGGAGAGGGCCGAGACCTGTTCGGGCGCGGTGATCTTGGGGAGCGTGACGACGAAGTTCGGGGGCAGCCGGCCGCCGCCCGCGTCCACGAGCGTCGAGAGGAAGATGTCGAGCGTGCGGAAGGAGCGGGCGCGCAGCTCTTCCGTGAAGGGCTTGATGCGGATGCCGACGAAGGGCGGGAGCGTGCCGGACTGCGCGCCGGCTGCTACTTCGCGGGCGGCCGACTCGGCGTGGCCGTCCTCCTCCGCGTCGGGGCGGTTGCCGTAGCCGTCCTCGAAGTCGATGCGGAAATCCTCGACCGGCTCGCGGCGCAGCTTTTCGAGCACGCGCCCGTACACCGTCTCGGCGAGCTGCGCGCCGCTTTGCGAAGCGGCTTCGTCGATGAGGCCGACGGCGCGCGCGAACGTTGCGGCGTCGGGGGCGAACTGTTCGAGCGAGCGCAGGGCGAGCGCGCCGAGGCGCGCGGCCGTGTCTGCACGGAAGAGGTGCGCGCCGCCGTAAACGGTGTGGACGGGCTGGCGGCGGCCGGACTCGCCTGGGTAGTCGCGGGCGACAGCCTCGTTGGCTTCCTTCAGGCGGGCGCTGATGCCGGCCGTCGCCTCGGTGGTCAGGGATGTTTTCATAAAGCCTTCGTGCGCGGGAAGTGTTTGGATGAGCGAGCGACTGAGAGGATAAACGCGCGGCGGCGGTGAAGGCAACGGAAGCCGCGGTGGCACTCCCCGGTTGAGCGAAGACAAAAGGCATTTCACCACAGAGGCACAGAGGACACGGAGATGGCACGGAGAAGGTTTAAAATCCTCTGTGCCACCTCTGTGCTCTCTGTGCCTCTGTGGTGAGTACTACTCCTTTACGCTCAATTCCGGCTTGTTAGATGCCGGCTTACTGGAAGACCTCCTCGACCGGCACGACGCGCACGTTCCCCTTCTCGGCCTTGACCGGGTAGGTCTGGATGATCTTGTCCTCTTCGAGAATGTCCGCCGGCTTCGGCGCGGCGTAGGTGATGGGCGAAGGCTTCCCGTCGAGGATTGCGTCGCGCAAGGATTCGGCGTCCTTGGTGACGACGACGATCCGCATGCGGTTCGTCTGGAGGTACTGCTTGATGGCGCGGTTCACGTCTTCGAGCGTGAGGGCGGCGAGCCGCTCGCGCATGTAAGAGTTGAAGTCGCCGATCTTGTAGTAGCGGCTGTCGAGGGCGTAGCCGAGCCGCGCGTCCTGCGTCGCCGTCAGGATGTTGGAGTATTTCGTCAGGAACTCGCGCGTGGCCTCGAAGGTCTCGCGGGTCATGCCGTCGCGCACCAGCTTGTCGAACTCGTAGAGCGTGGCGCGTAGGGTGAAGTGTGCGTTCTGCGGCTCGACGGGCCTGATCCAGATTTGGAAGATCTGCTGCTGGCGGCCGAGGTTCGGGTCGGGCGTGAACTGGTACATGCCGCGCGGGAAGTACTCGACGTAGGCGTAGTCGCCGTAGTTCAGCCCGCGCGCCTCGCGCAGGCGCGAGTAGAGGTAGCTGTTCGACGAGCGGTGTTGGCCGAAGTAGCTGGCTACGACGGCGAGCGCGGGCCAGTCCTTGTCCGCGCGCGTGACGTTGACGGGGAAGCCGAAGGAGAACGCGGTCGAGCGCGTGTCGCGCTGGATGATCTCGATGCGCGTGCCGGATTCGAGCTTCGGCGTGAAGAAGTTGTTGGGCGTGGGCTGACCCGCCGGGAGTCTGGCGAAGTCGGATTTCGTGCGCGCGGGGAAGCCGGCGGGGTAGCCGCCCGCGAGCCCGAGGACGAGGTTCGAGCGCGTGAAGTGCTTCGCATAAAAATCGCGCACGTCCTGAAGGGTGATCGATTCGAGCGAGGAGATGCGGCCGACGTTGTGGTGGCCGTAGGGGTGGCCGGCGTAGATGACGTTGTAGAGGTGCTCCTTGCCCAGCTCTTCGTCGTTGGCCTGACGGAGCGTTTTACTCAGGAAGTTGAGCGCGTCGGTTTTCAGGCGCGTGAAGTCCTCGTCGCGGAAGCCGGGTTCGAGGAGCATCTGGCTGATGATGGAGTAGTAGCGTTCGAGGTTGTCCTGGTGGATCGTGCCCGTGAAGACGGTCATCTCTTTGTCGGTCTGCGAGCCGAAGCCGGCGGCCATCGGGTAGAAGGCTTCGGTGATCTGCTCGTAGGACATCCGGCGCGAGCCGCCCTGCGCGAGCATCGCGGCGGTGAGCGCGGCGAGGCCCTCCTTGCCTTTCGGGTCGTCGGCCGCGCCGGTCATGAACAGGATGCGGAAGGTGACGAGCGGCGAGCGGGACGGCAGCAGGACTTCGCGCGAGGCGGCTGACGCGGAGACGGCGTCGCCGCCCGCCGGCCGGGGCGGCTGCCGTCTGCGCTGTGCGTTAGTCGGCATCGTGAACAGCGACAGCAGGACGAGTGCCGTGGTGATTGAGAGCATTCGGCGTGTCATTAGCGGTCACCCCCTTCCGCGGCGGCGTCTGCGCCCTTCTTCGTGGCGAGCGTGACGATGGTGCGGCTCTGTTCGCGGAAGTACTTGCGGGCCACTTCGCGCAGGTCTTCGGGCGTGACGGTTTCGGCGAGCGAGAAGACCTTGTTCAGGGTTTCGGGCGTGCGGCGCAGCGCGACGTACTCGGCGATGGCGCGGGCGATGGCCTCCGAGCTGTCCATCTGCTGCGCGAAGCCGTAGCGGAAGCGCGAGCGCGTCTGGTCGAGCTTCTGCTGCGGGATCAGCTCCTTCGTGAACCGCTCGACGGTAGCGAGAATCTGCTCGCGGACGTACCGCACGTCCTCCTCCTTCTTGACGCGCGTATAGATGGTGAAGAGTTCCGGGTCGATCTGATCGCCCGCGCCCGCGCTGATGAAGTCCACCTTCTGTTCCTTGAGGACGAGGCGCTGGTAGATGTCGGAGTTCTCGCCGAAGGCGATTGCGCCGAGCAGGTCTAGGGCGATCTTGTCCTTCTCCACGTCCGAGTAGGCAGGGCCGCGGAAGGCGACGGCCATGTAGGGCAGCGTCGGGTTGGGCCAGTCGATGTGTGCCTCGCGCGGCGCGTCCTGCTCAGGCTCGCGCGGGATGTCCGGCTTGTAGCTGCCGCGCTGCCAGTCGCCGAAGTACTTCTTCGCCAGGGCGAGGGCGCGCTGGCGCGTCACGTCGCCGACGAGCAGAATGGTCGTGTACTCGGGCCGGTAGTAGCGCCTGTAGAATTCGAGGCTGTAGTCGTACTGGTTCGGGAAGTCCTGTATGTCCCGGATGTAGCCCATCGTGGTGTGGGCGTAGGTGTGCCGCTTGAACGCCGTCTCGCGCAGCTTCTCGTGGAGCTTCGAGAAGGGGCTGGCGCTGTTTTTGTCGTACTCGCCGCGCACCGCGCCGGCCTCGGTCTTGTACTGCTCGACCGTGTACTGGAGGCGCTGGAAGCGGTCGGCCTCCATCTCCATCACCTTGTCGAGATCGGACTTGTCGAAGACCTCGTGATAGACGGTGCGGTCGTCCGTCGTGTAGGCGTTCGACGAGGCCCCCGCGCGCTTGAGGATTTCGTCGCGCTGCTCGGCCGTGAAGTTCTTCGAGCCGCGGAACATCAGGTGCTCGAAGAAGTGCGCGTAGCCGCTCTTGCCCGGCTCGACCTCGTTGCGCGAGCCAGTCTGGACGACGATGTAGAGCGCGACGAGGTTGGGGAAGTCGGTCGGCACGGTGACGAGCCGCAGGCCGTTCGGCAGGTCGTCGATGTGGTACTGGTACGGGAAAATCTTGCGCTGCTGCGCGCCGGCCGGCGCGGGCCGCGCCTTCTGACCGGCGCGCGGGCGCGCCTGAGCCGCGGCCAGCGCCGGCACGCACAGCAGGAGCGAAACGAGGATCAGAACTTTCATTTCGGCGACTCCATGATGTCTGTAGATTGTGCGGGGAATGCGGGGATTATACACCACCGCCGAAGCGCCCGCGATTGCGCGGGAAGTAAACCGATGTGAGTTAATATGAAGAGGCTCGTTCCAGGCCGGGGTCGGCACACGCGGAGGTCTGTCATTTGAGGATCGCACTGTTCGCGCTGGGGGCTTCGATGGTCGTCGCTACCGCGCTCCCGCTCCTGCGCAGCGACCGCTGGTGGATCAGGATCTTCGACTTCCCGCGGATACAGATCACCGCCCTCATCGTCCTCGCCTTGGCCCTGCACCCGCTCTTCGCCGGGAGCTACAACTCGTCCGACTACCTCCTGCTCGCGTCGCTCGCGGCCTGCCTCGCCTACCAGTGCTTCATGATGTTCCCTTACACGCCCCTCGCGCGCAGGCAGGTGCAATCGAGCAGGGGGGCACGCGAGGGGCACGGCCTCAGCCTGCTGTTCGCGAACGTGCTGATGGATAACCGTAACGCCGAACGGCTCAAGGAACTGATCCGCGAGGCCGACCCGGACATCATCCTGACGGTCGAGACGGACGGGTGGTGGGAGGAACGACTCAGGGAGTTCGAGCGGACGCACCCGCACGCCGTCCGCCGGCCGCAGGGCAACACCTACGGGATGCTGCTCTACTCAAAGCTCGAACTCGTCGGGCCGGAAGTGAAGTTCCTCGTCCAGGACGACATCCCTTCGATCCACGCGCGCGTCAGGCTCCCCGGCGGCCGGGAGGTCGGCCTCCACTGCCTGCACCCGCGCCCGCCCTTCCCGACCGAGGACGACAGCGCCACGGAGCGCGACGCGGAGCTGCTCATCGTCGGCCGCTCGATCAAGGAGGAGGAGGCCGTCCCCGTCGTCGTCTTAGGCGATCTGAACGACGTGGCGTGGTCGCGCACGAACTACCTGTTCAAGGACATCAGCGGCCTGCTCGATCCGCGCGTCGGCCGCGGCTTCTACAACACTTTTCACGCCAAGTACCCCTTCATACGCTTCCCGCTCGATCACTTCTTCCACTCGAACCACTTCCGGCTCGTCGATTTCCGCAGGCTCCCTTACTTCGGCTCCGACCACTTCCCGGTCTTCATCTCGCTCAGCTACGAACCCGAAGCCGAGGCCGAACAGCCGGAACTTCAGGCCACGCCCTCGGAGCAGCGGGAGGCGAGCGAGAAGATCGAGAAGGCCTCCTGACTTCAGGCTCAGGGCATGTGGGACTCCGGCGGCACGCACCAGTAGCTGTAGAAGGTCTCGTCGCAGTTCTTCCACTCGCCCCAGTTCATGTTCTTCTCGAACCACTCGCGCATGTTCGGCCGCCGCCCGTCGGCGTCAACGATCCCGTACTCGGGCCCCAAGTCCCAGGAGGCGAAGACGCGCCCCGCCTTCTTCATTACGTCCGGGTCTGCGGCCAGCGCGGCGACGCAGCGGCCGACGTAGAGCGGCGTCTCCGACTCGATGAAAGAGGGATTCTTCTTCGCGCCGTCGCGCCAGTTAGCCTCGGTCACGCCGAGGTGATCGAGCATCGCCTCGGAGCGGATGAAGCCGGGCGTGACGGCGAGGGCGGCCACGCCGTACTTGCGCATCTCGGTCGCGAGCGCGAAGGCGATGCGGATGACGGACGTTTTGACGAAGTCGTAGAAGAACGTGCCGCGGTAGCCGAAGTGGTCGCCGTCCGTGATCTCGACGACGAGGCCGCCGCGCGTCTTAATCAGCAGCGGCGCGGCGGCGTGGGCCGTGATGACGTGCGAATGCACGGCCCGCTCGATCATCTTCAAACCATTTTCGAGCGAGTGCTTCCAGAAGGCTTTCCACTCGGTCAGCTCGTCGCCGCCCCACACGTCGTTAACGAGGATGTCGAGCCGTTTGCGCTCGCGCGCGACGCGCCTGAAGAGCGCGCGCACCTGCGCCGGGTCTGTGTGATCGACCTGCGCGTGGACTCCACAGCCTCCGCGCGCCGTCACCATCTCGGCCGTCTCCTCTATCGTTTCGGGCCGGCTGTCCAGCTCGAACGGCTTAGACTTCTTGCCCGTGTGCGCCGGCCGGTTCTCGCGCGTGCTGCGGCCCGTGCAATAGACGGTCGCGCCCGCCTCGCCGAGCGCGCACGCGATGCCGCGCCCCGTCCCGCGCGTCGCCCCGGCGACGACCGCCACCTTGCCCTCCAAAGGTTTCATCGTCCCCACCTCCGCCGTCGAAATTCTCTGCAAGACGGCGGGAGTTTAGGCGGGACGGCCGACACCTGTTGTCATATTCGCGGCACGAACCAAATTTGTAGGGGCGGGGACAAGTCCTCTGCCCGCCGCGCGCCAGCGCGAACTCAAGATGAAGATTGATCCGAGCTTGAGAGAACGCGCTCCTTTTATTAGCGGCTTCGCCGCCGCGGGCAGGGACAAGCCCCGCCCCTACAAACATCCGGCACGAAAAGAAGGCGGGCGCGAGGGCGTAAGGAAGAAGTCGTGTTTTGAGCCGAGATTTTGTGCGGGACGTGGCGCGGGGAGTCAGGGCGTCCGCAGGACTTGCCGCCAGCCGGAGTCGTCGCGGCGCATGCGGGCGGCGAGCGTGTCGCGAAGCTCGCGCAGGCGGGGGCTGAGCGCGTGCGGGTAGTTGTCTATGTCGCGGAAGCGCGCGCGCTGCTGTTCGACGAAAGTTTTTTGTTCGTGGATCGACGGGACTGCCTGGTGTTGATCCGGTTCGCTGAAAGGCAGGAGCAGGCGCTCGACGGTGGCCGCGCCGGGTATCTCGACCTCTTCGTCGTCGAGGCCGACAACGTCGGCGACGTAGAAGCCTTCCGCGTCCGCGCCGCGGAAGAGTTGCAGGCGGCCGGGCAGGGTGGATTTTTCGGGCGTGTCGGAGACCTTCATCGTCGGGCGGTCGGCTATGACGCACTGCTTGAAGATGACGCCCGCGACGCGCGCGACCTCGGCCGACAGCTTCGTGCCGACGCCGAAGCCGGCCGCCTGCGGGAATTCGCCGACGATCTCGGCGACTCGCTCGACCGTCAGATCGCCCGTCAGGATCGGCATCAGGTCTGTGAGGCCGTTGGCCTCGAAGAAGCGGAGGCACCACGCGCCGAGTTCGGCGAGGTTGCCGGAGTCGAGCCGGAAGCCTTTGAAGGCGCGGCGGCGCGCGTCCGTCGAGGTGGCGGCCATTGCGGCGCGGGCCGCGCCGGAGCGCACGTCGATGGTGTCGAGCAGGAGCACGGTGCCCCGCGGGTTGGCGTCGAGCCATCGCTCGAAGGCGATCTGCTCGAAGTGTTTGGGGCGGCCGGTGCGCGCGTCGATTTCGTGCTCGTCGAGGAATTGAACGAACGACTGCTGCCAGTAGTGTGCGGCCGTGCCGACGGCGGGGATGCCGAGGCGGAAGGCGGCCTCCATGTTCGAGGTGTCGTTGAAGCCGCCGACGAAAGAGTAGGCCGCGACTTCGGCGGCGCGTTCGGGGTCGCCGTTGCGGCGGAGCGAGAAGTCGGAGAGCCAGCGGTCGCCCGCGGCGGCGCGGAAGCGCATGGCGAGCGCGGCCGTCGTCATCGGCAGGTCGAAGGCGTGCTCGAATTTGATCTCCTGCGCCTGCGTGACGCTGAAAGGGCCGGTCACGTCGGCGAACGGCTCGCCCGCGAAGACTACGCACCCGGGGCGCGCGGCGCGCACCCCCCCGGAGAACGGTTTTGTCTCGCCGAGCTTTCGTGCGAAGAGACGCAGGCCCCCCCGATCCTCTTCGAGGAAGCGGAGCCGGGCGGCGTCGTGCGGCTCGTCCGAGAGCGAGCTAAGCAAACGCTCGTGGCCGACGCACGGCGCGTAAGGCAGCTTGCGCTGCGTGACGTAGAAGCTCGCCTGCATCTCGCCGAGTAGCGCGTCGCCGAGGCGCGCGTCCTCCTTGAGCGAGGCGTCGCCCATCGTCGCGTGGTAGCGGTCGAGATCGAGAGTCGTCATCGCGCCGGTAAGGTTCGGGCCGGGGAAGGCGCGGCCCGCCGCGCTTCGTTCGCGGCGGGCCGCGCCTCGCGTCTCACAGGCCGCCCGCGCAGTCGAAGGGCGGGTCGGTTAACTCGACCGGCTTGATGAACGGGTTGTCGGACAGGAGCGCGCGGTGGACGCCGGTGAAGAAGGTGTTAGGGTAGTTGGGGTAGCCCAGATACATCAGGCTGCCGCAATCGGGGCCGCTCGGGTTGGCGGCGCAGCCGGGCGGGTGATTGAGGCCGAGCGCGTGGCCCAGCTCGTGGCCGAGGCCACCCACCCAGCGGCAGACGTTGCCGAGGTTGCCGATCAGCCCTTCCAGGTCTTCGCGCGGGAGCGCCGCGACGCTCGACGCGCCGGCCCCGCCGCCCGTGGCCGGATCGTGTGGCGCGTCGATGTAAAAAATCCAGATGAAGCGGTCGTCGAAGAACCGCCCGCCGGTGAGCGCGAGGCCGTCGGTCGTCACGTTGTTGAAGAACCAGTGGCGCTTGACCTCGCCCGCCGGGTTGGTCGAGTAGAAGGAGGCGTGGTGGGTGGTCTTGAAGACTCCCACGGCGGGGCTGTGCAGCATGAAGCTGCTGCCGCCGAGTTGTTCGGCGTAGAAGCGTTGGAGGTGGACGGCGGCGTTGTTGATGGCGCGGCGGTAGTCGTCGCGCGGCAGCCGGTCGGCGGGGACGAGGTAGTTGAGGCGCACCTCCCGCGGCGGGGCCGAGGTCGTCTCCGACGGCGGGGCGAACACCCCGGCGCGGCTCGCCGCAGCGCGCAGCGGCTGCGCGCCCTCGGCCCCCGTCGGGATGAGTGACTCTTCCGTGCGGCAGATGGGGCCGCCGCTTTGAGGGTTAAGTGGGTTGCTCATTGCTAATCTCCTTCAAGTGTGAAGAGGGGCTGGCGAGGTTCATTTTGCGCGCGGGTGGGGCACGCCGCCGTGGCCGCGCGCTCGCGGGGGGGGCGCATTCTACTACAAGATCGACTCGGGCGATCCGGTCTCAGCGCCTGAGTAGTTCGAGGACGGCGGCGGTCATGGCGCGCACCCCCGTGCGGAGGGTCGGCTCGGGCAGCGGGGCGTAGGTGGTCTGGTGCGTGGTCGGGAGTTTGCCGGACTTGCGCGCCTCGGCCAGTTTGTCCGCGTCGGTCGTGCCGACGTAGAAGAGCGTGATGGGCACTTCCTTCCGGAGGCCGTAGCGGGCGAAGACTTCGGCCGCGGCGTAGCGACTGAAATCCTCGCCGCCCATGATCTTCTCGACGCGCGCGACCGCGTCCGCGCCGAGTTCCCGCCTGAAAACTTCGGCCAGCCGCTCTGTCAACGCCGGGTCGTTGTAGAGCACCTCGTTCTGCGGCTCGACGACCGTGACAACGGGCAGCAGCTCCGCGGGGACGCCCGCGGCCTCGGCGATGTTCGTGGCGCGGCGGCGGATCGATTCGAGGAGCTTGCGCTGCACGGCGCGGTCGTAGGAGCGCACGGTCAGCTTGAGATCGACCTCGTCGGGGATGATGTTCGGGGCCTCGCCGCCGCGGATCGAGCCGACGGTGACGACCGCGGGCTCGGTCGGCTTGTTCTCGCGCGCGACGATGGCTTGCAGCGAGAGCACGATCTCGGCCGCGATCACCACCGGGTCGATGGAGTCTTCGGGGCGCGAGCCGTGGCTGCCCTTGCCCCGCACCTTGATGAGCACGGTCGAGCTGTTGGCGAAGGCCGGGCCGGGGACTACGCCGACGCGGCCCGCTTCGAGGTCGGCCTTGACGTGGAGGGCGAGCGCCACGTCGGGCTTGGGGAAGCGCGTGTAGAGTCCGTCGTCGAGCAGCGCCAGCGCGCCGTCGGTCTTCTCCTCGGAGGGTTGCGCGACGAGGACGAGCGTGCCCGACCAATCGTCTTTCATCCCGGCGAGCAGCTTGGCCGTGCCGAGGAACGAGGCGACGTGCGCGTCGTGGCCGCAGGCGTGCATCACGCTGACGAGCTTGCCGTCGTCGTCCTTGGCGACGACCTTGCTCGCGTAGGGCAGGCCCGTCTGCTCGCCGGCGTTCGGGTCGTAGGGCAGCGCGTCCATGTCGGCGCGCACCAGGACGGTCGGCCCCGCGCCGTTTCGCATCACGCCGACCACGCCGTAAGCCTTCCACTCCGGGCGTCGGTATTTTCCGACGTTCTCCGTAACTTCGTAGCCGAGCGCGCGCAGCTCCCTGGCGACGAGCGCGGCCGTGTTCTTCTCCTGGTGCGACAACTCAGGATTGGCGTGCAGGTGCTTGTAGGTCGCGACGAGCGCGGGCAGCTCGCGCTCGACCGAATCGGCGAGGCGCGACTGGGCGCGTGCGGGCGTCGCGGTCAGGCACGCGGCGGCGCAGAGGAGCGCGGCGGCGAAGAGTTTTCTGGTGCTCATCGGCTTCGGAAAAGCGGGGCGGCCCCGGCGTCGGCGTCGGATTCGACGCAGATATTAGCACAGCAGCGGCGGCCTTCCGGCCCCACGCGGGCCGCCGCGTGCGCTACGACGCACTGCCCGCGGGGCGGCGAACAGGCTTTGGATTTTTTACACCTTTCGGCCGCGGAACTGTTACATTTAAAGCATCCGGCGTGGCCGCCGAGACATCTGAACTCCGGCCTTCCCGGCGAAAGCGGACGGCCGCCCCCCTCAGTTTTCAAATATCGGCGGCACGGTTCGCGGCGGGCCGCGCCAGTCCCTCGCGGTCAGGTTCGCGCGCTAAAGAATCTCTACCCCTCTTAGTCTGGGAGAATTAAGGAATTGAGCAAAGTTTCCCATTCCCCTCTCGGTGCGCCGCGCGGCGGTGTGCTTGCCCGCCTCGCGTCCCTCTTCCGCGCGCCGATGGCCTTGGCCCTGGCCTTCGCGCTGCTGGCCTCGCTCGCGCCGCTCGGGACGCCCGCGAGCGCGCAGGTGCTGACCAAGGGACAGCCCGCGATTATCGAGGACGGCCTTACCTACGTCATCTACCAGACGCCGGACGGCGAGGTCTCCTGCCGCCTCGCGACGCTTGACGAGACCGGGCCTGCCGGCGACGAGACGCTGCAACTCCCCGTGCGCCAGATCAACCACCTGCACGACAAAGAGTCGGCCACGGCCTCCTCGGCGGGCCTCCGCATTGTACTGCGCGCCACGCAGCGGCTTGAGCAGAACCCAGAGGCCAAGCAGGCGTTCATCAAAGCCGCCGCCAAGTGGGAGGCGCTCATCTCCTCGCAGATCACGGTCACAATCGACGTTGATTACGGCCCCGACTTCTTCGGCGACACCGCCAAGCCGTACGGGACGAACACGCTCGGACAGACGAGTGCGGGCGGCTTCATCCCCAGCTATTCGTCCATCCGCCAGCGGTTGATCAGCCGCGCGCCGGCTGGTTCGGCGGAGGCGGCGCTGCTCAACAACCTCCCGGCTTCTGCCCTACCGACCGACGGCGGCGACGTCTCCACTGTGTTCATCACGACCGCGCTAACGCGCGCTCTGGGCTACACGATTGACGACGCCACGGCCCCCGTGCCGAAGATCGGCTTCAACACGAACTTCGCCTTCGACCTCAACCCGGACGACGGCGTCAACGCCACGCAGACCGACTTCGACTCGGTCGCCGTCCACGAGATCGGCCACGCGCTCGGCTTCAACTCGGAGGTCGGCGCGAAGGAGCTTAGTACCGATACTAACCGCCCGTACATGGCGACCGTTTGGGATTTTTATCGCTTCCGGCCCGGTGCCGGGCCGGCTGGCTTCTCGTCGGCCCAGCGCGTGCTCACGCCGGGAGATCCGCACGCCTACTACGGCGGTGGGGCGGAGCTTTCGCTCTCGTCCGGCAACCCCAAAGGCGAGGGCGGTGACGGCCAGCAGGCCAGCCACTGGAAGGACGACCGCTTCGGCGGCCCGACCATTGGCATTATGGACCCGACGATCTCGCGCGGCCGTCGCCAGACGATTTCTGAGAACGATCTCAAGGCCATCGACCTCTTCGGCTACTCGCTCGCGGGGGTCGCGCCCCCGCCCCCGCCGCCCGCGCCGGCCAACGACAACTTCGCCAGCGCGCAGGCGCTTCCCGGCTCCTCGGGCAGCGCCACCGGCACGAACGTCGGCGCGACGAGCGAGGCCGGCGAGCCGAACCACTCGCCAGACGGCAGGGCGGGCGGCAAGTCGATCTGGTACAACTGGACGGCCCCGTCCGGCGGCTCTGTCACCTTCAACACGGCGGGCAGCAACTTCGACACCGTGCTCGCCGCCTACACCGGCGCGGGCGTCGGCGCGCTCACCGCCATCATCAAGAACGACGACGTTGAGTCCGGCGTCGTCATAACCAGCAGCATCACCTTCAACGTCAACGCCGGCACGACCTACCGCATCGCCGTGGACGGCTGGGGCGGCGAGGTAGGATCAATCGCCCTCAACTGGAGCCACGCCGGCACGGCCCCGAACCCCAACGCCATCGACGGCAACGCGTTCTTCGTCCGCCAGCACTACCTCGACTTCCTCTCGCGCGAGCCGGAAGTCGGCGAGCCGTGGACGGGCGTGCTCAACAACTGCGCGAATGTTTTCAACACCGATCCGAGCAGTGCGTCGGCCCTGTGCGACCGCGTCCTCGTCTCGTCGGCCTTCTTCCGCTCGCCCGAGTTCGAGCTGAAGGGCCGCTACGCCTTCCGCTTCTACAAGGTGTCGTTCGGGCGGCTGCCCGAGTACGCGGAGATCGTGGCGGACATGCAGCAGTTGACGGGCGCGACGGGGCCGGAGACGGTCGCCCGGCGGGCCTCCTTCGCCAGCGCCTGGGTGCAGCGCGCCGACTTCAGGGCCGTCTTCGACGCGAAGTCGAACGAGGAGTTCGTCAACACCCTGATGAATCGGTACGGGGCCGGGCTGCTGCTCATCAACAGCCCTAACCCGTCCGACCCGGAGAACGGCCAGAAGATCGGCCTGAGCCGGACGGGCATGATCACGGCCCTGAACACGGGCCAGTGGACGCGCGCGCAGGTCCTGCGTGCCGTCGTCGATTCGGACGAAGTGGGCGGCGTGGAGTTCAACCCGTCGTTCGTCGCCATGCAGTACTACGGCTACCTGCGCCGCGCGCCCGAATCGACCGGCTACCAGGCGTGGCTCAACTACCTGAACGCCAACCCTTCGGACTTCCGCACGATGGTCAACGGCTTCATGAATTCGGTCGAGTACCGGCGGCGCTTCGGCAGCCAGTGAGGGGCGCGTGCGTTGGCGGCTGCTAGTCGTAAGCCGACGAGGGAGGAGCTGGCCGCGGCGGCCGGGCGCACCGTCAGAGACGTGATCGCGCCCGGCCTCCGCGTCCTCTTCTGCGGCATCAACCCCGGCCTCTACACCGCGGCCACCGGCCACCACTTCGCGCGCCCCGGCAACCGCTTCTGGCCCGCCCTCCACGCCTCCGGCTTCACGCCCCGCCTCTTCGCACCGCACGAGGAGCGCGAACTCCTCCCGCTCGGCTACGGCATCACGAACGTGGTCGCGCGCGCCACGGCTACCGCGGATGAGCTGACTGCGGAAGAGTTCGTCGAAGGCGGGCGGAAACTTGCGGCAAAGGTGCGCCGCTTCAAGCCGACTTTTTTGGCCGTGCTCGGCGTCGGCGCTTACCGCACGGCCTTCGCGCAGCCTAAAGCGCGTCTCGGCCGGCAGGGCGAGAAGATCGGCGAGACCGTCGTCTGGGTGCTGCCTAACCCCAGCGGCCTGAACGCCCACTACCAGCCGAGAGACCTCGCGCGCCTGTTCGCTGAGCTGAGGGCCGCGGCCGAAGAAGCGGGCGTCTGAGATTCGGAAGAAAAATTAGCCACGGAGGGCGCGGAGGACTCAGAGCGAAAGACGGTTCGGAGCGTGATCGCGCTCACCGATTTCGTCTCTGAGTCCTCCGCGCCCTCCGCGGCTAAGGTCTTCTCGGCGCTCGGCGGAAAATTTAAGCGTGGGCCGCGAGGGCCGCGCCTTCGTCGATGTCCTGGGCGGCGAAGTCGGCGCGCGCCCGTTCGATCTCGTGCCAGCGGTTCGGCTCGATGAGGTGCGTGCCCCACTTGAAGACGGCGGGCGCGTCGGCCGCGGCAAAGACTTTCAGGGCCACGACGCCGCCGTAGCCGCCGAACTGCTTGGGGTTGACCCACCAGCCGGCGCTCGCGTCCCACAGCCTGATCTCATTCCCGGCGGTCAGCACCGCGTTGCCCTCGTGGTAGATCAGGTCGTCTTCGAGCCAGTGCGGCGAGCACTCCTCGCCCGTCCACTTCTGCCGCCAGTGGCAGGTGGCGTCGTTCGTGTACTGCTGGATGAACTGCGCCGGGAAGCTGCGGACGCCGCGCGCCGTGAAGACCTCGTGCGCGAGCGAGGCGAGCGCGCCGCAGTCCAGCGTCTTTCGCTCGACCGCCTCGCACCAGTGCATCGGCCACGGCGAAGGCCCCCAGGTGTACTTCTGCCGCAGCCAGCGCGGGCCGGTCAGAGGACTCCCGCCGTTGAGCTGCGAGAAGTCGGTCGAGAGCACCCACTCGCGCGCGATACGGCAGCACTGCTCGCCGTGGTGCGAGACGGACGAGTAAGGGAAGCTGTGCCACTTCTCGATGCTCGCGGTGACGCAGGCCACGCCCGCAGGTTTCGGTTCGTTCATCTCCATCATGTCAGTTCATCCCCTCCCGAATACGTAAGACATGCTGCGGTCGTAAGCGCCCGCGTCGCAGAAGACGAGCAGGTCGCCGGGGCGCGCGTCCGGCGGCAGTTCGACGCCGCGCGCCACGATGTCGTGCTCCATACAGAGGCGGCCCAGGAGTGCGGTCTTGCCGCGCCTTAAGGGCCGCCAGCGCCCCGTCCGCGAGTCGCGGTGCAGGATGCGGTGCGGCTGGAAGAAGTGCATCGGCAGCTCCGCGATTGACCCGTCCACGACCGCCTCCTTGATCTCGTCCTGCGTGTCGTCGAACTCCAGCAGACGCATAGCCACCGCCATCGAGGGCTGCGCGAGCGCCTTGCCCGGCTCGGAGACGATCTCGCGGACGTTCGGCAAGACGGCCTTCGCGCGCGCGACAGCAGTTGCGAACTCGTCGGCCGACTCCGTGTGCCAGTCGTCGGGGAACCAGCCGCCGCCGAGATCGAGCAATTCAATCTTGCGGCCCGACAAATTCTCGACGGACGCGCACCAGCGCAGCATCGACTCGTAGAGGTGCCACCACTGGCGCACGCCCACGTTGCTGCTCGCCATGTGGAAGTGGACGCCGAAGGCCGACTGCTTCGGCAAGGTCTCGACCGCCCCGACGAGGGCCTTCAAAGCGTCCGGCGTATCGACGGGGATGCCGAAGCGCGAGCCGACGGTCGGCGTCCGCAGCCGCACGCCGAAGATGTTCGACTTAATCTCCCGCTTCTCGGCCGCCGCGACCGTGCGGCGCAGGTCAGCGAGCGAGTCCGAGAAGACGGCGTGCAGCGTCCCTTTCGGCATCAAGCCTTCGGGCCACCACTTGCCGGGGCCGTTCAGGATGGCCTGCTCGGGTTTAAAGCCGAGCTTGAGGGCCTTCTGGATTTCGAGCAGGCTGATGCCCTCGGCGAGAAACTTGTTCTCGTACGCGAGACGGATCAACCTGTCGTCCGGGTTCGTCTTGATGCTGTAGCCGTTCGACACCTTCACCTGCGGCGCGCTCAGTCTCGCCGCCAGGCCGCCCGCGCGCTCGAAGAGCGACGCGGCCGTGCTTTCGAGGTAGAGGAACGTCGGCGTCTCCATCTCGGCGAACTCGTAGGCGTTGAGATCGTCGATGAACGACTGCGGCACGCGCGGCTCGCCCGTGATCGCAGCTTCGGCGGGGGCGCGCCTGCCGTTACCGTTCGCGCCGCTGCCGTTGCGGCGGCCGTTGCCGTTCGTGCCGTTCCCGCCCGACTCGAAGACTTCGAGCTTGTGCAGCCGCTCGGCCAGCGCGAGCGTGCCCGAAGGGTGCTTGAGCGAATGGCCGACCGCGCCGGGGAAAGGCTCCGGCAGCGGCGGCAGCGGGAACCGCTCGCGCACGGGAATTTCCAGCACGACGCGCGTGAACTCCTCGGACACGCCGGCCGGCTGCCGCTCTGCGGGCACGCCCGACGCCGCCTCGACGAGAAGCGCCGGCAGGTTCTTACCGGCAATCGTCGAGCCGTGAATCCACGCGGGGAAGCGCGGGTTGCACTCCAACAGCCAGAGCTGCCCCGAAGTGTCGCGCACCATCTCGAACTCCGCCCCGCCCGTCCAGTTCAGCTCTTTGACGATCTTGCGGAGCGGCGCGGCGAACTCTTCCGGCACCTCCGTCACGTCGCCCGCCCAGGTCTTGCCCTCTTCCGTCAGCTCGCGCTTGCGCATGTGGACGCATGAGAGCAGCTCGCCCTGGTACGCGCTCAGGCAGACCGACTCCTCGTAGCCGGAGACGTGCGCCTGCAGGAACAGCTTCTCGGTTGACCACGCGCGCGCCACGGCCGCGCGGTAGATTTCGACGGCGTCCCACGTCGGCGTCCGCACGGCCTCGTAGTAAGGGCCTTTCAGCCACACGCGCCAGTCGTGCTTGCGACAGAAGGCGTGCAGCTCCCAGTCCGAGTTCTCGGTCGAGATGTAGGTCGGGATGCGTATGGGCAGGCCCTTGTGCGCCTCGACGGCCGGCTTCGCGATCTTCTGAATGGCCTTGCGCGGCGGCGCGAGCAAATTCCTGTGGCCTTCGGGGAAGACGGAGGCGAGCCACATGATTTCGAGATCGATCCCCGACAGCCAGAGCGCGCCGGAGTCGAGCACGCGCCTGACTTGCGCGGCGTACTCGTCTAGATCAAGCTCTTCCCAGGGGCGTTGCAGCCACAGCTCGTCTATGTCGGGCCAGTGGATGCCCGAGCTGCGGTTCGAGTATTCGACGCCGACCAGTGTGGCCTGCGGGTAGGCGGCGCGCAGAGAGCGCGCTAGTCCGACTCCGGGCTGCGGGTTCGTCCCGCTGTAAAGCCCGCTGATGTAGATTTTCATGTTTCTCTTGATGAGCGAAGCGGAAAGGACAGCCCCACCCTTTATCGCTTAAACCGTGATTGTGCCACGGGTTACGTCACGAACCTGTGGCAAAATAAATAAAACGCGCTCGCATTTTCGCAGACACCTGGCCGCGCGCTTCGACGCTCGCAAGAGTCGCCCTGACGACTGGCGGACACTCGCGGGTCACGGCCGTGGCGTCTGATTAACTGTCTTGAGGCCGCATGATCGTGAGACCGTAGCGGCGTTCAGAGACGTGCGCGGGCAGACGGGGTTTCTTGGAATATAAAAATAATTGCCCGCCGGCCTGATCGTCTGTACGTTAAAGTACCCGAACGCTAACCTTCTTCAACGTATGCTCGACGCCATGCTGAAGACGAGACTGCCCGCGGGCAAGACTCTGCCGCTCGTCGTCGGGATCGAAGGCGCGGCGCGAGACGCAGGCCCCCGGCCCGACACGCACACGCGGCGCTGGCTCGAACGCCGTGACGAGCTGCGCGAGAAACTGCTGGCGCACGGCGCGCTCCTGCTGCGCGGCGGGCGCGCGTTGGAGCCGCCGGAATTGGCGCACTTCGTCCGCGAGTTTTCCGGAAGGGAATTGCTCGACTACGCGGGCGGCGTGTCGCCCCGCGTCGCGCTCGGCGGGCGCGTTTACACCTCGACCGAGTACCCGGAGCACTACACGCTCTCGCTCCACAACGAGATGTCGTACACCTACCGCTGGCCCGCGCTACTGTTCTTCCACTGCGCGGTCGCGCCCGCGGGCGGCGGCGAGACGCCCGTCGCCGACAGCCGCCGTCTGCTCGGAGCGATAGGCGCTGAAGTGGTCGGGCGGTTCAAGCGCGGCGGCGGCGTCATGTACGAGCGCAACCTCACGGGTGACGCAGCGTCGGGCTACTCCTGGCAGGCCGCGTTCGAGACCGAAGACGGGCGGGTCGTCGAAGATTACTGCCGGCGCGGCGGCGTGAGCTTCACCTGGAAGGGGGACGGCGGACTGCGCCTGAGCGAGGTGAGGCCCGCCACGGCCGCGCACCCGCAGACCGGAGAGGAGGTCTGGTTCAACCAGGCCGACGGCTTCCACCCGAGCGGCATGGACGATGAGACCTACCGCGCGCTCGTCGCCACACTCGGTGAAGACAACCTGAGACTCAACGCGCGCTTCGGCGACGGCTCGCCCATCGACGCGGCGCTGCTCGAACGCGTGCGCGCGGCCTTCCGCGCCGAGATGGCGCTCGTGCCGTGGCGCGCCGGCGACACACTCATCCTCGACAACATGCTCGCCGCACACGGCCGCATGCCCTTCACAGGCCCGCGCAAAATCCTCCTCGCCATGACCTAGCCGGCCGCAACATCTCCTGCATCTTGCGCGAGGCTTCTTTCTCAACAGTTAGGAAGTCCCGCGCAAAGGCGCTAAGACGCGAAGGGTTTATGACTGTCGGTGGATCGCGGCCCGTGCGCGCGTCAGCGAGGCCCAGAGCGCGGGCGCGGACGCGGGGTTAGAGGCGGGCTTGGGGACGTGCCGCAGGAAATCGTCCGTGAACGTGCCGTCAACGCGGATGCTGAAGGTCAGGCCCTCCCCGCCGTCGCTCCCGTGGAACTGGTTGACCGTGTCGAACCACGCGCTGTACGAGTCAACGTAGAGCTTCTCGCCGGTCTCGTGGTTGAGCACGTAGAAGGGCTTGCGGCGGTTCGTCCGCAGCCAGACGAAGTGGTGGCACACGTCCGTGCTCAGGTGATCTTGGTGTGCCGGCGTCACCGCGCCGGAGTCGTCGTAGATGACGAGTATGCGGCCGGTCGCCTTGAACGGGAGCGTGGCGAGAAAGTCCATCAGCTCGGAGAACTCTTCGGCCGCGTCGGTCGGCCGCCACAGTTCCGGCTTGTCGAGGTCGAGGTAGTCGTAGGGCATGCCCGGCAGGGTTCGCGTCAGCCAGATTTCGCGGACGCCGGGGACGTAAGGCGTGCGCGCGTCGAGCCGGTGCTGGTTGAGGAAGTAGCTGTCCCGCCGCGCGGCGATGTGCCGGTTGATGCGCTCGGTGATGTATCCGTCTAAGGACTTCAGCCGGCCAACGTCTATGAACTCGTCGAGAGACTTGTAGCAGGGGTAGGTGATCCGCGGATCGACTTCCGCCCTGATCACCCCCGTGTCGTCGGCCGGCGCTTTCATGGCAGGCCCCCTTAGTTACAGCCCATGTTCGATCCCGTAAAAGTTCGGCCGCGCCCTTACCCGGTGAGGCAGGCCCAGAGCGCGGGCGTCGAGGCCGCGTTGCGCGCGGGGCGCGGGATGAGTTTCCGAAACTCGTCGGTGAAGTGGCCGTCCACGCGTATGCTGAAGGAGAGGCCGTCGCGCGCGTCGCCGCCGTGGAACTGGTTGACGGTGTCGAACCAGGCGCTGTAGGTCTCGACGTAGCGCCGCTCGCCCGTCTCGTGGTTGAGCACGTAGAAGGGCTTCGAGAGGTTCGTGCGGAACCAGACGAACTCGTGGCAGACGTCCGTCGCGTCGTGATCGCGGTGCGCGGGGACGTGTGCGCCCGTGTCGTCGTACATGATGAGCATGCGGCCCGTGGCCTCGAAGGGGAGCGTCGCGATGAAACGCATCAGCTCCGAGAACTCCTCGCACGCCTCGGTCGGCCGCCACAGCTCCGTGCGGTCGAGGTCGTAGTAGCTGTCGGGCCGGCTGGAACGCGCGAGGTAAATCATGCGCGAGCCGGGGCGGTCGTCGTCCGTGTCCTTGAGGCGGTGCGGGCCGGTGTAGAAGCGTAAGTCCTCGCGCACCTCTGCGTGGCGGCGGACGCGCTCGGTCACGTAGCCGTCCAGCGACCGCAGCCAGTCAACGTCTATGAACTCGTCGAAAGGTTTATAACAGGGGTAACTGATCCGCGGATCGATGTCGCCCGCTGCCGCAACCGCCGGCTCCGCCTGCCCCGCGAGGACGCGCTCTGCCGCCTGACTCATCGCCTCTTTGACCTGCCTGGTTAGATTTTCCGAAATGAAAAGTGCCCGCGAACTTAACGACCCGCGCCGGCCCGGTCTGTACGCCCGCGCTCACTCCGCCGAAGCCCTCGGCTGAAACCGCGCCCGCATGCGTGTGCGAGGCGGGTGCTGTGAAACCTCGTGCCCATTAAGGATACTTTTATAAAAAACCTCTGCGTGGAGACTTGTTGGACATTTCGTTGAATCTTCGTGTCCTTCGGCCCGGCGGCTCATGAAGTCGTGTGAATCTGCGCGCCGCGCCTGAGCGGGCGTCGCAGCGTCAGCCACGCGGACGGGGCGACGACGAGCAAGATGCCGGCGAGCGTCAGGGCGTCGAACTGCCGGCGCCAGAGCAGCGTGTCGAGGACGAGCGCGAAGACGATTTGCGTCAGCCCGACGACGGAGACGCGCGACGCGCTCCCCAGGGCGTAGGCGCGCGTCATTGCCAACTGGCCGAGCGTGCCGACGACGCCGACGCCGAGGAGCAGCGCGAGCGTCCCCGCCTCGGCGAGCGCCCCGTGCCGCGCCGCCGTGCCGCGCGTCAGCAGCAGGAAGCCGAAGGCGAAGGCCGTCGAGACGCCCGAGTAGTGCGTGACGACGGCGCGCGCGTCCACGCCGCCGAGCCGGTTGAGTCCGAGCATCGCGACGGCCGTGCCGAGCGCGCTCGCGAGCGCGAGCGCGGCGGCCGTCGCGTCGCCCCCGAGCTGCGGGTGCTGGACGAGCGCGACGCCGACGACCCCGACCGAGACCGCGAGCCAGTCCGCTAAGGCCGGGCGCTGGCCGAGGACGGGCCACGCGAGCAGCGTCACCCAGACGGGCACCGTGTTCGAGAGGGTTATCGCGGTCGAGACCGGCAGGTGGGTGACGGCGTAGAAGTAGCAGAGCAGGCTGAGGCTCCCCGCTATGCTCCGCACCCACAGGACGGCGGGGCGGAAGAGGACGAGGCGGACGCCGGTCGAGAGGGCGAACGCGGCGGAGAAGACGAAGGCGAGGAGCGTGCGCGCGCAGGCTACGAGCCGCCAGTCAATGCGCTCGCCCGCGAGGTGGCCGAGCGCGCCCATCACCGCGAAGGCGAGGGAACTCGACAGCATGAAGAGGTAGGCGCGAGCGTCGTGCTCATCGGGCACGCGCGCCGCGCCGGCGGCCGGTTGCTTCATCGGAGGCGTGAAGCCTAACACCCGCGCCGACACTCTGTCA
>DATHBT010000326.1:0-22095 GCA_035295985.1 Pyrinomonadaceae bacterium | reverse complement strand
GGGCGGCGGCGGCGAGCGCGATCAAATTCTCCGCGCGCGCGCGTTCTTCCGCGCCCGCGCCGCGCATCAGGTACGCGCTCACGCCGCGCGCGTCGCCAGCGCCCTCGACCGTCTCCCAGCGGCCCGTCAGGAAGAAGGGCTGCACGTTGAGCGCCTGCTCAAACGTCGAACCCGCGAGCGCGCCCGTCGAGACGACCGACTCGCCGGCGGGCGCGTTGACCGTCAGACGGAGCGGCGCGGTGTCGGAGCCGCGCGGCGAGACGGGCGAGTTCGGCGTCGGATACCAGTTCGAGAGCGGGAGGAACTGCGAGCCTTCGGGCGAGATGGCCGCCAGGCCCGTGTTGGCCTCGACGGGCACGGCATAGTCATAGGCGACGCTGACCTCGCCGCCCGGCGGCACTGTTGCGGGCAGTGTCGTCGCGACCGCGTTCAGCTTCGTCCGCGACTCTGGGCGGGCGGTGAACTGCGCGGCCGCGCCGCCGACCGTGACGCTACGCACCTCGGCCGCGGGGTTGATGCGGACGGTGAACGAGCGGCCGGGGCCGCGGCCGACGTTGCGCGCGTTGACGACGGCGCGCGCCGCGAGCGAGCGCGTCGTCGCGGCCGGCACGTTGGCCGTCACGTCGAAGCGTGTCACCTGCCAGACGGGGCCGTCCTGCGCGCGCGCCGGAGCGCAGGCGAGCAGGACGAGCGCGGCGGAGATTAACGAGAGAGAGAAGTTCTTTTTCATACCGGAAAGCGGAAGCGACGCGGCCGCGCGACGAGGCGAAGCGGCGAGAGAGAAGAGAGTGCCGGACGGAGCGGTGCGCGCGGCCGGCGCGCCGCGCTCACTGCTTGCGCTTGCGGTCGTTCCACCTGAGAGGCTTATCGACCTTGAAGTAGAAGGTGGCCCGCGCGTTCGTCCGCGGATCGACCGTTTCGATGGCGTCGAACGTGCTCCCCTTATCTTCGAGGAGCGACTGACGGACGGGCGACAAATTCATCGAGCGGAAGAGTCCGTACTCCTCGCTGGTCGAGATCACTTCGAAGGCCGTCGCCGTCGTCTTGCCGTCGCCCGAAGCCTTGATCGAGTTGAGCAGCCCTTCGGCGATGGCGCGGTGGAACCCGGCGCGCTCCTCGTTGCCCGACTGCCTGTGCGCGATGTAAGCGACCATGTGCGCGTTGACCTCGACGAAATTCTTCTCAAGCACGGACTCGGCCAGCTTGATCGCGCCGGCCCAGTCCTGCTGCTGGATCGCGCCCCACAGCGACCGGTAGGTCATCATCGGCGCGATGGGGTTGTAGTTGTCCGTCTCGTAGAAGGCCATGCGCAACGCCCTGAAGTCAACGCCCGCATCGCCCTTCTTCGCGCGCTCCACCAGTGCGGCGTAAGAACCCGCGGGTTGCGGCGACTGCGGCGAAGGCGTTGTCTGCGCAGGCGACGGCGACGGTGTCGTCTGCGCCTGCGGCGAAGGCGTTTGTGTGGGCTCCGGCGCTTGCGCGCGGGCGGCCCCGGCGGCGAGCAGCAGCAGCGCGCAAGCGAGGATCGACTTTCGCGAGTTTAGCTTGTTCATAAGTTTTTCGTTGAGACGCTTCGCACTCGGACAAGGGCCGTCGGGGCGCGGGGGCGGTTTTCGCGTGCTTCGATGGCCGCCGCCGCGCGCACGTTGCACGCCGCCGCGACACGGTCAGCGTGCTAGAACGGCTTGAAAATCTTCTTGAGCACCTTCTTCACCGGGTTGTCGCCCGCGCGCCGCTGCTGCTGCCTGCGGTTCGCCGCCGCGCGGCCGGCGCGCTGGTTGCGCTGCCGGTTAGACGCGGCCGGCGTGGGGCTGGGCGTCGGCGTCTCCTCCGGCGTCGGCGTGGGCGTCGCCGGATTCGCGTTCGCGTTCTCGACGGCCGCGGGCTGCCCGACGCCGGCGCCGCGCGATCTGATCAACCCGACGGTGACGATTGACAGGACGACGAGGGCCAGCAGCGCGGCGATCAGGACGGGCGGCTGCGCGAGCCGCTGCGGCCACCCGCGCCGCTTGAGCAGCACCTGGAAACGCGTGTAGGCGCGGCCCTGTAGCGGGAAGAGACGGTCGATGGCCGAGCCGGGCGGCGCGGGGGCGTTGCCGAGCGAGGCGGCCGCCACGCGCGCCCGCTCCGACGTGTTGGACACGATGGTCGTGTCGTTCGGCCCGACGCGCGCCGCGGGGTTAACGAGATGGTCGTCGCGTTCGTCGCGTCCGTTCCCGTCGCCGCCATCTGCCGCCTCGTCGCGCCCCCTGTCGAGGCCGATGACGAACCTGCCCGACGGCGTCACCACGGAGCGGCCGTTTCCGTCGCCCAAGGCCGCGCCGGCGACGACCAGTGCGGGCGTGTCCCGCGCGTCGCCGACGACCGACGTGTCGAGCGAATGCTGCGTCTCAAGCAGCTCGCGGCGGAACTCGCCGGCGTTGGCGGGCCGCCCGGCCGGACTCTTCGCGAGCGCCCGGAGCACGACCCGCTCCAACTCCTCCGGGATCGCCGGCACCAGCTCGCGCGGCGGGCGCGGCGGCTTCGAGGAGTGTTGCAGGGCGACGGCGAGCGGCGTCGGGCCGTTGAAGGGCGGCGCTCCCGTCAGCATCTCGTAGAGGATGACGCCGAGGCTGTAAACGTCCGAGGCCGGCGTCAGCTTCTCGCCGTCGCACTGCTCGGGCGACATGTAGCGGGGCGTGCCGATCATCACGCCGGTCTGAGTCAGATTCTTCGCCCCCGAATCTTCCGACGAGTCGGCCGCGAGCTTGGCGATGCCGAAGTCGAGCACCTTGACGACGGGCCGCGCGCCTTCGCCCTGCACGACGAAGATGTTGCCCGGCTTCAGGTCGCGGTGGATGACGCCGGCCTCGTGCGCCGCCGCGACGGCCGCCGCCGCCTGCTCCATCAGCGAGACGCCGCGGGCCGCGGGGAGCGGCCCCTCGGCCGCGATCATCTCGCGGAGCGTGCGCCCCTCCAAAAGCTCCATCACGATATAGACGTAGCCTTCGGGCGTGTCGCCGAAATCCGTGACTGCCACCGCGTTCGGGTGGCGCAGACGCCCGGCCGCGCGCGCCTCGCGCCGGAAACGCTGCTGCGCCGCCGCGTCCTCGACGAAGTGCGGGCGCAAGACCTTCACCGCCACGGGCCGGTCGATGAGCAAGTGCGTGGCGCGATAGACCGTGCCCATGCCGCCCTCGCCGAGGACTGCGTCGAGGCGGTACTTGCCGTCGAGTACCTGGCCGATCAACTTGTCGGCGGGCGAGGGGTTCTCGGCCGTCACGTCGGCGCGCAGCGCGGCCCCGTCGGCCGGGCACACGCTGGCCCCGTCCGCGTAAATCAGGCCGCATTCCGGGCAGTGGAGCATCGCTGCCCTAAATCGTAAATCCTGGGGCGGGAATAGTAAAACGCGGGCAGGCGGGCAGTGGTCAGCGGTCTGTGAAAATCGTCAGTTGTCCGTTGTCAGTTGTCCGTTGTCCGAGCCGGGGCGGCTTGAGCCTTGAACCGCGGGCGGCGGGCCTATGAAGCGCATACAACTGACAACGGACGACTGACAACGGACAGACGTTCAGTCGTCGCCCGCGACGCCGATGCGTTCGGCGGCCGGGGCAGCTTCGGCGTTGAGAGGGCCGCTGACCGTCGTTTCGTTCCGCAGGCGGTTGACGTGCGCGGCGCGGACGAAGGAGGCGAAGAGTGGGTGCGCCGCCAGCGGCTTCGACTTGTATTCGGGATGAAACTGGCAGCCGAGGAACCACGGGTGAACGTCGCGCGGCAGCTCCACGATCTCGACGAACTTGCCGTCGGGGGACTCGCCCGAAAAGATGAGGCCGGCGCGCTCCAGTGTCTCGCGGAACTCCGGGTTGAACTCGTAGCGGTGTCGGTGGCGCTCGCCGATCTCCTTCGCGCCGCCGTAAACCTCCTGCGCGAGGCTCCCTTCGGCGAGCTTGCACGGCCAGACGCCGAGCCGCATCGTGCCGCCGAGTTCTTCGACTCCGACCAGATCGCGCAGCTTGAAGATGACCGGGTACGGGGTCTCCGGGTCGAACTCGGTCGAGTCGGCGTTCGTCAGGCCGCAGGCCGAGCGCGCGTACTCGATGGTCGCCGTCTGCATGCCGAGGCAGATGCCGAAGTAGGGCGTCCTGGAGCGGCGGGCGTAGCCGATGGCGCGGATCATGCCGGCCACGCCGCGGCGGCCGAAGCCGCCGGGCACGAGGATGGCGTCGTAGTCGCGGAGGCGATCCTCGAAGTTGTCGTCCCCCATCAACTCTTCGGACTCGACCCAGCGGACGTTGACCCTGACGTTGTTCTCGACGCCGCCGTGCGTCAAAGCCTCGCGCAGAGACTTGTAAGAATCCTCCAGCTCGACGTACTTGCCGACGATGCCTATGGTGACTTCGCCCGCCGCCGGATCGCGCACGGTCGCCACCAGCTCGCGCCAGCGCGTGAGGTCTGCGTGCGGCGCGCGGTCGGCGAGGCCGAGGTGTTCCACGACGAGGTCGTCCAAGCCCTGCTCGTGGAAGGCGAGCGGGACCTGGTAGATCGTGTCAACGTCTTCGGCCGTAATCACCGCGCGGTCGGCCACGTTGCAGAAGAGCGCGATCTTCGAGCGCAGGTCGCGCGAAAGTCTTCGATCAGATCGGCAGAGCAGGATGTCCGCGGCGATGCCGATCTCGCGCAGCTCGCGCACCGAGTGCTGCGTCGGCTTGGTCTTAAGCTCGCCGGCCGCCGCGATGTAGGGCACGAGCGTGAGGTGGACGAAAACCGCGCCGCGCTGCCCCGCCTGCGTCTCCTCGTTGCCCATCTGGCGGATGGCTTCGAGGAACGGAAGACTCTCGATGTCGCCGACCGTGCCGCCGATCTCGACGATGACCACGTCGGGCGAGTCGGCTTCGGCCACGGCGCGCACGGCCTTCTTGATCTCGTCGGTGATGTGCGGGATGACCTGGATGGTCTTGCCGAGGTAGTCGCCGCGCCGCTCCTTCTCGATGACGGAGAGATAAATCCGCCCGGTCGTCCAGTTGTTCGCGCGCGTGAGCCGGGCGTTAGTGAATCGCTCGTAGTGGCCGAGGTCGAGGTCGGTCTCCGCGCCGTCGTCCGTGACGAAGACCTCGCCGTGCTGGAAGGGCGACATCGTGCCGGGATCGACGTTGATGTAGGGATCGAGCTTGATGAGCGCGACGCGAAGGCCGCGCGCTTCGAGCAGGCAGCCGATGGAAGACGCCGCCAGCCCCTTGCCCAGACTCGACACCACGCCGCCCGTCACGAAAATGTACTTAGGCATCACCGTTCTCCTCGCCCGCACGTGAGTTCACTTCCCCGCCTTCCGGCCCTTCCTCGTCGTCGCCGTCGCCCGGCACGCGCTTCTTGTTGTAGTAGCCGCTCTTCAAATCCTGCTGCACCTCGACCGCCTTGACGGCCTTCGGGTGGAGCCACTGTTGCAGCCCGAACAGCCCGGCCCGCGTGTACGCGCCCGTCCGCGCTCGCTCCTCAAACTCCTCCGGCGTCATCTCCTTGCGCGGCGCGGCCAGCCGCGCCATCCCGACGAGCGCGAGCACGATCAAAGCTACGATCAGGCCGAGTCCGAGCCAGTCACTCATAACTTGCGGAGAGGTTAGAGGTTAGTTAAAGCAGCTTTCAACTACTGACCTCTGACCTCTGACCTCTGACCTCTGCTTCATAGATTTCCCGCACCCGCTCCAAGTCTTCTTCCGTGTCCACGCCGATGGAGGATTCGTTCGTGCGGACGACCGTGATGATCGCGCCGCGCTCGATGGCGCGGAGCTGTTCGAGGGATTCGGCGCGTTCGAGTTCGCCCTGCGGCCATCCGGCGTAGCGGAGCAGGAAGTCGCGTCGATAGACGTAGAGGCCGGTGTGCCTGGCGAAGAGCGAGAGCAGTTCCGGCTCCGCGCGCAGGGCGGCGTCGAGCGAGCCGTGACGGCGAGCCGCGTCGCGCGGGTATGGCACCGGCGCGCGAGAGAAGTAGAGGGCGCGGCCGCGCGCGTCCAGAACGACCTTGACCACGTCGGGGCTGAGCACGTCGGCGGCGTCGGAGACGGCTTCGCAGGTGGTCGCGACCTGCGCCTCCGGATCGGCAGCTAGTGCGGAGACGGCCAGATCAACTGTGCGCGGCGAGATGAGCGGCTCGTCGCCCTGCACGTTGACGACCACGTCGTGGCCTTCGGCCCGCGCGGCGGCGGCCTCGGCCAGCCGATCCGTGCCGCTCGCGTGATCGGCGCGCGTCATCACCGCCTCGTAGCCGAAGCGGCGGACGGTTTCGAGGATGCCGGCGTCGTCGGTGGCGACCACGGCGCGCGAGACGCTGCGGGCGGCGAGGGCGCGTTCGACGACGCGGACGATCATCGGACGGCCGCAGATGTCGAGCAGCGGTTTCCCCGGAAGCCGGGTCGAGCGGAGACGCGCGGGGATGATGGCGATGGCGGAATTTTGAGGATTGTGGCCCGCGTGATTCACGGGATTGCAGCTTAGCCCGCGCGCCGTGCGGTGTCAACAGAAAGAAGCTGTTAGCCGTTAGCTGTTAGCTGTTAGCTCTGATTCATCGTCAGTTGTCCGCCGCCCCTGTCAGTTGTTTTGTGCCCGTGCGGCTTGGGCCTTGACCCGCGGGCGGCTCGTCCGCGGAGCGCAGACGACGGACTGCTGACCACGGACGACTGACAACTTTTCTGTTTGGCCGACGGCTAACAGCTAATGGCTAATAGCTGTCTTTCCCTCGTTTGACAGTCAAAACTTTCGCGGGCTACCATGCGTCGAACTTTGAGGACTTTATCCGCGAGCATTTTTCCGGGCGGCGCACGGCCAGACCCCGGCCGCCCGCTCCCGACTTCCGTCACGAGCGACGAACTTTAATCTGATGGGCTTTGCCACAACCGCGATCCACGCCGGTAACGAGCCTGACCCCGCCACCGGCTCGGTCAGCGTACCCATTTACCAGACCTCGACCTACGCGCAGGACGGCCTGGGGAAACCGCGCCAGGGACTCGAATACGCGCGCACGCAGAACCCGACGCGGGCGGCCGTCGAGCGGAACGTCGCCGCGCTCGAAGGCGCGAAGTACGGATTCGCCTTCGCTTCGGGGATGGCGGCGATTGACGCCGTGCTTCGCCTGATCAAGGCCGGCGAGCACGTCGTAGTCTCCGACAACACCTACGGCGGAACCTACCGGCTCTTCTCCCGCGTCCTCGCGAACTACGGCATCGAGTTCTCCTTCGTTGACACGTCCGATCTGAACAACGTCGAGGCGGCGATCAAAGAGAACACGCGGATGGTTTACGTCGAGACGCCGACGAACCCGGTCATGACGGTGACGGACTTGCAGGGCGTCTCCGAGCTGGCGCACGCGCGCGGCGTGCGGGTCGTCTGCGACAACACGTTCATGTCGCCGTACCTGCAAAGGCCCATCGAGCTGGGCGTGGACATCGTGCTCCACTCGGCGACGAAGTACCTGAACGGCCACTCGGACTCGGTCGGCGGCATCGTCGTCCTGAACGACGAGCGGGACGCGGAGTGGCTGAAGTTCATCCAGAACTCGGTCGGCGCGATCCTCTCGCCCTTCGACTCGTGGCTCACCCTGCGCGGGACGAAGACGCTCGCCCTGCGCATGGAGCAGCACGACCGAACGGGCCGCGCCGTCGCCGCCTTCCTCGAAGAGCACCCGCGAGTTCAGAAGCTCTACTACCCCGGCTCGCTCTCGCACAAGCAGCACGAGCTGGCAAAGCGGCAGCAACGCGGCTTCGGCGGCATGGTCTCCTTCGACGTAGGCTCTCTGGAGAACGCGCGCACCGTCCTCGAAGGCTGCCGGCTGCTCACGCTCGCGGAGAGCCTCGGCGCGGTCGAGTCGCTCATCTCGCACCCGGCCACGATGACGCACGCCTCCGTGCTCCCCGAGACGCGCGACCGCCTCGGCATCACCGACGGCCTCGTGCGCGTTTCCGTCGGCCTCGAAGACACGGACGACATCATCGCCGATCTTGATCAGGCGCTGGGGAAGATAAAGTGATGAGTGATGAGTGACGAGTGATGAGTTAAAAAAACTCTCCACCCGTCCCTCATCACTCATCACTCATCACTTGAGTCATGCTCGTCGAGCTTCACGCACAAACTGACGTCGGGCGCGTCCGGCAGGGCAACGAGGACAACTTCCTCGTGCTCGACCTGACGACCGAGCGGAGCTGGACAGGCTCGGACGGCGACGCGCCGCCCGGCGGCCTGGCCCGCTTCGAGTGCGGCCCGCGGGGCGTGGTACTGGCCGTCTCGGACGGGATGGGCGGCGCTCTGGCGGGCGACGTGGCGAGCCGCATGGCGGTCGAGACCGTGCGCGAGATGCTCGTCGAGGACGACACCACGCGGCAGGTCGAGGAGCAGCCGCCGGATGAGGCGCCGCTCATCGAGGCCGTCCGCAACGCCACCAACTACGCCAACTACGCCATCCACCGCCGCAGCCTCGAAGACGCGCGGTGCAGCGGCATGGGCGCGACCCTGACGGCCGCCGCCGTCACGAGGGGCCACCTCGAACTCGTGCAGGTCGGCGACAGCCGCGCCTATGTCATCCGCGGCGGCGAGATACGCCTGGCGACGAAGGATCAGTCGCTTGTGCAGCAGCTCGTGGACGTGGGCCAGATCACGGAAGAGGACGCCGAGACGCACATGTTCCGCAACGTGATCCTCCAGGCGCTGGGCGCGCAGAGCGATCTCACGCCCGTCGTCTCTCGCGTACCCTTACGGCGCGGCGACCTGCTGCTGCTGTGCAGCGACGGCCTGTCGGGCAAGCTGCGCGCCGAGGAGATTCGCGAGATCGTCGAGGGCGCGGGGGGCGATCTGGCCGCCGCCTGCGACGCGCTCGTGGGCGAGGCCAACGCGCGCGGCGGCGAGGACAACATCACGGTCGTGCTCGCGCGCTTCGACGGCGAAGATCTCACGGCCGCCGGCGCCGACGCGATCAACGTCGAGAACTCGCACGCCGAGGCCGGCGGCTTCCCCCACGACACCTCGGAAGAGGACACGTCGCCGATCCCTTAAAAGCCGTGACAGGTGAGCCGCGACGCGTGACAGGAAGGAAGTTTGCTTTTACTGTCACGCGTCGCGGCTTACGGCTTTTTTGGTTGACAAAAAAGCCGGCCCGGCTAAGAATGCGCCTGCCACAGTAGCTGCCCGCAACCGGATCGTCCACGGCACCCGTACTTAATGAAGCACGCCGCAATTTCCCCCGCAGGCCCGGTGATACCGCCCGGCGCGCCGCCGCAATCCATCATTGCCGCGCCCCCCTCCGCGACGCGGAGGCCGGGGCGCTGACAGTTCCAACGCTAAACCGTAAGGAGAAGAGACCTATGCTGCGCACACGCACACGGAGCACCGCGCTCGCCGCGCTCGCGCTGACCGTCGCCCTCGTCACCGTCATGACGCCGGCCCCGCCCCTGAGCGCCGCCGACCACGGCGACGCGCCCTACAACAGCTCTGATCAGGCCATCGACGGGGCCGACGCCTACGCCTTCCTCGATCCGGCCAACAACAACAACGTCATCCTGGCGCTCACCTCGCGCGGCTTCATCGCCCCGGGCGAGAACGTCAACTTCGGGCAGTTCGACCCGGCCGTCCGCTACCGCTTCGAAATCGAGACGACGGGCGACCCGCGCCCCGACCGTTTCATCGACGTGACCTTCTCGCGACGCACCGGCGCGCTCACGCCGCAGACGGCCACCGTCACGCTGATGGACGGCACGAGCTTCACCGCGCAGACCACCCCGCCCTCGCTCTGCATCGAGGGCACGACGGGCTGCCCGCCCGCCGCGACCGTCACCGATCACGCGGCCTCTGGCGTCCGCTTCTTCGCCGGCATGCGCGACGACACCTTCAACTTCGACATCCCGGCCTTCTCCGCCTTCTCCGCCGCCTTCCGCGCCTGCGTGGCCGCCGCGAACCCGAACACCCCGGCGAACCAAGACCCGAACCCGCCCGAGCAGACCTGCGCCGCCAACGCGCTCGCCAACTTCCAGCGCGGGCGCGACTCCTTCGCCGGCTACAACATCATGAACATCGTGCTCTCCATCCCGAAGACGCTCTTCGGCACGGTGGCGGGCAACACCATCGGCGTCAACGGCGTGTTGCAGCGCCGCAGCCCGCAGGTCTTCATCGCCTCGCCCGATCAGGTCGCGCCCGGCAAAAACTACCCGGCCGTCGGCTTCGGCCGCTGGGTGACGCTCGACCGCAACGGCATCCCGGCCGTCAACGCCGTGCTCATCCCCTTCGCGCGCAAGGACGAGTTCAACGCCGCCACCACGACCGACGACGCCAACGGGCGCTTCGCCGCCGACATCGTCGCCTCGCTGCGCGCCTTCGGCACGAACAACGCGAACGTCGGCATCCTCGCCGGCGTCGCCGTCGCCAACGGGGATCAGTTACGCCTGAACCTCAACACCGCGAACACCACGGTCGGGCAGGGCGAGACGCTCTCGACGCCGGACTACGCCGGCTTCCCGAACGGCCGCCGGCCCGGCGACGACGTGGTGGACGTGCTCCTCTTCTTCATCGCCAACCAGCAGGCCGTGAGCGACAACGTCAACACGAACGAGAAGACCATCCCGCTCACCTTCCCGTTCTTCCCCGCGCCGCACCAGCCGCGTCCGGCGGGGGCCGGGGCCGAGGACCAGACGCGAAACTAGGGGGGCCGAGACCCCATGCCACAAGCGACACCCACACGATTAGGAGCGCAAGCCATGAGACAGACGACAAGACGCAAGACGCACTTCGTCGGGCTGTTGCTGGCGCTGGCGGTGTTCGCGGGCGGTCTCGTGCCGCCCGGACGATCACAGCAGAAGAGCCAGGACACGGCCAAACAGCAGTCGCCCAAGCAGGGCGACGGGGCGGACCCGAGCGTCGTCCCGCCCGAGCCGCTCGGCAAGATCGCGTTCGCCTCGGATCGCGCCGGCAACTTCGACATCTACGTGATGAACCCGGACGGGACGGGTCTCGTCCGCATCACCGACGACCCGGCCGAGGACACGCACCCGACCTGGTCGCCCGACGGCCGCCAGATCGCCTTCGTCTCGACGCGCGACGGCAACAAGGAGATTTACGTCGTCAGCGCCGAGGGCGGCGCGGCCACGCGGCTGACGAACAACGCGGCCGAGGACTTCTCGCCCGCCTGGTCGCTCTCCGTCACCACCCCGCGCATCGCCTTCGTCAGCCACCGCGACGGCAACGACGAAGTCTATCTGATGAACACGGACGGCACGGGCCAGACCAACATCACTAACAACGCGGCGGACGACAACGACCCGGCATGGCTGCTCACCGCGGCCGGCACCCTGATCTCCTTCGCCTCGAACCGCGACGGCGACAAGTTCGAGATCTACCGCCAGAACATCAACGGCACGGGCATCCAGCGCGTGACCACCAACTCCTTCAACGACGTGCACCCGGCCTGGCCGGCGGGCCGCTTCTACTTCCAGTCGGATCGCGACGGCAACGACGAGATTTATCTGACGAACGCCGACGGGTCGAACCCGATCCGCATCACGGACAACGCGGCCTTCGACCTCGATCCGACGACCGCCTCCGACGGCTCGCGCCTCGTCTGGGTGAGCAACCGAGACGGGGCCGACAACCTCGAAATCTACGCCGCCAACCCCAACGGCAGCGTCGTCACGCGCCTGACCAACAACCCGGCCAGCGACATCGACCCGGCCGTCCAGCCCTTCCCGTCGGCCGCCACGCTCGGCTCGTTCCAGCTCAGCGCGGCCACCTACACGGTCGGCGAAGGTCAGCTCACGCTCGAAATCACCGTGACGCGCACGGGCGGCACGGGCGCGGCCTCGGTCGAGATCAGCACGGTTCCGGTGACGGCCTCCGAGCGCACCGACTACTCGACACTCACGCGCCGGCTCTACTTCGCCGCGGGCGAGGCGTCGAGAACCGTCCGGCTCTCCGTCATCGACGACCTGAGGGTTGAGGGTGACGAGACGCTGAGCGTCACGCTCAGCGATCCGTTCAACTCCACTCTCGGCGCACCGGCGACGGCCACCGTCACCATCACCGACAACGACACGACGCCGAGCTCGGCCAACCCGATCGACATCCCCGAGACGTTCGTCCGGCAACACTACCTCGACTTCCTCGGGCGCGAGCCGGATCCGGCCGGGTTCCAGGCGTGGGTGAACGTCTTGAAGAACTGCCCCAACCAGTTCAACAACGACCCGAACTCGCCGTCGGTCGCCTGCGATCGCGTGACGGTCTCGTCGTCCTTCTTCCGCTCGCCCGAGTTCGAGCTGCGCGGCGCGTTCGCCGTCCGCTCCTACATCGCGGCGTTCGGGCGGCTGCCGACCTTCCGCGAATTCCTGCGCGACCTGATGGCGCTCGGCGGGGACACGGACGCGGAGGTGCTCGCCAACCGCGCGCGCTTCCCGGACGACTTCACGCAGCGGCCGGAGTTCGGCGCGATCTACGACGCCCTCTCGAACGAGGCCTATGTGGATCGGCTGATCGCGAACACGGGCGCGTCCATCCCGGCCGCGACCCGCAACCAGCTCGTCGCAGACCTGAACTCGGGGGCCAAGACCCGCGCGCAGGTCTTCCGCGAGATCGTCGACAACCAGGCGTTCGTCGCGGCGGCCTTCAACCGGGTCTTCGTGCTGATGCAGTACTTCGGGTATCTCAGGCGCGACCCCGAGTCGACCGGCTTCAACGCGTGGCTCAACTACCTGAACGCGAACCCGAACGACTTCCGCACGATGGTCTTCGGCTTCGTCAACTCGCAGGAGTACCGCAGCCGCTTCGGCCCGCCCTAAACCCCGACGGGCGTCGCGCTTGTTGAGTTCAACAAGCGCGACGCCCGCCGCTAACTTCCCACACGCCGGAGGGGGCGCGGATCATCTTTCGATCCGCGCCCCCTCCGCTTTTTCTTCGGCTTCTACCGACCGCGCTCAGGAGTTCTCTTCCTTCTCCGGCAGGGCGCGCTGACGCCAGTCCGGCTCGTCGGGGAAGCGGCGGACGTAGATGGAAGCCCCGCGCACGCTCTCCACAACGACGCGGTCGCCCGCTTCGAGCGGGTCCTCGCCCTCGGCCGGGTAGGCCGTCCACGTCGAGCCGAAGACCTTGACCGCGCCCTCCTTCAGCGCGCCCGCGCTCGACGCGACGACCGTCCCGACCTTGCCCGGCAGTGCGTCCACGCCGACCTTGAGCGCGCCGCCCTCCTCCTCGGTGCGGACGAAGTACTTCGAGAAGATGGTGCGCGAGGCGAGCGTCAGCCCCACGGAGACGGCGCAGAAGACGAGGAACTGGACGGGGAAGCTCAAGCCCACGAGGCCCGCGAGCGCGGCGGCCAAAGCGCCGACGCCGAACCAGAGCAGCACGAAGCCGGGCGTGAAAATCTCCCCGATGATCAGCACCAGCCCCAGCACGGCCCAGAGTATCCATAAGAGATTTTGCATCGTCGCCACAGCGCGCCCCTGACGGCGGCGCGCGCCCCCTCAGCCCTTCATCATGTTCTTCAAGACGAACCAGACGTTGGCCGGCCGCTCCGCCAGCCGCCGCATGAAGTACGGGTACCAGTGCCGCCCGTAGGGCACGTAAACGCGCATCCGGTAGCCGTCGCGCGCGAGCTGAACCTGAAGATCGCGCCGCACGCCGTAGAGCATCTGGAATTCGAACGCCTCTTTACTGATCCCCTCGCGGCTGGCGTGCTCGATGGTCGCCTCGATCATCCGCTCGTCGTGCGTCGCGATGCCGTGATAGACGCCGCTCGAGAGCAGCGCCTTCATCACGCGCACGTAGTTGTCGTCCACGTCCTTCTTGTCGGGGAACGCCACCTCCGGCGGCTCGTTGTACGCGCCCTTGCAGATGCGTATGCGCGCCGGGATTTTGAGCATGTCCTGCACGTCGTCGTAAGTGCGGCGCAGGTACGACTGCAAGACGATGCCGACCGTGTTCAGATCGAACTCCGCGCGCAGCCGCTTGAAGATGTCGATGGTGACCTGCGTGACCGACGACTGCTCCATGTCCACGCGGACGAAGTTGCCGCGCTCGGCGGCGTCGGCCACGACGGCGCGCGCGTTGCGGTAGGCCAGCTCCGGGTCGATCTCAAGGCCGAACTGCGTCAGCTTGATCGAGACGTTCGAGTCGATGCCGGTCTCCGCGATGCGCGCGAGAATCTGGCGGTACTCGCGCACCTCGCCCTCGGTCTCGGCCACGGTCGTGACCGACTCGTTCAGGTGGTCGAACGAGGCGGACGCGTCCGTCGCGTTGATGGCGCGGATGGCCTCGACCGCCTCCTCGATGTCCTCGCCCGCGACGAACCGCGTCGTCAGCCGCTTGAACGGGCTGAACCGCGTGGCGAAATCCTTCAGCCCCTCCTGCCGCGACAGGAAGAGCAGCGTGCTTCTGGCAACATCCATAAGAACGTGAATCGTGAAAAGGTGCTGTCAGCTAAACAGAAGCCGGAGACTATCCAAAGCTGAAAGCTGTTCCCTCCCGGCTAACGGCTAACAGCTAACGGCTATAGCTCCTATTCACGGCCTTTCCGCCCTGTGCTATGCTTGGCCCGCCTCACCGCAAGGGCCGCATGATTTACCTCGTCGGACACTAACGCTCTACAAAGAGGAGTCGGGTCGAGACCGTAAGACGCCGTGCGCTGGAAACTGCTGGTCATCGCGTCGCTCGCGGCCGTCGTGGCGGGCACGGGCGGGAGCGCCGGGCTGCTCTACCTGCTGACGGGCCGGGCGGGGCCGAATGGGAGTGCCGGCTGGCTCGTCCTCGCCGCGCCGCTGCTGCCGCTGGCCGCGATCACCTACGCGAGCGTCTTCGTCTATCGCCACACCGCGCGCCGCCGCAAGCTGCAGGCCGCCGCCGCCGCGCTCGTCTCGCTCGCGCTCACCCTCGCCGTCTATCTCGCCTTCGCACTCTTCACACCCCGCCGCGAGCCGCCGCCGGAACGCGGCCCGCTCGCGCCCACGCCGGTAAACATCAGTTGACTTGCGACTGCGCCGCCGCCTCGGCCCGGCCCGCGCCCTCGTTAGTTTGCCCCGCCCCGCCGTTCAAACCTATCTCCCGCTGCACGGGGCGGAGCGCGTCGATGACGAAGCGTATGTGCTCGTCCAGATCGACGCCGAGTTCGGCGACGCCCTGGTGTATGTCGTCTCGGTTGACCGTCCGGGCGAACGCCTTGTCCTTCAGTTTCTTCCTGACCGACTTCACTTCGAGATTGTCCAGACTCTTATCGGGGCGCACGAGCGCGCAGGCGACGAGGAAGCCGCACAGCTCGTCCGTGGCGAACAGGGCGCGGGCCATCATCGTATCGCGCGGGACGCCCGTGTAGGTCGCGTGGCCGAGGATGGCGCGTACGATGTGGTCTGGGTAGCCGCGCCCGCAGAGTATGTTCGCGCCCTTGAAGGGGTGCTCGTCCGCACCCGGAAACATCTCGTAATCGAAGTCGTGGAGGAGGCCGGCGAGCGCCCATTCGTCGGAGTTATCATCGGGGCCGCCGTAGCGCGCTTGGGCGGCGCGCATGGCCGTCTCGACGGCGACGGCGTGGCGGCGCAGGCTGTCGCCCTTCGTGTACTCGCAGAGCAGGTTCCAGGCGTCTTCGCGGCTGGGCGTCCCCATTCTCAAAGTCCTCTTCTACGGTCTGACGGAAAGGCTGGCCGGCACGGGCAGTTTCGCACGGACTCGCCGATGCTTTCAACCGCGCGCCGCTTTTCGTCACGCTTGCCGGCCCGCACGGCGGTCAACTAGAATGGCGCTTGCTCCTCTCTCGTACGGCGCGCCGCTGCGTGCCGCTTCTGATGAAACACCTGCTGCTCGTCGCGTGAAGTACCTGCTGCTCGTCGCGCTCACGGCCTACGTGATCGCGGCCATCCACGCCGTCCTCGCCTTCGTCAGCAAGCGGCGGGCGGTTGACCGCACGGCCGTCTTCTCGCTCGCGGCCGGCTTCGCCGCGCACACCATCGCGCTGGCCGCCGACTGGTGGCAGGACGGCCACTACCCGCTCTTCGGCCTGCGCGAGACGCTGTCGTTTCTGGCTTGGACGCTCGTCGTCGCCTACGGGCTGGCCTCTTTGCGCTACCGCGTGCTCGCGCTCGGCGTCCTGACGATGCCGCTCGTCTCCTTCCTGACGACGGCCGCGCTGCTCGTCCGCGGAGATTCGACCGGCGCGGGCGTGACCGAGGGGGTCGCCTCCTGGCTCTTCCCCGTCCACACGACGCTGCTGATCTTCGCCTACGCGGCCTTCTTCGTCGTCTTCGCCGCGAGCGTGATGTACCTGTGGCAGGAGCGCGAGCTGAAGCTGAAAACCTTCAGCTCCTTCTTCCACCGCCTGCCCGCGCTCTCGACCGTTGACGACATCGGGCAGACGGCCGCCGGCATCGGCTTCGCGCTGCTTTCGCTCGGCATCGTCACGGGCGTCGTCTGGTCTTCGGCCCGCACCGGCACGGTCTGGCACAACGACCCGAAAGAGATCTTCGCCGTGCTCACGTGGCTGCTCTACCTGACGATGATCCACTTCCGCGCCCAGTGGCGCGGGCGAAAAGCCGCCTGGGTCGGCGTCGCCGGCTTCGCGCTTGTCCTGTTCACTTTCCTCGGCACGCGCCTGATGGGCGGCTATCACGTGTTCGGGTAGCCGCCAGCCGAAGGCGGGGAGACCTGACGCGACCTTCGGGCCTCTAGGATTTCGCGTAACAGAGGTGGAGGGGTTGCTTACGCCACCGACCCGGCGGGTCGGAGCTGACCTGCCGGCGGCTGATCGCCGACGGCTTCTTTTATGTCCATCGTCCTCGTAGGCTTAAACCACAAGATCGCGCCGGTCGAGGTGCGCGAGCGGCTCGCGTTCTCGGACGAGGCATGCGCGGAGAGCCTACAGGCGCTCGTGGACGGCGAGGTGATCACCGAGGGACTGATCGTCTCGACGTGCAACCGCGTCGAGGTGCTGGCTAACGCCGGCCGCGCGGGCGGCGCGCGGGCGGCGGCGCAGGTAGGCGACTTCCTGAGCCGGACGCGCGGCGTGCCGCCGGAAATCTTCGCCAGCCACCTCTACGTCCACGCCGAGGAGGCGGCCGTCCGACACGTCTTCCGCGTCGCCTCGTCGCTCGACTCGATGGTGGTCGGCGAGCCGCAGGTCTTGGGGCAGGTGCGCCGCGCCTACTCAATCGCCGTCACGGCCGGTACGGCGGGCCGCGTCATCCACCGGCTCGTTCATCACGCCCTGCGCGTAGCCAAGCGGGTGCGCACGGAGACGGGGATCGCGGCCTCGGCCGTTTCGATCAGCTACACGGCCGTCGAGCTGGGCCGCAAAATCTTCGGCTCGCTCGAAGGCGCGACGGTGCTCTTGGTCGGCGCGGGCGAGATGGCGGAGCTTGCGGCGGAACATTTAAGGAGTGCCGGCGCTTCGCGCGTGCTCGTAACTAACAGGACTTTCGAGACCGCGGCGCGGCTCGCCGCGCGCTTCGGCGGCGAGGCCGTCGAGTTCGACGCGCTCGCGCAGCACCTTGCGGAGGCCGACATAGTCATCTGCTCGACCGCGGCCGAAGGGTTCGTCATCACGCCGCAGGACGCGGGGGCGGCAATCGAGGCGCGGCGCAACCGCCCGGCCTTCTTCATCGACATCAGCGTCCCGCGCAACGTCGATCCGGCCGTCGGCGAGATCGACAACCTGTTCGTCTTCGACGTTGACGACCTCGAAGCGGTCATCGCCTCAAACATACGCGAGCGCGAGCGCGAGGCCGAGCGCGCCGAGCTGATCGTCGAGTCCGAGGTGATGCAGTTCCAGGAGGCGCTGCGCTCGCTCGACCTCGGCCCGACGGTCGCGGCCCTGCGCGGCAAACTCGACGAGATCGCCCGCGCCGAACTCCGGCGGCAGCGCAACCGGCTCGGCGACCTGACGCCCGAACAGGAGCGCGCCGTCGAAAGCCTTCTCACCTCGGTCGTCAACAAAATCTCGCACCCCGTCATCAGCCGCCTCCGCCGCTCCCACGACACCGGCGACGCCGAGAACGTGCAGGCCTGGCGCGACATCTTCGGATTGGAAGACTGAAAGGCTGTCAGTAGTCCGTGGTCGGTTGTCCGTTGCACGTGCCGCGTCGGCCTCCGCGTCACAGCGTGGGTATCGCGCCTATCAGGAGCGAACAACGGACAACCGACCACGGACAGCGGACAAGTTTTTGATGAGAGACAATTTCGTCATCGGCTCGCGCGGCTCGAAGCTGGCGCTGTGGCAGGCCGAGTGGGTCAGGGCGCGGCTCGCCGCGGCGTGGCCGGGCGTCGAAGTTAAGATCGAGGTCGTGAAGACTTCGGGCGATGTGCTGCGCGACGCGCCGCTCTCCGTCATCGGCGGGCAGGGCGCGTTCACGAAGGAGCTGGAGGAGGCCCTGCTCTCCGGGCGGATAGACATCGCCGTCCACTCGCTCAAGGACTTGCCGACGGTGCTGCCGGAAGGCTTGCATGTCGCGGCCGTGACGGAGCGCGAAGATGCGCGCGACGCGCTCGTGCTGCGCGCGGGCGCTAACCACCCCGCCGGCTCGCTCGCGGACTTGCCGCGCGGCGCGGTGGTCGGCACTTCGAGCCAGCGGCGGCGCGCGCAGCTCAAGCACCTGCGGCCCGACGTGTCGATCAAAGAACTGCGCGGCAACGTGGACACGCGGCTGCGAAAACTCGACGCGGGCGAGTTCGATGCAGTCATCCTCGCCTCGGCGGGCTTGCGCCGGCTCGGATTCGAGAACCGCATCAGCGCCGCGCTCTCGACCGCCGAGATGCTGCCAGCCGTCGGTCAGGGCGCGCTCGGAGTCGAGACGCGAGTGGACGACGCCGACACGAACGAACTCGTCTCGCTACTCGACGACCCTCAAACACGCATGGCGTGCGAGGCCGAACGCGCGCTGCTGCGCTCGCTCGGCGGCGGCTGCCTCGTGCCCATCGCCGCCCACGCGACCGTCGCGGGCGCGCGCCTGCGAGTCGAAGGACTCGTCGCCGGGCCGGGCGGCGGGCGCGTGCTTCGCGATGTGGTCCAGGACGACGCCTCGCACGCTGTTCGCGCGGGCGAGACGCTCGCCGCGCGGCTGCGTGAACAGGGCGCGGACGAACTGCTCGCTGAAACTACTAACGCCGGATAGCTTCGTAGGGGCAGGGCTCGTCCCTGCCCGCTGAGCGCACAGGCGCGAACGAAGTCACGCCCGCTTTCGAGGTTGAAGCCGGATGAAGAGGTTGAGCGCGCTGTCGCACGCTGCGGGCAGGGACGAGCCCTGCCCCTACAATTTTTCAGACACCAGTGGATGAATTCGGAAGGTGAACCGGTGAGGCCGCTCGAAGGGCGCACGGTCGTCGTGACGCGCGCGCTCGCGCAGGCGGCAGAGTTCGCCGCGGAGCTTGAGGGCTACGGCGCGCGCGTCGTCGCGTGCCCGACCATCGAGATCGTCGAGCCGGAATCTTACGCCGAGTTGGATGAGGCGATTGAAAACCTGTTCGGCTACGACTGGCTCGTCTTCACGAGCGCGAACGGCGTGGACTTTTTCCTGCGCCGCCTGGCCGCCCTGGGCCGCGGAGTAAACGACCTGGACGAGTTGCGCGTCTGCGCCGTCGGCACGGCGACGGCCGAGCGTTTGACGGACGCGCACGTTCACGTCGATGTCGTGCCCGAAGAGTTCAGGGCCGAGGGCGTCTTCTCAGCTTTGGAGAGCTACCTCGGCGGGCGGGAGAAGTTCGACCGGCTCAACTTCCTGCTGCCGCGCGCCTCCGCCGGGCGCGACTTCCTGCCGCGCGCTCTCGGAGAGGCCGGCGCGCGCGTTGACGCCGTGACCGCCTACCGCACCGTGCCGCCGAGGACGACCGACCGCGCGAAGGTGGAGGCGCTGCTCGTCGGCGGCGGCGTGGACTGCGTCACCTTCGCCAGCCCCTCGGCCGTCAAAAATTTCGCGCGCCTCTTCGACACGCACGATCTCGCGCCGGTGCTCGGCACGGCCCGCGTCGCCTGCATCGGCGAAGTCACCGCGCGGACGGCCGCCGACCACGGCCTCCGCGTTGACATCCGCCCCGCGGAGTCAACCGCCGCGGCGCTGGCGCGCGCCGTCGCAGACTTCTTCGCCGCCGAACCACGCCCGCCGATTGCCCCCCCGCCGTGTGATACACTCGAAGTGATGGTGAACCCGCCCGACTCCATAGACTTTGAAGAGACCGCGACGGCGGCGGCCGGGATCGGGCCTGACGCGGGCGAGCGCCCGGCCGAGTTCCCGCGCACGCGCGAGCAGTTCGGCAAGCTCGTCGGCGCTTCCGATCCGATGCAGCGGGTCTATACCCTGGTCGAGCAGGTGGCTTCGTCGTCCGCCTCGGTGCTGCTCACGGGCGAGTCGGGGACGGGCAAGGAGATGGTCGCACGCACGATCCACGAACTCAGCCCCCGCCGTGACGCGGAGTTCGTCGCCATCAACTGCTCCGCGATCCCTGAGACGCTGATGGAGTCGGAGCTGTTCGGCCACGAGCGCGGCTCTTTCACCGGCGCGTCCTCTCGCCGGGTGGGGTGCTTCGAGCTGGCGAACCGCGGCACGCTCCTGCTCGACGAGATCGCGGAGATGCCGACCCCCTTGCAGGCGAAACTCCTGCGCGTTCTCGAAGAGCGCACGGTGCGGCGGCTCGGCGGCTCGCAGGAGATTCCGGTTGACGTGCGCGTGCTCGCCGCCACGAACCGCGACCCCCAGGACGCCGTCCGCTCCGGCTCGTTCCGCGAAGATTTGCTCTACCGCCTGAACGTCATCACGATTGAGCTGCCGCCGCTCAGGCAGCGCAAGGATGACTTGCCGCTGCTCGCCGGCCGCTTCGTCGAAAGCCTCGCGGCGCGGCACGGGCGGCCCGCGCGCCGGTTGAGTCCCGCGGCGCTCGAAGTTCTGCGGGCGCACCATTGGCCCGGCAACGTGCGCGAGCTGCGCAACGTGATCGAGCGCGCCGTGATCATCTGCTCCGGCGACACGGTCGAGCGCCACCACATCGCGCCCTACCCGCTCGACCAGCGCGCGCGCGCCCGCAGCGAGGACACGGTCATGCTCCCCGTCGGCACGCCGCTCGAAGAGGTCGAGCGGCAGATGATCCTGCGCACGCTCCAGAAGACCGACAACAACAAGACGCGCGCCGCCGAACTTCTACAGATCAGCCTCAAGACGCTCCACAACAAGCTGCGCCTCTACCGCGAGCGCGGCCTGCTACCGGAGTTCGAGCGCAAGAACCTGCCGCCCGCGCCCAAGAGCGAAGCTAACGACTAAAGCGGATCGCGGGCGGGCGTGCAGGTCAGAACCGCCCGCTACCGCGGGCGGTTCTCGGCCGCGACAGTACCCGCCCGCTACCGCGGGCGGTACTGACCTCCCGCTACCCGAACTGATTAGCAAAGACGGGCCGCGCCGGGCGTGTGACCTTTGTCGCACACCCCACGCGGCCCTGCCCGGTTGACGGCCGGATACTCGAACTACCTTCCCCTGCCGCCCGACTTCTTCCCGCCGGACTTCGATCCGCCCGACCCCTTGCCGCCGGACTTCTTCCCGCCCGAGCCGGACGAGCCGGACTTCGATCCTGCCGACTTCGAGCCGCCCGACTTCGAGCCGCCCGAACTTGAACCGCCGCGAGTCGAGCCGGCCGCGCCGCGCGCGGTGCTCGCCGCGGCCTTCGTCGCGCTGCCGACGGCGCGTGCCGCCTCCCGCGTCCCCGAAGCGGCCTGCGAAGCGGCCTTACGCGCGCTCTTCGCGGCCGAACGCGAGCCGCCCGACTTCGAGCTTGAAGGCTTGGTGCGCGTCCGCGCGGAAGGCCGATTACCTCCGCCGCGAGCGCCCGCCGGCCGGATCAACTCGGCCGCCGAAGGGCTGACACTCTCGGCCGTGTTTGCCAGCGATTCGAGCGCCGACTGTGACAGACTCGAAGCGCGCTCGGCCACCTCGCCGGCGATGTCGCGCCCGCGTTCGAGCGCGCCGCCCACCGCGTCGAGCGGCGCGTTCAACACACTGCCGCTGCTCCCACCCCTGCTCCCGCCGCTCCTGCCGCCGCTACCGCCGGCGCCGCCGCTGCTGCCGCTCCCCTTCTTTCTGCTTGCCATACTCTTTCCTCCAGTAATTTTCTGAGTTGCAAAACCCCCGCGCGTTTAAGTCC